>URNG01000043.1 GCA_900549295.1 uncultured Rhodocyclaceae bacterium
TGGACTGGCCAATCGCGTGCTCGCCAGAATCGCCACCCGGGTGGCGACAGGTTTTCCCGACGTGCTGCCCGCCGGCGAATGGCTGGGTAATCCGGTGCGCCCGGAGATTGCCGGTCTGGCTGCGCCGGCCGAACGCTTTGCCGGGCGCGATGGTGCCTTGCGGCTGCTGGTCATCGGCGGCAGCCTCGGGGCGCAGGCGCTCAACGAGCGCGTGCCGAAAGGCATGGCCGAACTGGCGTCCGGGCAGTTGCCGCAGATCGTGCATCAGGCCGGCGAGAAACATATTGCCGCGTTGGAAGCGGCCTATGCCGAGGCTGGTGTGAGCGCCCACTGCGTGCCTTTCATTGAAGACATGGCCGGCGCCTATGCCTGGGCCGATCTGGTGATCTGCCGGGCTGGCGCGCTGACCGTGGCGGAACTGGCGGCGGCCGGCGTGGCCAGCATTCTGGTGCCTTTCCCGCATGCGGTGGACGACCACCAGACGGGGAACGCGCGCTTTCTCGTCAATGTGGGCGGCGCCTTCCTGCTGCCGCAAAACGAATTGACGCCGCACAGCATCGCCCTCATGCGCAATTACTCGCGCAGCCAGTTGCTGGAAATGGCCGAAAAGGCGCGCGGCTTGGCTAAACCGGATGCCACTCGGGACGTGGCGCAACTTTGCAGTGAAGTGGCACGATGAAACATAAAGTCAAACATATCCATTTCGTCGGCATCGGTGGCTCAGGCATGAGCGGCATTGCCGAAGTGCTCGCTCACCTCGACTACACGGTAAGCGGTTCCGACTTGCAGGCGAGCGCCACCACGCGCCGCCTGGAGGCGGAAGGCGTGCGCGTTGCCATCGGCCATGCCGCCGAAAACATCGCCGGGGCCGACGCCGTGGTGACGTCCACCGCCGTCAAGGAAGACAACCCGGAAGTCGTTGCAGCCCGCGAAAAACGCATTCCCATCGTGCCGCGCGCCCTGATGCTGGCCGAACTGATGCGCCTGAAGCAAGGCATTGCCATCGCCGGCACGCATGGCAAGACCACCACCACCAGTCTGGCTACCAGCGTGTTGGCCGAGGGCGGCTTCGATCCGACTTTCGTCATCGGTGGCCGCCTGAATGCCGCCGGGGCCAACGCCAAGCTGGGCGCGGGCGATTTTCTGGTGGCCGAGGCCGACGAATCGGATGCGTCCTTCCTCTTTTTGTCGCCGGTGATTTCAGTCGTCACCAACATCGACGCCGATCACATGGAAACCTACGGCCATGATTTCGAGCGCCTGAAAAACGCCTTCGTCGATTTCCTCAACCGCCTGCCGTTTTATGGCGTGGCGGTGCTGTGCGCCGACAACCCGCACGTGCGCGAAATCATGCCGCGCGTGACGCGCCAGATCATCACCTACGGCTTCACCCCGGATTGCAACGTCTACGCCAAGGACGTGGTGGCGGATCACGGCCGCATGCACTTCACCTGCGTGCGGGTCAATGGCACGACCAGCGAAATGCCGATCACGCTGAACGTACCTGGCGAACACAATGTGCTGAACGCGCTGGCGGCCATCGCCGTCGGCACCGAAACCGGCGTGGACGATGCGGCCATTGCCCGGGCGCTGGCCGAATTCAAGGGCGTGGGCCGGCGCTTTCACCGCTATGGCGAAATCGCCCTGCCGGCGGGCGGGCAGATCACCGTGGTGGACGATTATGGGCACCACCCGGTGGAAATGGCGGCGACGCTCGCAGCCGCGCGCGGTGCCTTTCCGGGCCGGCGGCTGCTGCTGGCTTTCCAGCCGCACCGCTACACGCGCACCCGCGATTGCTTTGAGGATTTCGTCAAGGTCCTGTCCACCGTCGATGCGCTATGCCTGGCGGAAGTCTACGCCGCCGGCGAGGCCCCCATCGTCGCGGCGGATGGCCGCTCCCTGGCACGCGCCTTGCGTGTGATGGGCAAGGTGGAGCCCGTGTTCGTCGAAGACATCGCGGCCATGCCGCAAACGATTCTGGATGTCGCCCGCGATGGCGACGTCGTATTGACCATGGGTGCCGGCTCCATCGGCGCGGTGCCCGGCAAGCTGGTGGAAATGTGATGACTGCAACGATGAATTTTGGCAAGGTCGCCGTGCTCTTCGGCGGCACTTCCGGCGAGCGCGAAGTGTCGCTCAACAGCGGTGGCCGGGTGCTGGCCGCGCTGCAAGGGCAGGGGATCGACGCGCATCCCTTCGATCCGGCCAACCAGGCGCTGACGGAACTGGCCGGCTTCGACCGCGCTTTCATCGCCCTGCATGGTCGGCACGGCGAGGATGGCACCATCCAGGGCGCGCTTGAACTCCTGCACATTCCCTACACCGGCCCCGGTGTGCTGGCCTCCGCGCTGGCGATGGACAAGTGGCGCAGCAAGCTGGTGTGGCAGGCGGCGGGTCTGCCGGTGCCTGCCTACACGTTATTGACGGCAGAGAGCGATTTCGCCGCCGTCGAGCGCAGCCTCGGCTTGCCCCTGTTCGTGAAACCGGCGCGCGAGGGATCGTCCATCGGCGTGAGCAAGGTCAAAGCGCCGGGCGAGCTGGCCGCAGCCTGGGCGGAAGCCGCCCGCCATGATCCGCTGGTGATCGCCGAGCAGGCAATTCTCGGCGGTGAATACACGGTCGGCATCATCGGCGATGACAGTCTGCCCATCGTCAAGATCGAACCGGCGAGCGAGTGGTACGACTACGAAGCGAAATACAACCGCGACGACACCGCCTACCGCTGCCCCTGTGGCCTGTCCGAGGAAAAGGAAACGCAGATTCGCGCCGAGGCGCTGCGGGCTTTCCGCGTGCTGGGCGGGCGCGGCTGGGGGCGGGTGGATTTTCTGATGGATGCCGCCGGGCAGCACTATTTTCTCGAAGCCAACACGGCACCGGGCATGACCGATCACTCGCTGGTGCCGATGGCGGCGCGGGTGGCCGGCCTGGAATACCCGGCATTGGTGCGCCGGGTGCTCGAACTCGCGGCGAACGACTGAGGTAATGAATGTGGCACAAACCGCAACTGCTCAACACCCTGGCCGACCTGCTCTTTCTGGTCGGCGCTGCGGCGCTGCTGGCCGCCGGCGCGGTGTGGCTGGTGCGCGTGCCGGCCTTGCCGGTGCAGCAGGTGGTGTTCGAGACGCCCTTGCAGCATACGCGGCGTGGCGAAATCGAGCAGGTCTTGCCGGGCAGCCTGCGTGGCAATTTCTTTACCCTGGATGTGAACAACGTGCGCCAGGCTTTGCTGCAACTGCCCTGGGTGCGCTCGGCGCAGGTGCGCCGCCAGTGGCCGTCGGGGCTCACGGTGCAGGTCGAGGAGCATCAGCCGATCGCGCGCTGGGGCGAAGGCCATGCCGAAATGATCAACGGGCATGGCGAGGTGTTCGCGGCGCTCATGCCGGAACAGGAAATGCGCCGGCTGCCCTTGTTGCAGGGGCCGAGCGGCACGTCGCGGCAGGTGCTGGAGCGCTTCGTGGCGTTCCGCGAGATGTTTGCCGCCGTGGGCGAGACGCCGGTGCAGTTGAGCCTGTCATCGCGGCTGGCATGGCAGTTGACGCTGGCCAACGGGATGCGCGTCGAGATCGGGCGCGAGCATCCGAAATGGCCGGTGGAAGGGCGTCTGCAGCGTTTCGTCGAGGTGTACGAGAAAGAGATGGCGGCGCTGGCGGTCCGGCCGGCGGTGGTCGATCTGCGCTATCCGAACGGATTTGCAATCAAGGTCGCGGCAGCGGACGCCGCGAAAGCGAAGGGAAAGTAAGCACATGAGCAGGGACAACAAGGACCTGGTGGTTGGCCTGGACATCGGCACCTCGCGCGTCATCGCGCTGGTCGCCGATCTCGATCAGGAAGGGCGGTTGAACGTCATCGGCGTCGGCTCGCAGGAGTCGCGTGGCCTGAAAAAAGGCGCGGTGGTGAATATCGAAGAGGCGGTGCACACCATCAGCCGGGTGATCCAGGAGGTCGAACTGATGGCCGACTGCAAGGTCAGCCATGTGTACACCGGCATTGCCGGCAGCCACATCAAGAGTTTCAACTCGAACGGCATGGTGGCGATCAAGGACAAGGAAGTGACCCAGGCCGACGTCGAGCGCGTGATCGAAACGGCGCGCGCCATGCCGATTCCGGCCGAGCAGGAAATTCTCCACATCCTCACCCAGGAGTTCGTCATCGACGGCCAGGACAGCATCCGCGAGCCGATCGGCATGAGCGGCATGCGCCTGGAAGTGAAGACGCACATCGTCACCGGCGCGGTGTCGGCGGCGCAGAACATCGTCAAGTGCGTGCGCCGCTGCGGGCTGGAAGCCAACGATCTGGTGCTGCAACCGCTGGCTTCCAGCTACGCGGTGCTGTCGGAGGATGAAAAAGACCTGGGTGTCTGCCTGATCGACATCGGCGGCGGCACCACCGACATCGCGGTGTGGACGCAGGGTGCGATCCGCCATACCTCGGTGATTCCCATTGCTGGCGATCAGGTGACGAACGACATTGCGATGGCGCTGCGCACGCCGACCCGTGAGGCGGAGGACATCAAGATCCGCTTCGGCTGCGCCCTGTCGGAAATGGCCGACCCGGCGGAAAGCATCGACGTCGCCGGCGTGGACGACCGCCCCAGCCGCAAGCTGAGCCGGCGCGCCCTGGCCGACGTGATCCAGCCGCGCGTCGAGGAGTTGTTCGAGCTGATCCAGCACGAGCTGCGCCGGGCAGGTTTCGAGGACGTGCTGTCGTCCGGCATCGTCCTCACCGGCGGGGCCAGTGCCATGCCGGGCATGGTCGAACTGGGCGAGGAAATCTTCCACATGCCGGTGCGCCTGGGCAACCCGAAATACAACGGCAGTCTGGCCGACGTGGTGCAAAGCCCGCGCTTTTCCACCGCTTTCGGTTTGCTGCTGGAAGCGCAGACGCAGCGCCGGCGCGGCCAGAAGATTCAGGAAAAACGCGGCGTCACCGACGTTTTTTCCAGCATGAAGCAGTGGTTTGCCAAGAATTTCTGATTTTTCAACGGTTTTTTCAGAGGAGGTCGTTATGTTTGAGATCATTGACAAGGACGAGTCGCAGGGCACCATCATCAAGGTGTTCGGCGTGGGTGGTGCGGGCGGCAACGCCATCGAGCACATGATTCGTGAAGGTGTGAGCGGCGTCGAGTTCATCGCCGCCAACACCGACGCGCAGGCGCTGGCGCGCAACGCCGCAGCGTCCAAGCTGTCGCTCGGCAAGAGCGGCCTGGGCGCGGGGGCCAAGCCGGAAGCTGGCAAGGCCGCGGCGGAAGCGCATCGCGACGAGATCCGCGCCCAGCTCGAAGGCGCGCACATGGCTTTCATCACCGCCGGCATGGGCGGCGGCACCGGCACCGGCGCTGCACCCGTGGTGGCCGAAGTGGCCCGCGAAATGGGCGTGCTGACGGTGGGCGTGGTGACCAAACCGTTCAGCTTCGAGGGCGGGCGGCGCATGAAATCGGCGGAAGCTGGGATCGCCGAATTCGCCAAGCACGTCGATTCGCTGATCGTCATCCTCAACGACAAGCTGATGGAAGTGATGGGCGACGACGCCGACGTCGACGACTGCTTCCGCGCCGCCGACGATGTGCTGAAGAACGCGGTGGGCGGGATCGCCGAAATCATCACCTACCCGGGCCTGATCAACGTCGACTTCGAGGACGTGCGCACCGTGATGGGCGAAATGGGTCGCGCCATGATGGGTTCGGCCGCCGCTTCCGGCGTCGATCGCGCCCGCATCGCCGCCGAGCAGGCGGTGGCTTCGCCGCTGCTGGAAGGTATCAATCTTTCCGGCGCGCGCGGCGTGCTGGTCAACATCACCGCCACCAAGGGCAACCTCAAGATGAAGGAAGTCAACGAGGTGATGAACACGGTGAAAGCCTTCACCGCCGAGGACGCGCACGTGATTTTCGGCGCGGTGTACGACGAACTGATGGGCGACGCCCTGCGCGTCACCGTGGTCGCCACGGGTCTGGGGCAGGCGGCAGCGAAGCGGCAGAGCTTCGAAGTCATCAACACGCCGATCATCGAAGCGGTGGCGACCGGCACCTACGATGCGGTTGCCTACGGCAACGGCACGCCGGACTTCAACCAGATGGCGGACGTGCCGGCCGTGGTCAGGAAGCGCAATGTGACGGTGGAAGCGCTCGCCAACAGCGGCGTCGATCGCTACGACATCCCAGCCTTCCTGCGCAAACAGGCGGACTGACGCGGCGAAAAACGCTTTGCCTCTGAAAAAAGGTGGCGGTGCATTGTGATAAAATGCACCGCCTTCCCTGTTTATTCAACAAGTTAAATATCTTCCAGCGAATTTTCCACGATGCTCAAACAGCGCACCCTGAAAACCGTGACTCGCGCCTCCGGCGTGGGCCTGCACGGCGGCGTCAAGGTCAATCTGACGCTGCGCCCGGCGGCGCCGGATACTGGCATCGTGTTCCGGCGGGTGGATCTGCCCGAGCCGGTGGACATTCCCGCTCAGGCCATGCTGATCGGCGACACGCGCATGTGTTCCTGCCTGGAAAAGGACGGCGTCAAGGTCGGTACCATCGAGCACCTGATGTCGGCCCTGTGCGGACTGGGCATCGACAACGCCTGGATCGACCTGGATGCGCCGGAGGTCCCGATTCTCGACGGCTCGGCCGCGCCCTTCGTGTTTCTCATCCAGTCGGCGGGCATCGAAGAACAGAATGCGCCCAAGAAATTCATCCGCGTCACCCGGCCGATCGAAGTCAGCGACGGCGACAAGTGGGCGCGGTTCACGCCGTATGACGGCTATCGCCTGAGTTTTTCCATCGTCTTCAAGCACCCGGCCATCGACAAATCGGCGCAGGAAGCGACGATCGATTTTGCCGAACAATCCTACGTGCGCGAAGTCTCGCGCGCGCGCACCTTCGGCTTCATGCAGGAAGTCGAATACCTGCGCGAGCATGGGCTGGCCTTGGGCGGCGGTCTGGAAAACGCCATTGTCCTCGACGAATACCGCGTGCTGAATCTGGACGGCCTGCGCTACAGCGACGAATTCGTCAAACACAAGATTCTCGATGCGGTGGGCGATCTCTACCTGCTTGGCCACCCGCTGCTGGCCGACTACGCCTCGCACAAGGGCGGCCACGCGCTCAACAACCAGCTTGCGCGTACGCTGCTGGAAACCCGGGATGCCTGGGAACTGGTCAGTTTCGATGCGGACGACAAAGCGCCGCAAGGTGTGATGCGCTGGCTGGCGCAAGCGGCCTGATACGCGCCGCGAGCACCGGGCATGTGGTTTCTCCGCCTCCTCGCCGTCGTCCTCCTGATTGCCCTGGGGTCGGGTTTCCTGCTTTACGTATTTACCGGTAAACGCGCCTATCTCGCCTTCAGCGGCCGCCTCCTGCGTTACGGCCTGGTTTTTGCGCTGGCTGTGTTTGCGCTGATGTTTCTCGAGCGCCTGGCGATCATTCCGCTCTAGCACAGCGGCGTAACAATGTCTCCAGGGCACGGCGCAATTCGCCCTCGGGGAGAGTCTTGCTGGTGTGCTCCAGCGTTTCCACACCGCGTCGGGAAATGGGTTTCAGGGTGGAACTCATTGATCGAAAAGGCGTTTGCTGGGGTTGTACTTTGATTTCGATCTCGCTACACTCGGTCCCCTCAAAAGATAATTTGCTACAAAGTCGTTGCCCCATCTGACGCAGTTTTACAGCAACTGCGCCGTTTTCAGCCAGGATGACGATTTTTCCCGACCGAAAATTGGCAACGCGCGCCGTGCTGGCGAGCGAGCCAGGGGCCGCAGCCGCGAAGCGGCGCGACAATTCGGCGAGCAGGCGGGCATGGCGTAACAGCCGGCTGGCCGTGGCATCGGTGCTCAGGAAGTGTTCGGGCGCTTGATACATGAAGAGGAGACTTTTGTGCAGGTCATCATCGTTTCACGCCACCTCAAGGCGGCGCGCACGCTTCACATTATGCCCCGCCATATCGCTCTGGGCGTGTTTGGCTTTTTCGGGCTGGTTTTTCTGTGTGCCATTCTGTTTTCTGCAGTTTCCCTGCACATGCGTCTGCCCATCGTGGAAGACGTGCTGCTCTCCGTTCAGCAGAAGGAAATGCGCAAGACGCGCGATTACATCACCAACAACCTGAACCTCATGGCGACCCGCCTGGGCGAGTTGCAGGGGCGCGTGCTGCAACTCGACAGCCTGGGGGATCGGGTGTCAGATCTTTCCGGTGTCAAGCGTCCGGAACCGGCGCCGGTGTCGGAAGATGCGCCGCCGGGACAGGGCGGGCCGTTCCTGCCGGAGCCTTTGTCGGCTACCGAATTGCAGCAGGAAATCGAGCGTCTGGCGGAGCAGGTCGAGCGCCGTGCGGAAGAACTGGCGCTGCTTGAAATCACCTTGCTGGAGCGCCGGGTGGAGAATCGGCTGCTGCCCAGCACCCTGCCCGTCAAGAATGCCCGCCTGGGTTCCGGTTTCGGGCATCGTAACGATCCTTTTCTGGGGCTGCGCTCGCGCCACGACGGTCTGGATTTTGCCGCCCCCACTGGCACGCCGGTCGTTGCGGCAGCCGACGGCGTGGTGCTGACTGCGTCTTTCCACCCTGAATTCGGCAACATGATCGACGTCGATCACGGCGACGGCCTCACCTCGCGTTACGCCCACCTCTCGAAGATGGACGTGAGCAACTCGCAGATCGTGCGGCGCGGCGAGAAGATCGGCGAAATCGGTACCACCGGCCGTTCCACCGGCCCGCACCTGCACTTCGAGGTGCGCATGTTCGACGTGCCGCAAAACCCGCTGACGCTCTTGAAGCGTGGCGACGACGCGGCGCAACTGGCGCAGCACTGAAACGCAGTGTCATGTTCTGGCGCGCCTGCGGGGGGCGCGCCGGGCATGTTAGAATCCGCCCCTTTCCTGCAACGTCCTTGCGACATTGAGCGTCCCCGATGATATCCGGCCTTCTCAAGAAAGTTTTCGGCAGCCGCAACGAGCGGTTGATCAAGCAATATTCCCAGACCGTCAAGCAGATCAACGCGCTCGAGCCGCAGATGCAGGCGCTCGACGATGCCGCGCTGCGCGCCAAGACGGACGAATTCCGCAGCCGCCACGCCGCCGGCGAAAGCTTGGACGACCTGCTGCCGGAAGCCTTCGCCGTGGTGCGCGAGGCCAGCCAGCGTGCGCTCGGCATGCGCCATTTCGACGTGCAGTTGATCGGCGGCATGGTGCTGCACTACGGCAAGATCGCCGAAATGCGCACCGGCGAAGGCAAGACCCTGGTGGCGACGCTGCCGGCCTATCTGAACGCGATTTCCGGCAACGGCGTGCACGTCATCACGGTGAATGACTACCTGGCCAGCCGCGATGCCGCGTGGATGGGGCGGCTGCACCGCTTCCTCGGGCTGAGCGTGGGCGTGAACCTCTCGCAGATGGATCACGAGGCGAAGCAGGCGGCCTACGCGGCCGACATCACCTACGGCACCAACAACGAATTCGGCTTCGATTACCTGCGCGACAACATGGTGTACGGCAAGGAGCAGCGCGTGCAGCGCCGCCTCAACTACGCCATCGTGGACGAGGTGGATTCCATCCTGATCGACGAAGCGCGCACGCCGCTCATCATTTCCGGCCAGGCCGACGATCACACCGACCTCTACGTCCGCATGAAGAAGGTGGTGCCGCAGCTTTCCCGCGCCATGGAAGAAAAGGGCGAGGGCGATTACTGGGTGGACGAAAAAGGCCATCAGGTGCACCTTTCCGAGAGCGGCTACGAGCGCGCCGAGCAACTGCTGGCCGAGGCCGGCATGCTGGTCGAAGGCAGCAGCCTGTACGACGCCGCCAACATCACCCTGATGCACCACCTGAACGCGGCGCTGCGGGCCTACACGCTGTTCCACAAGGACCAGCACTACGTGGTGCAGAACGGCGAAATCGTCATCGTCGACGAATTCACCGGCCGCCTGATGAGCGGGCGGCGCTGGTCGGACGGCCTGCATCAGGCGGTGGAAGCCAAGGAAGGCGTGGCGATCCAGTCGGAAAACCAGACGCTCGCCTCGATCACCTTCCAGAACTACTTCCGCATGTACGGCAAGCTGGCCGGCATGACCGGCACCGCCGACACCGAAGCCTACGAATTCCAGCAGATCTACAATCTGGAAACGGTGGTCATCCCGACCAACCGGCCAATGGCGCGCAAGGACATGAACGACCTCGTCTACAAGACGGCGGACGAAAAGCACGCGGCCATCATCGCCGACATCAAGGACTGCGCGCAGCGCGGCCAGCCGGTGCTGGTCGGCACCACCTCGATCGAGAATTCGGAACTCCTGTCCGCCCTGCTCGACAAGGAAAAACTGCCGCATCAGGTGCTCAACGCCAAGCAGCACGCCCGCGAAGCCGAAATCGTGGCGCAGGCGGGGCGGCCTGGCGTCATCACCATCGCCACCAACATGGCCGGGCGCGGCACCGACATCGTGCTCGGCGGCAACATCCAGAAAGACATCGACGCCGTCGAGGCCGACGAATCCCTCAGCGCCGAGGCGCGCAAGGAAAAAATCGCGGCTTTGCGCGCCGAATGGCAGCCGGTGCACGAACAGGTGCTGGCGGCCGGCGGCCTGCACATCATCGGCTCCGAGCGCCACGAATCGCGGCGCATCGACAACCAGTTGCGCGGCCGCGCCGGGCGTCAGGGCGACGCCGGCTCCTCGCGCTTCTACCTGTCGCTCGACGACCAGTTGCTGCGCATCTTCGCCGGCGAGCGCCTGCGCGCCATCATGGACAAGCTGAAGATGCCGGAAGGCGAGGCGATCGAGCATCCGCTCGTCACCCGCTCGCTGGAATCGGCGCAGCGCAAGGTCGAAGCGCGCAATTTCGACATCCGCAAGCAACTGCTCGAATACGACGACGTCGCCAACGACCAGCGCAAGGTGATCTACCAGCAGCGCAACGAACTCCTGGAAACCGACGACATTTCCGAAACCATCCAGGCCATGCGGCAGAGCGTCATCACCGACATCTTCCGCCAGCACGTGCCGGCGGAATCGGTGGAGGAGCAATGGGATCTCGACGGCCTGCAACGCGCCCTGGCGGCCGAATTGCTGATCAACCCGCCGGTTGCCGAATGGTTCAAGGCCGAGCCGGGCCTGAGCGACGAGGAGATGCTGGCGCGCATCAACGAAGGCGCCGAGCAGGTGTATCTGAGCAAGGTGGAAATGGTCGGCCCCGTCACCTTCCGCCAGTTCGAGCGCAACGTCATGCTGCAGAGTCTGGATACCCACTGGCGCGAGCATCTGGCGGCGCTCGACCATCTGCGCCAGGGCATCCACCTGCGCGGCTACGCGCAGAAGAACCCGAAGCAGGAATACAAGCGCGAAGCCTTCGAACTGTTCGAAACCCTGCTCGACCAGATCCGCAGCGAAGTCACCCGCATCGTTTTCACCGTGCAGATCCGCTCGCCGGAAGACGTCGAGGAAACCGCGCCGCACGCCGAAGTCAGCAACGTCAAATACCAGCACGCCGATTACGACGAAGCCCTGGGCGAAGGCGAAGCCAGCGCCAGCGAAGCCCCCCGCCAACCCGCGCAAGCCGCCCCGAAAATCGGCCGCAACGAACCCTGCCCCTGTGGCTCCGGCAAGAAATACAAGCACTGCTGCGGCCAGCTTTCCTGACGGCTGTGAAACGCAGAACGTGAAAAGTGACACGTAAAAACCGCGCCACTCTCCGAGGTGGCGCGGTTTTTATCCTTCTCCCTTCCCTCTTCTCTCTTCCCCAAAATGCCCGTCAACTACGCCACTCCCGCTGCCCATCAACTCCTGCCGGTTGCCGGCGTCCGTCTCGGGGTTGCCGAGGCCGGCATACGCAGGAAGGATCGCCGCGATCTGAGCCTGTTCGTGCTCGATCCCGGCTGCACGGTGGCCGGGGTGTTCACGCAGAACCGTTTCTGCGCCGCGCCGGTGCAACTGTGCCGGCAGCGTCTGGCGTCTGGCGGCGAAATTCGCGCCTTGCTGGTCAATACCGGCAACGCCAACGCCGGTACCGGCGAGCCGGGGCGGCGGGCAGCCGAGGAAAGTTGCGTGGCCGTTGCCGGTTTGCTCGGGATCGTGCCGGAACAGGTGCTGCCCTTCTCCACCGGCGTCATTCTCGAACCCTTGCCGGTCGAGCGTATCGTGGCGGGCCTGCCGGCGGCGCGGGCCGATCTGAAAACCGACAACTGGCACGCCGCCGCGCACGCCATCATGACCACCGACACGGTGGCGAAGGCGGCCTCGCGCCAAGTCACGGTGGCGGGCCGGACGCTCACCGTTTCCGGCATCTCGAAGGGGGCCGGCATGATCAAGCCGAACATGGCGACCATGCTCGGCTTCCTCGCCACTGACGCCGGCATCGCCCGTCCCCTGCTGGAAAAACTCGTCAAGGAAGCGGCCGACCTCTCCTTCAACTGCATCACGGTGGATGGCGATACCTCCACCAACGATTCCTTCGTGATGATCGCCTCCGGCCAGTCCGGCGTGCATTTCGCCAGCGAAACGGACGCGGGTTGGGCCGAGGTGAAGGCTGCCATCGTCGCGGTCGCGGTCGAACTGGCGCAGGCCATCGTGCGCGACGGCGAAGGCGCGACCAAATTCATCGCCGTGGCCGTCGAGGGCGGCGCGAATGTCGAGGAATGCCGCTTGGTCGGCTATGCCATCGGCCACTCGCCGCTGGTCAAGACGGCCTTTTTCGCTTCCGATCCCAATCTCGGCCGCATTCTCGCGGCGGTGGGCTACGCCGGCATCGGCGATCTCGACGTCGATGGCGTGCGGGTCTGGCTGGAAAGCGGGGCCGACAGCGTGCTGGTCGCCGAACGGGGCGGTCGCGCCGCCGCCTACCAGGAAGCCGACGGCGCGCGCATCATGCGGGCGCAGGAAATCACCGTGCGCGTCGATCTCGGACGCGGCAACGCCGCCGCCAGCGTCTATACCTGCGACTTCTCCTACGACTACGTCAAGATCAACGCGGACTACCGCTCTTGAGCCAGATGCACGACATCCGCCGCGACCTGACGCGCAACGTTCTGGCCATTACCTGCGTGGCCGGGCTGATCGCCCTGTCGCTGTGGGTGCTGCGGCCGTTTCTGGCAGCCGGCGTCTGGGCGGCGATGATCGTGGTGGCGACCTGGCCGCCGTTTCTCGCGCTGGAAGAGCGCCTGGGCGGCCGCCGCTCGCTGGCCATCGCCGCGATGTGCGTCGGCATGCTGTTGCTTCTGGTGCTGCCGCTGTGGCTCGCCATCGACACCTTGCTGACGCACGGCGAGGGCATTGCCGCCGTAGGGCAGAAGCTGCTGGCCGACGGCCTGCCGCCGCCGCCCGCGTGGCTGGCGCGGATTCCCTTGCTGGGAGGCACGCTCAGTTCCTGGTGGCAGCAGGCCGCGGCGACCGGTGTGCAGCAATTCATGACGCAGGTCACGCCTTACGCCAGCGATGCCGGCAAATGGGCCTTGGCGCAAGCGGGCAGTCTGGGCGGTTTGCTGGTGCAATTTTTCCTGATCATCACCCTGGCCGCGATTCTCTATGCCACGGGCGAGGACGCCGCCCGCCTGATGCAGCGTTTCGGCCGCCGTCTGGCCGGCGTGCGCGGCGAGAACGCGGTGCAGCTTGCCAGCGGGGCCATTCGCGGTGTCGCCCTGGGCGTCGGCGTGACCGCCATGGTGCAGGCGGCGCTCGGCGGTATCGGGCTGGCCGTGGCGGGCGTGCCGCTGGCCGCCTTGCTCGCCGCCCTGATGCTGATGCTGTGCATCGCGCAGATCGGGCCGCTGGTGGTGCTGCTGCCGGCGACGGCCTGGCTGTTCTGGCAGGGCGATACCGGCTGGGCGATCTTTCTGGCGATCTGGAGCGCTATCGTCGGCACGCTCGATAACTTTCTGCGCCCCATCCTCATCCGGCGCGGGGCGAATCTGCCGCTGCTGCTGATCTTCGCCGGCGTCATCGGCGGCTTGCTGGGCTTTGGCCTGGTCGGCATTTTCATCGGCCCCGTCGTGCTGGCTGTGACCTGGACCCTCCTGCAAGCCTGGATTGCCGACGCGCTGGGCGCGGATGAGGAAGGTGGCGAAAACTTGCCGGAGCCGATGCCGGACGCCGCGCTTGTGAGCGAAACCAGCCCGGATGCGCCAACCGCCGAGGTCGCACCCCAGGCGCAGCGGGCAGGCGATCAGGGGGAAGCGTTGCCGGCGAAGGAAAACGTCAGCAATACCTGAAGTCTGGGCCAAGCATCTCTGGCTTTTCACCCCCCCGCTGCGTGGGATAATCGCGCCTCGCCTCAGGAGAAACCCATGTCCGCCACCGATTACATCATTGCCCCCAGCATTCTTTCCGCCAATTTCGCGGCACTCGGCGAAGAGGTCGCCAATGTGATCAAGGCGGGGGCGGACTGGATCCACTTCGACGTGATGGACAACCATTACGTCCCCAATCTGACCATCGGCCCCATGGTGTGCGCGGCGATCCGCCCCTGCACCGATGCGCCGATCGACGTGCATCTGATGGTGAAGCCGGTGGATCGCATCATTCCCGATTTCGCCAAGGCCGGGGCCAACATCATCACCTTTCACCCGGAAGCTTCCGAGCATGTGGACCGTTCGCTGGCCCTGATCCGCGATGCTGGCTGTCAGGCGGGCCTGGTTTTCAATCCGGCGACGCCGTTGGACTGGATGGATCACGTCATGGACAAGCTCGATGTGGTGCTCCTGATGAGCGTGAACCCGGGCTTCGGCGGGCAGAAATTCATCCCCGGCACGCTGGCCAAGGCACGCGCGGCGCGGGCGAAGATCGATGCCTATTATCGGGAAACCGGCCGACGTATCCGCCTGGAAATCGATGGTGGCGTCAATCCGGAAAATATCGCGGATATTGCGCGCGCCGGCGTCGACGCCTTCGTCGCCGGTTCCGCCGTGTATGGTGCCGGCAAGGCGAGCGACCCGCACCGTTACGATTCCATCATTGCCGCCCTGCGCGCCGAACTGGCGCAGGTGTGAGGTAAATCCAGGCCAATCCGGAAAAAGCGCAGGAAAAACGGGTGGACAGCGGCAAAGTCGATGGGCTAGACTGCGCCGCACGCCAAGCGCAGCGGCTTTGTATGCTTTTCAATGCGCCGTGGCTCAACCGACCCCCTCAAGACCGATGATGAATTTTCGCAACCGGCAATTCGTGACACGCAGCCTGCGTTGGCGCCCCTGGCGTCCGTAACTCTTTGCCCATCCGGCGCGTGATCTTGCCGCGCATCCGTTGCAGTACATCCCATCATTGTCTGACCCGAGAGAGGTATCTCATGACCGAAATCGAATTCGACGCGCTCGCTGCCGAGGGTTACAACCGCATTCCCGTTTCCCTGGAAACCTTTGCCGACCTCGACACACCGCTGTCCATCTACCTGAAGCTGGCCGGCGAGCCGTTTTCCTATCTGCTCGAATCCGTACAAGGCGGCGAACGCTTCGGGCGCTATTCCATCATCGGCCTGGCCGCGCCGACGCGCATCGTGGTGCGCGGCAACGAAGTGCTGGTGCTCACCGGCAACCGCATCGCCGAGCGCGATCAGGGCGGCAATCCACTGGCCTTCATCGAGGCGTACATGGGCCGTTTCAAGGCGCCTGAAGCCAAGGGTTTACCGCGTTTTCTCGGCGGGCTGGTCGGCTGCTTCGGCTACGACACGATCCGCTATGTCGAGCGTAAGTTGCAGGGAAATACGCACCCCGACCCGATCGGCGTGCCGGACATCCACCTGCTGCTGTCGGAAGAGATTGCGGTGGTGGATAACCTGTCCGGCAAGCTCACCCTCATCGTCTATGCCGAACCGGGCTATCCCGGTGCGTACCAGCGCGCGCGCGCCCGTTTGCAGGAACTGCTGGGCAAATTGCGCCAGCCCGCCCGCATTCCGGCCGAGCAGCCGGCGGCTTCTGCACCGGCGGTGTCCTCGTTCGGCGAGGAGGCGTTCAAGGCCGCCGTGGGCAAGGCCAAGGAATACATCGCCAGCGGCGACATCATGCAGGTGGTTTTGTCGCAGCGCATGAGCAAGCCCTTTCACGCCAGCCCCCTGGCGCTGTACCGCACGCTGCGCAGCCTGAATCCCTCGCCCTACATGTTCTATTTTGATTTCGAGGATTACCACGTCGTCGGCGCTTCGCCGGAAATCCTGGTGCGCCTGGAAGGCGAGCGCGTCACTGTGCGCCCCATCGCCGGTACCCGCAAGCGCGGCGCGACGCCGGAAGAAGACGCGGCGCTGGCGGCAGATTTGCTTGCCGACCAGAAGGAACTGGCGGAACACACGCAACTCCTCGACCTGGGGCGCAACGACTGTGGCCGGGTGGCGCAGATCGGCAGCGTGCAACTGACGGAGCGCATGATTATTGAACGCTACTCGCACGTGATGCACATCGTGTCCAACGTCGAAGGGCGGCTGGCCGAGGGTTTGAACGCGCTGGACGTGCTGCGCGCCACCTTCCCCGCCGGCACGGTGTCTGGCGCGCCCAAGGTGCGGGCGATGGAAATCATCGACGAACTGGAACCGGTCAAGCGCGGCGTCTATGCCGGTTCGGTCGGCTACCTCGGCTTCAACGGCGACATGGATCTGGCGATTGCCATCCGCACCGCCGTAGTCAAAGACGGGCAGCTACACATGCAGGCCGGGGCTGGCATCGTCGCCGATTCGGACCCCGAGGCCGAATGGCAGGAAACCCGGAACAAGGCTCGCGCCGTGCTGCGTGCCGCCGAATTGGCGGAACAGGGGCTGGATACGAAGCTGTGAGGGCGCGGTGAACGCGTTGGGTTGAGCAACGCTTCGGTAGCGATGCGTTGCGTCTGCTTATGGAAACACCAAGGAAATGCCGCTCATATTCAGCCCCGCTGTGCCTGCAGCCGTCGGGCAGCCGATTTCTTCCAGCAGATATAAACGCCAGTCTCCGACAGCATGGCTACCACCCGCCTCATGAGCGAAATCAGGATGCGACCTGAATGCTGCGGGAACCAGGTTTGCACGAAGATGTCCGCTGCGGTGCCATGCCAAGGGGTTTTTTTGCGGATCGCGCCGCCATGATCACTGTCAATTTGAGTTCACTGGATGCCGTGCTGCCGCCCTTACTACGCAGGGCCGTATTTGCCGGCTGGCAGATGTCGAGACAAAGTGTGACGACTTCACTATGATCGGCTGGTCGCGCCTTTTTTCTGTCGACAGGTCAGGCAGGTTAGGGGCGTGGCTTCCGGTCGTCGTCCGGGTCTTTCCGGGCGGCTGTTTTTTTGAAAACATGATGCGAGGCAGACATGAATCAGCAAAACAAGGCACCATTGGTAGAAATCGGCGTAAATGATCTCAAGGCGGGCGACGTGTTGCTGTCGTATGGTGACGGCTTCATTTCTGATGCCATACGCCTCATCGACGGGGGTAAATACAGTCATGCTGCCCTGTTCGACGGCAGCAAGATCGTGGAAGCGGGACTGCGGGGCGTGGTGCATACTCCGTTGGAACTGGAGATCGGCGCGCAAAAGTACGTGGATGCCTACCGTTTCCAGTCCGACACGGGGATGCCGCTTGCGCCACCGGACTGGCCTGCCGATCCGGTTATCCAGCGCGCTCACTACTATCTGGAAAAGGGCACCAAGTACGCCGATAACCAGCTTTACCTGGTCGGTGTGCTGATCGTGCTCAAACGCCTGACCTTCAGCCGCGTCGAGAAAGCTGTCATGCAGGCTTTGCTGGCAATGGTGTTCAAGCTGTTCAAACGCATTGCGGATGGGGGCGAAGTCAAGTCGGTCGTATGCTCGGAACTGGTGTACCGGAGTTTCTACGAAGCGCTGCCGGAGAAGAAATACGGCCTGACCATCAAGGGCACCTTCGCCGCGCTGCAAGCCTCTGTCGATTCAGACTTTGACAGCCTGCTGCAAAACGATAGTGGCCCGGCGCTGAACGACGCGGTGCAGCCCTATGAGCTGGATCCCGAATATCAGGATTTGCTCGAACAGACTGAAAATTTGTATCGCCAGATCGAACCCGGACTATTTGCGCCGGAGCGCCAGGATTTGCTGGAAGCCGCCAGCCCCTTCGTGGCGGCGGAAATGGTCAGCCCGCACGACCTGCAACGCAGCCCCAACCTGAAACTGATCGGCAGGTTGCGCAAGCCCGCTTGATCGTGCAGTTCAAGATCGGCTTGCAGGCGTTCGCCTGGATCAGCGCCCGGTCCGGAAAGCTCGATGCTTCCGGGCGGGGTGTTTTGTTTGTGGTTCTTTTTATCCCAATACCGGGTGCGATGTGAAACTCAGCGGCACCCACGGGGAATACGACGCCATAGGCACTGAAACCATGATCTGGGCGCTGTACGAGAAGTTGTGTATTTCGGTCGGGCGCCTGATCCGGTCTCGTCTGGTTTTTGACGCGGGCGGCTCGTGCAGACGATAATCCGGCCCCTCAGACAACGTTTTTCCCCTGGCCGGCTGCGGCGAGGCGGGCAGCCGACAAACAGCCGGGCAAGCGACCGGATGAATATTGAGGCAGCCAGCGGCAAGGGTTAATGAAATCAAAAGGATAGCCTTGTTATGCTGCTGATGATCGATAATTACGATAGCTTCACCTACAACATCGTCCAGTATTTTGGCGAGTTGGGGCAGAAGGTCGAGGTGTTCCGCAACGATGAAATCACCTTGCCGGAAATCGCGGCATTGAAACCGGACTACCTGGTGATTTCTCCTGGGCCGTGCGCGCCGGCGCAGGCGGGGATCTCGCTGGCGGCGATCCGCGAGTTTGCCGGCAAGATTCCCTTGCTCGGCGTCTGCCTGGGGCATCAGGCGATCGGCGAGGCATTCGGCGGACGCATCGTGCGGGCGCAGCAGTTGATGCACGGCAAGGTGTCGCTGGTGGAGCACAGGAACCAGGGTGTTTTCCGCAATCTTCCGAATCCGCTGACCTGCACGCGCTATCACTCGCTGGCCATCGAGCGGGCCAGCCTGCCGGAGTGCCTGGAAATCACCGCCTGGACGGCCGACGGAGAAATCATGGGTGTGCGCCACAAAACCCTGGCTGTGGAAGGCGTGCAGTTTCACCCGGAATCCATCCTGACCGAATGCGGTCATGAGTTATTGAACAACTTTCTTGAGGAGCACCGCGCATGACCCCGCAGGACGCCTTGCAGCGCGTGATCGAACACCGCGAAATCTTCCACGACGAAATGGTGGCCTTGATGCGCCAGATCATGAACGGCGACGTGTCCCCCGTGATGACGGCGGCGATCATTGCCGGTCTGCGCGTGAAAAAGGAAACCATAGGTGAGATTGCCGCCGCAGCCAGCGTCATGCGCGAACTGGCAACGCCGGTGGCGGTGCCGTACGACCGGCATTTTGTGGATATCGTGGGCACGGGCGGCGATTCGGCGCACAGCTTCAATATTTCCACGGCCTCCATCTTCGTGGCTGCTGCTGCTGGTGCCAAGGTGGCCAAGCACGGCGGGCGCAGCGTGTCCTCCAGTTCCGGCAGCGCCGACGTGCTGGAAGCGCTGGGGGCCAACATCAACCTGAGCCCGGAAAAAGTCGCCGCTTGCATCGAGGCCTGCGGCATCGGTTTCATGTTCGCGCCCAATCATCACAGCGCCATGAAGCACGTCGCGCCGGTGCGCCGCGAGATGGGTGTGCGTACGATTTTCAATATTCTCGGGCCGCTGACCAATCCGGCGAGCGCGCCCAATACGCTGATGGGCGTGTTCCACCCTGATCTGGTCGGTATTCAGGTGCGCGTGATGCAGCGCCTGGGTGCGGAGCGCGTGCTGGTGGTGCATGGCAAGGATAATCTGGACGAAATCTCGCTCGGCGCAGGAACCCTGGTGGGCGAATTGAAGGACGGGGTGGTGCGTGAGTACGAAATCCATCCGGAAGATTTCGGTTTGCAGATGCTTTCCCTACGTAATCTGCGCGTGGGCAGCGCCGAGGAGTCGCGCGCCATGTTGCTGGGGGCGCTGGCTAACCAGCCCGGCGCGCCGCGCGAAATCGTCTGCTTGAATGCCGGCGCGGCGCTCTATGTCGCCAATGTGGCCGAGAGCATTGCCGACGGTATCCAGCGCGCGCGCGAGGCGATCGCCAGCGGCGCGGCGCGGCAGAAACTGGAAGATTTCGTGGCGACGAGCCAGCGGCTGGGGGCGGCATGAGCGACATTCTGAAGAAAATCATCGCCACCAAGCATGAAGAAGTGGCCGCCGCGCGCGTGCTGAAATCCCTGGCGCAACTGGAAGCCGAATGCGCCGCACAATCCGCGCCGCGCGATTTCGTTGGCGCGATCCGCCAGAAAATTACCTGCGGCCAGAGCGCAGTGATTGCGGAAATCAAGAGGGCGAGCCCGTCCAAAGGCGTGATCCGCGCTGATTTTCATCCGGCGGATATTGCCCGCAGCTACGCCGAGCATGGCGCGGCTTGTCTTTCCGTATTGACGGATCGGCAATATTTTCAGGGCGCGCCGGAATACCTGCAGGCGGCGCGCGCGGCCTGCCAGTTGCCGGTGCTGCGCAAGGATTTCCTGGTTGATGCCTATCAAGTGGCCGAAGCGCGGGCGATGGGCGCGGATGCCATCCTGCTCATCGCGGCGGCGCTCGATTTGCCGCAAATGCAGGCCCTGGAACGCCAAGCGATGGATTACGGCATGGCGGTGCTGGTTGAGGTGCATGACGGCGCAGAGCTGGATGCCGCCTTGCAGCTAAAAACACCGCTGCTGGGAATCAATAACCGCAACCTGCGCACCTTCGAGGTCAGCCTGGAAACGACGCTGGGTTTGCTCCCGCGTATTCCGCAGGAGCGCATCGTCGTCACCGAAAGCGGCATCCTGGAACGTGCCGACGTGCTCAGAATGCGGGAGAAGCAGGTGCACGGCTTCCTCGTCGGCGAGGCTTTCATGCGCGCGCCGGAGCCGGGCGAAGCGCTGGCGGCGCTGTTTGGCTGAGAGCCGTAAGCGCCGCCGGGGTTTCTTCGGCTTTCAGTCCTGCTGTCGCAGATACTTCGCCGCATCCAGGGCGAAATAGGTGAGGATGCCGTCAGCACCGGCGCGCTTGAAGGCGAGCAAGCTTTCCATCACCACGGCTTCTTCGTTGAGCCAGCCGTTTTGCGCGGCCGCCTTGAGCATGGCGTATTCGCCGCTGACCTGATAGGCGAAGGTGGGGACGCCGAATTCGTCCTTCACCCGGCGCACGATGTCGAGATAAGGCATGCCCGGTTTCACCATTACCATGTCGGCGCCTTCGGCAATGTCCTGCGCCACTTCGCGCAGGGCTTCGTCGCTGTTGGCCGGGTCCATCTGGTAGGTGTACTTGTTGCCCTTGCCCAGATTGGCCGAGGTGCCCAGCGCGTCGCGGAAGGGGCCGTAGAAGGCGGAGGCGTACTTGGCGGAATAGGCCATGATGCGCGTGTTGATGTGGCCGCCGGCTTCCAGCGCCTGACGGATGGCGCCGATGCGCCCGTCCATCATGTCGGAAGGCGAGACGATGTCGACGCCGGCTTCGGCATGCGACACCGCCTGCCGCACCAGGGCTGCAGTGGTGATGTCGTTCTGCACGTAGCCGTGCTCGTCGATGATGCCGTCCTGGCCGTGGGTGGTGAAGGGGTCAAGCGCCACGTCGGTCATCACGCCCAGTTCCGGGAAGCGCGATTTCAGCGCGCGCACGGCGCGCTGGGCGAGGCCGTCCGCGTCCCAGGCGGCGCGGGCATCCAGGCTTTTGGTGCTGGGGTCGACCACCGGGAAAATGTCGAGCAGCGGAATGCCCAGTTCCAGCATCTGCTCGCCCACGCGCAGCAATTCGTCGATGGACAGGCGCTCGACGCCGGGCATGGACGGAATCGCGGCGCGGCCCGACAGTTCATGCACGAACACCGGATAAATCAGGTCGTCCACCGTCAGGCGGGATTCGCGTATCAGGCGGCGGGAGAAATCATCGCGGCGCATCCGGCGCAGGCGGGTCGCGGGAAAATGATCGAGCATCGCAGTCTTCCTTGCAGAAAAATGATCGGTGATGAAACTTACGTGGAGGGCGTTGGTCCTAGCTGCACGATGATTCATGTCATCGCCCGCTTCACCTCCCTGAGCGGGTGCCTTGATTGCGATCAAGGCTGCTTCGCCCCCGGATTCCCCTGATCCGGGGGCATTTTCTTGGCCTCGCCAGAAACGGTTGTTTTGTCCGCTATGTCCAGCCAGCGCGCCAAAACGGCCTCCGCTTCCTGTATGCCCGTTTTTTTCAGGCTGGAAAACAGTTGAGCGCTATACGGCCCCTCGCCCCAACTCGCAATTTCACTTTGCACTGCGCGCAATATCTTGGTTTGTTCCTGGCGCGACAGCTTGTCTGCCTTCGAGAGCAGGATGTGCATCGGGCGGCCGGTCGGGCGGAACCACGCGATCAGATTGCGATCCAGATCCGTGAACGGACGACGGCAGTCCATGATGACCACCAGGCCAACCAGTGGCGAGCGCTTGCTCAGATAGGGGCCGATCAGACCCTCCCACTGCCGACGGACATCTTCTGGTGCCTTGGCAAAGCCGTAACCCGGGAGGTCGACAAAATATTTTCCGGGTGCCAAGGTGAAGTAATTGAGATGCTGGGTGCGCCCGGGCGTCTTGCTGACATAGGCCAGCCGTACCCGTCCGGCCAGCGTATTGATTGCAGAGGATTTGCCCGCATTGGAGCGCCCGGCAAAAGCGACTTCACAGAGGGCATCAGCGGGTAAATCGCGCAGATTGGCTACCGTGGTCAGGAAAGACGCGTTCTGAAATAAGGGCATAAAAAACGCGGGCGGCCCGCCTTGATGAAGAAAACTTAATATAGAATAACAGGTTTGAAACTTCCCTTCTGGCCAAAGCGCCTCTTTCCGCGCACTAGGAGCTCGAAAATGATCCGTACCACGGCACTGGCAATCCTCTTTGCCACCAGTTTCGTTACCCACGCCTCCGAACAGGCTGTCGTCAAGGCCGATCCGGCCAAAGGCAAGCTGATTGCAGAGTCCATCTGCGTCGCCTGCCACGGTCTGGAAGGCAACAGCATGGATGCCGCCAATCCGCATCTGGCGGGGCAGGTCGAGCAATACATCTATAAGCAGCTCAGTAATTTCAAGCCGGTCGGCGACAAGCCGGCGCAGCGCGACAACGCTATCATGGCTGGCATGGTCGCTGCGCTGGAAGATGCGGACATGCGTAACGTCGCCGCTTGGTACGCCAGTCAAAAGCTGAAGCCGGAAGCGGCCAAGGAAGAAACCAGCATTGCGCTGGGCAAGAAGCTTTGGCGTCAGGGCGATTTCCGTAAAGGCATTCCGGCCTGCGCCGGCTGCCATGGCCCGGCTGGTGCCGGCATCCCGGCGCAATACCCGCGTCTGGCCGGTCAGTTTGCCGCCTACACCGAGAACCAGCTCAAGACCTTCCGCGACGAAACGCGTGGCAACGATCCGGAAAAGATGATGCGCACCATTGCCGCCAAGCTGTCGGACGTCGAAATCAAGGCGGTCGCCGACTACGCAGCGGGCCTGCGCTAACCGGCAAGCCGAAGCATTCAGACCAGGGTGGCCAGTTGGCCGCTCTTTTCTATTGTGGTGGGAGATGCTGTGCCGTGAGTTGAGAGGCTGCGGGCAATGGCAATGCAAAATTTTTTCTGAAATTTCTCTCTGACCCTCTTGACGGATTTTTTTTGCTGGGTAGAATGCGCGGCTTCCTTGGATTGCCGGGGTTTTCTGGTGGTTTGAGGGGTTTCTGGAGGGGAAATATTTTCTGGAAATGCTTGACGGGGGCTGAGGTTTGTTTCACAATCTCATTTCTTTGCTTCTTGGGAAGCTGCCTGTTGTTTAGGTGATGTTCTTTAACAGTTT
>URNG01000044.1 GCA_900549295.1 uncultured Rhodocyclaceae bacterium
CTGAATTCCTGACCGCCGCTACGGAGGGGGCGCGCGCCGGCGAACAGGGACGCGGCTTCGCCGTGGTGGCCGACGAGGTGCGCAAGCTCGCCGAGCGCACCACGGCCTCCACCGCCGACATCAAGACCACCGTCGGCGAAATCCAGGCGGTGACGGCACAGGCGGTCAACAGCATGGACACCGCCTCGCACGAAGTGGAAACCGGCATCGGCATGCTGCGCGAAAGCGTGGCCGGCCTGGAAGGCATCACCCAGTCGTCCAGCCAGGTGACGCAGATGGCCGGGCAGATATCCGATGCCGCCCGCCAGCAGGGCATCGCCAGCGAGGAAGTGGCGGCGAGCATGCAGCAGATCACCGACCTGATCGAGCAGAACACCGGCTCGGCCCGCGATGCCCGTCAGGCCGCGGAGGATCTGCTGGAAACGGCGAAAACCCTGAAACAGCTGATTGCCAGTTTCCAGTTGTATCGGTAAGGGAAAGGTTGCCTGGGGCGGTTTTGGCAGCTATTCCGGCTGCCGCTTAAAATGGGGGCCTTTCCGCCCCCATTTTTGCTGCCATGCGTTTCATCCGCCCCTTCGCCATGCGTTCTTTCGTCATCCCCCCTTTCGCTTTTCTCGCTGCATTCCTGCCCGGATTGCTTCCCCTGCAGGCTTGGGCGCAATTGCCGGACAGCATGCAGCGCGCCCTGAACGACGCCAGGATTCCGGCAAGCAGCGTGGCGGTGGTGGTGCAGGGACTGGAAGCGCCAGCGCCCAGCATCAGCCACAATGCCCGGCAGGCGATGAATCCGGCGTCGGTGATGAAGCTCGTCACGACCTTCGCCGCGCTCGACTTGCTCGGCCCGGCCTACACCTGGAAAACCCGCGTGCTCACCGATGCGCCGGCAACGCATGGCGTGCTGCCGGGCAACCTCTATCTCCAGGGCGGCGGCGATCCGCAGTTCGGCAGCGAGCATCTCTGGCAGTTGCTGCGCCAGTTGCGCGCGCGCGGCATCGAGCGCATCGCCGGCGACATCGTGCTCGACCGTTCGGTTTTTGCGCCGGTGGATTTCGATCCGGCGGCGTTCGACGGTAAACCGCTGCGTCCCTACAACGTCGGCCCCAACGGCCTGCTGCTCGATTTTCAGGCGCTGCGCTTCACCGTGCAGCCGGGTGAGGCGCGCGCGCCCAATCTGTTTCTCGACTCCCCGGTCAGCGGTTTCACCCTGGACAACCAGTTGCGCCTGCTGGAAGGGGCGTGCGCCGACAACTGGCGCGA
Organism: uncultured Rhodocyclaceae bacterium; assembly: GCA_900549295.1. GTDB lineage: Bacteria > Pseudomonadota > Gammaproteobacteria > Burkholderiales > Rhodocyclaceae > Azonexus. The sequence continues at coordinate 1,258 of URNG01000044.1, forward strand.
CCGTATTCAACTCAGCCTGACGCAGACGCAGAACGGCCAGCGCCTGACCGCCACGGGCGACTACGCGCGCCAGTGCGGCGAGCGCAGCCTGAGCCTGTCGCCGCTGCCGGCGGATAAACATGCGGCCAGCCTCATCGTCAGCGTGTGGCAGGAATTGGGCGGGCGGCTGGGCGGGCGGGTACGTCCGGGCGATACCCCGGCGGCGGCAGAAGTCGTTCTGCAATATGAGTCCCTGCCGCTCAGCCAGGCGGTGCAAGGCGTGAATAAATTCAGCAACAACGTCATGGCGCGCCAGGTATTCCTCAGCCTGGATGCCGGTGCGGCCCCGGCGACCACGGCGGGTGCCGGGCGGCGGATTCAGGCTTGGCTGGCCAGTCTGGGACTGGATTGCCCGGAGTTGGTGCTGGATAACGGCTCTGGCCTTTCGCGCCGCGAGCGGATCAGCGCGGCCAGCCTGAATGCCTTGCTGCACGCCGCCTGGCTGCGCCCGGCCATGCCGGAATTCCTGGCCAGCCTGCCCCTGGCGGGCATCGACGGCACCATGAAGAAGCGCCTGAAAGACAGCGCGGCGAGCGGGCGGGCGCGGATCAAGACGGGCTATCTGAACGGCGTGCGCGCCGCCGCCGGCTATGTGTTCGATGCGCAAGGCGGACGTCATGCGGTGAGCGTCATTATCAACGACGCCCGCGCGGCGGAGGGCGCGCCCGCCATCGATGCCCTGCTCGACTGGGTGGCGGAAGGCGGGCACTGATGCCGGGGTCTGGATCGCCCTTCGCTTTTTTCGCTGCGGCCGGGCTGAATCGCCAGTACGTGTTTGCGCTTGCCGGTCTGGCACCGGAAATCAAGGCGCAAGTCGGTGCGCGGGCAGGAGAAACCCAGCTCATTCTGCTGGCGCACGCCGGGCGCTTGCTCTGGGAAAAAATACGGACGGCGGCCGTGCCGGGGGATGACCCCATCGACACCTACACCACGGCCTGCGTGCGCGATTTTTTCGCAACGCAGGCGCCCGGCGTGGCCTACCGCATCCTTTACCCCGGCGCTGCACCCGTGGGTTTGCAGGCGCTCGGGCAGTTGGCAGGCTGGCATCACGCCGCGCCCTTCATGGTGGGCGTGGACCCCGTTTGGGGAAGCTGGTTCGCTTACCGCGCCCTGATCGTTGCCGCCAGCGATTTCCCTCTGAGTGCGCCGTTGACGCACACGCACCCCTGCACAAGTTGCCGCGATCCCGTGTGCCTGCGCGCCTGCCCGGGCGATGCGCTGCGCGGGAGGTTCGATCTCGCAGCTTGCGCCGATTACCGTTTGCAGTCCGCTTCCGCCTGCGCCGCCAACTGCCTCGCCCGCCGCGCCTGTCCGCTGGGCGGCGAGCATGCCTATAGCGTGCAGCAGATGCGGCACAGTTACAGCCGTTCCTTGCAGGCATTGCAAGCCTGGCGGGAAAGCGCGGACAAGAAAGGGGGCTGACCTGCAGCAAGGGCGCAGCGCCCGCGCCGGCAAGCTCTGCTAAGATCGGCCCTATTGCTGAAAACCCGCTGCGGGCAGCCGACTGGCCCGTTTTGCATTGCTCGAGGAAACCTGTCCGTGACTATCATCAATTCTGTGCGCGATCTGCGCGTTCTGCTCGTCGAACCCTCCTCGACCCAGGCGCATCTGGTGCGAAGGATGCTGGAGAACCTCGGCGTGTCCGGGATCGATGCCGTGGCGAGCGGCGCCGACGCGCTGGCAGCGCTGGCGCAGGACGTTCCGGGACGGATATTGATCAGCAGCCTCTATCTGCCGGACATGGCGGGAACCGATCTGGTGGAAAAACTGCGGCTCGAGGCGCGCCATGCCGCCTTGCCGTTCATCCTCATTTCCAGCGAAACCCGGCCGCAGCGCCTGGAAGGCGTGCGCCAGTCCGGGGCGTGCATGATCCTGCGCAAACCTTTCACGGAAGAAGAGCTGACCCGCGCCCTCAATGCCGCCGTCGATTATTTCAATCCGCCGGCCGAGCTCGAGGTCGAGGAAATCGAGGCGCTGCGCGTGCTGGTGGTCGATGACAGCTTCGCCTCGCGCCAGCATCTGCAGCGTCTGCTGCAAAGCCTGGGCATCGAGCAGATCATGCTGTGCAACAACGGCAAGGAAGCCGTGGCGGTGCTGGCCGACAACATGGTCGATCTGGTCATCACCGATTACAACATGCCGGAGATGGACGGCGCGGCGCTCATCGCCTACATCCGCCAGCAAAGCTGGCAGAGCGAAGTGCCGGTCCTGCTGGTGACCAGCGAGCAGAACAAGGGGCGCCTCGCGGCAGTCGAGCGGGCCGGTGTCTCGGCGATTTGCGACAAGCCGTTCGATGCCGCAAGCATTCGACGCCTGATTAGCGACGCCTTGCGCTGAAAAACCGCTGCCCCGCCTGCCGGATGACGATGCCCGCGCAGAGGAAGAGCAGCAGCGGGTCGAGCAGCACGTCCCACAGGTTGGCAAACATTCCGCTCAACCAGACGCCCAGATCGACCGCCAAAATCAGGAGCCACAGGCTCTGCCGCCGCCAGCCCAGCACCAGGGCGAGCGCACCCAGCGCAATGAGGAGTTCCTGGGGCTGATAACCGAGGGCGTAAAGCGCCCCTCCGCCCGGCAACCACTGCGCCAGAAAAAACAGCGCCCCGCAGGCGAGAAAACAGGCCGCGCCTGACGCATGCAGGGGGGGGCGAGTTTGGGGCGACAGGCAGAGCAGGGCGAGCAGCAGCAGCGTGATCGAAGGCGGCCCGAACCAGGCGTGCAGCACCGGCGCGATACCGGCCAGCAGGGCAATGGCGGTCGCGATCAGCGCCGCTCGCTGGCGCAGGCGCCCCAGCGGCAAAAGACTCGCCAGCGCCCCGCACAGGAGGCCGTGGGCGAGCAGCCCGTAAGCGGCAAGGAGATTCACGGCGCGGCCCCGCCTTCTGCCAGCCAGGCGGGAGTGAAGCGCAGGTGTTGCAGATTTTGGCCGTCCCGGACGTAGAGCAGATGGATGTACCCGTCGGAGGTCAGATGCAGGGCGGGATCGAACGGCAGGGGCGCGGTATCCGGCGTCGGCGCAGTGCCTGCGATCTGGCGCAGCGCGCGCCAGCTCCGTCCGGCGTCGGTGCTGCTCCAGAGCCAGAGCCGGCTGCCTTCCGGGTCGATGCTGCCGGCGAGCAGCAGGCGGCCATCGGGCAGCGTCAGCAAGGCGTGCGGGCCATGGCTGGGGAGCGCGGCGCTGGCGGCAGGAGCATGCGGTGCCGGCGCTTCCTGCACGGTCAGCACTTGTCCCTGCGCATTCAGACGCAGCCCCAGGGTTTGCGTGCTTATGTCATGGCCCAGGCGCAGCAGGCTGCCGCCATCGGCGAGGGCGCGCGGCGCGCCTGACAGGTGGCGGCTGCCGCCCTGCAGCCAGGGGGAAACGGACAAACGGCGCGGCGCGCTCCAGCTTTGGCCGGCGTCGTGCGAAACCATGGCGTAAATACCCGGGCGCGATGCCAGACCGGGGCCATGGGCCTCGAACCACAGATCGATCCTGCCGGCGTGGGCCAGGACCTGCGGCGGGCCGATTGCGCTCAGATGGGCCAGCGCGTACCCGGCGGCGTCCTCGCGCGTGCTGAGCGCGTAGGCTTCATGCCAGCCCTTGTCGTCCAGGGTGCTGAACCAGATCGCCTGGTCGGCCTGGTAACGGCCATGCCCTTCTCCCAGCCAGACGGCGGCCAGGCGGCCATCCGGCAGTGCGGTCAGACGCGGCGCACGCACGCGCATGCTGGTGCCGGGCAGGGTGTCGATGTGAATGAAGGCGGGCAGGGCCGCGCTTGCCGGCGCGGCTGCCGGGGCCGGATCTGCCGGGAAAAGCACGGGCGGCGGGCTGCCGCGCCCGTGGGCGACGCAGAGGAGCAGCACGCAGAGCGCAGCGGCAAGGTAATGGCGCTGGTTTGAAATGAAGCGGAGAACGCCGTTTGTCCGGCCGGTGTTTTTGTGCATGACTGGATTGTAAAGTTTCTTTTTCTTTTGCCATATCAAGGCGACTCGCTAAAAGGAGGGCATAATCCACGCCCCAGGAGATACATGATGCGCATCCATCGTTTCATCTTGGCCACCTCCGCCATCGTGGCCGCGCTTTTCTTCGGCGGCGCTTACTGGGCGCTCGATCGCGTGTTCGATCACATCGTGCGCGACAACGCGACGCGCGCCTCCGAAGCGGCCACCCACATCACCTTTGCCGCCATGTACCAGTTGATGAGCAAAGGCTGGAGCCGCAGCCAGGCGGACAGCTTCCTGCGCGACGTCGCCAATTCCGGGGCCGACGACAGTATGCAGGTGCAGATCTATCGCGGCACGGCGGTGGAGGATCTGTACGGCATCATCGCCCAGCCGCCGCTGGACGATGCGCTACGGCATGCGATTGCCAGCGGCGAGGCGCAGCGCATCGACAGCGCCGCCGAAGCGCGCCACATCTACCCGCTGCGCGCCGACCGGCGCTGCCTGAAATGCCACGACAATGTGCAGGAAGGCGACGCCCTGGGGGCCATCGAAGTGCGCCAGCAATACGCCGGGCTGCTGGCCGATGCGCGCAAGGAATTGGTGTGGGCGTTTGCCTTGCTGCTGCCCATCGCCGGTTTTTTCGCGGCAGCGGCGGTATGGTGGGTGGGGCGGCGCATCGAGCGCGCCGTGCAGCAATTGCAGGAGGAGTTTGAACAGGTCGATGCGGTGGCCGATCTGAAAGCCTTGGCAGTGAGCGAGCGCGATTTCGGTTTCGTCGAACTCAACCGCATCGACGCCGCCTTGCGCGGCCTCATGCAGAAATTGCGCGGCATCGCGGTAGACAAGGACATTCTCAGTTTTGAAATTGGTCTCCTGGAAAAATTCGTCATCACTGCCGAAGTGGTGCGCGACTGGCGCGATTACGTCAGCCGTCTGCTGATCGACATCAATACCATCCTGCCCGCGCACACGCTGTTTTCGATTTTCAAGATCGACGAGGAAATGTTCGACCTGGAAGTGTTCTGGCATGGCCCGGCGACTTTCGAGACACGCCAGCGGATGGAGGAATACATCCGCCAGTCGCTCACCGAAGCCGATAATTTTTCCGAAGGACGGATGTTCGCCATTCACCACCACATCGCCGATGCGCAGGCGCCGACGGTGGTGCTGAGCGATGACGAGGTGGCGCTGCGGGTCAAGTCGTTTTTCGTCGACAAACCGAAGATCGGCGGTATCGTCGGCATCGGCGTGCAGGCCGGGGTGCTGGAGGACGAAACCCGTTACCTGGTGGTGGAAAGCGTGCTGTCCACGCTGCTCAACGTGGTCGGCTCGGTCAAGGCGATCTACAAATACACCCGCGACCTGGAGTATTACGCCACCCGCGATCCGCTCACCGACCTGTTCAACCAGCGCGTGTTCTGGGAGCTTTCCTCCTACGAGATCGGTCGCGCCCAGCGCCACGCTTACAGTTTCGGCCTGCTGCTGATCGACCTCGACAACTTCAAGCTGGTCAACGACAACTACGGCCACAGCGCCGGCGATGCCTATCTGCAGCAACTGGCACGGCAAATGCAGCAGGCGCTGCGCGAAGGCGACATTCTGGCGCGTTATGGCGGCGACGAATTCGTGGCGGTGCTGCCGGAAGCCACGCTGGAAACGGTGGTGCTGGTGGCGCAGCGGGTGCGCGCGGCAATCGAGCGTCTGGAAGTGAGCGTTGCCGAAGACGTGCGCCTGCGCGGCACGGCCTCGGTCGGTCTGGCGGTGTACCCCGAGCATGCCGACAATGCCAAGGATCTCCTGATGTTTGCCGACAACATGATGTACCGGGCGAAAGCCGCCGGCAAGGATCAGGTCGCCATTCCGACGGCGGAGGACGTGGTCGAGGTTTTCCGCGACCTGTCGCAGAAGAGCCAGATGGTGATGGATGCGATCGAACAGAAGCGCATCGTGCCCTACTTCCAGCCCATCCTCGACGTGGCCGGCAAGCGCATCGCTGCCTACGAGGTGCTGTCGCGTATCGATCTGGCCGGAGAGATGATCCGCGCCGACGAGTTCGTCGAAATCGCCGAAAAAATGGGCGTCATCCACCGCCTCGACATGCTGGTGCTGGAGCGGGCGCTGAAATCCCTGCAAGCGCAGGGCCATGCCGGCGAGATTTTCGTCAACCTGTCGCCGCGCGCGCTGGTGCTGAACGAATTTTCCCGTGAGTTGCGGCGCATCGTGGCCGATAACGGCGTGGCGCCGGAGCGTATCGTGTTCGAAATCACCGAGCGCGATACGGTGAAGAATCTGGCGGTGCTGGAGCGCTTCCTGATTGATCTGAAAGCCGACGGTTTCAAGCTCGCCATCGACGATTTCGGCTCCGGCTTTTCGTCCTTCCACTACCTGCGCCGTTTCCCCATCGACTACCTGAAGATCGAGGGGGATTTCATCGCCAACATGCTGAGCAGCGACAAGGATCGCACTTTCGTCACCAGCATCCGCTCACTCGCGCGCGAGATGGGGATTGCGGTGGTGGCCGAATACGTCGAATCGGCAGAGGTACTGGCCGAACTGGAAAAAATGGACATCCACCGCGCCCAGGGGTACTACATTGGCCGCCCGGGGCCGCAAATCCTGCCGCTGGACTGGCAGGCGCCGGGCGGGTGAGTTTTGGTGGATGCAGCGCTTGCGCGCTGCCGATGCCGGGCGTCAGCAGCCCTTGTAGCAAGGCTTGCGCTTCTGCATGAAGGCGTCGATGCCTTCGCCCGCGTCTTCGCTCATCATGTTGCAGGCCATGACCTCGCCGGCGTAGGCATAGGCTTCCGCCAGCCCCATTTCCAGTTGCTGGTAGAACATGCCCTTGCCCATGCGGATGGCGACGGCGCTTTTCGCCAGAATGCTGCCCGCCAGCGCCTCGATTTCCGCATCCAGCGCATCCGCCGGCACGACGCGGTTGACCAGGCCCTTGGCGCGGGCTTCCATGGCGTCGATGAAATCGCCGGTGAGCAGCATCTCCAGCGCCGCCTTGCGCCCCAGATTGCGCGCCAGACCGACGGCGGGCGTGGAGCAGAACAGGCCGACGTTGATGCCGGAGACGGCAAATTTCGCCACATCGGCCGCCACCGCCAGGTCGCACATCGACACCAGTTGGCAACCCGCCGCCGTGGCAATGCCATGCACCCGCGCAATCACCGGCTGCGGCATGCGGGTGATGGTGAGCATGACCTCGGCGCATTGCTTGAACAGCGCCTGCATGTACGCCTTGCTGTGATTGGCGCGCATCTCTTTCAGATCGTGCCCGGCGCAGAAGGCTTTGCCCGCTCCGGCGATCACCACCACGCGCACCTTTTCATCGGCGGCAATGGCATCGAGCGTCGTTTGCAGCGCCGCCAGCAATTCTTCCGAAAGCGAGTTGAACTGCCCGGGACGGTTGAGCGTAAGGGTGGTCAGGCCGTCGGCGCGGTCGTCGCGCAGCAGGATGGTTTCAGCGTTCTCCATGGTGTCTCCTCGTTTTGTCGTAGGGAATCGGCCGCCGAATGTACCCGAGATCGGCGCTGCTTGCCAGTGAGTATGGAGCCGCCGCGCGCAACCTCAAGCGTCCTGCGCTTTCATGCAAAAGAAACTAATCGCTCTGGCCATCGCCGCTGCCGCTTCCGGCGCTGCCTTCGCGCAAACCAATGTCACCATTTACGGTATTGCTGACATGGGCTTCACCGTCCGTGACAACGACGCTTTCAGCAAGAATCGCTACGGCTTCGATAGCGGCGTGTTGTCCACTTCGCGCATCGGTTTCAAGGGCGTGGAAGATCTGGGCAACGGCCTGAAGGCCATCTTCACGCTGGAATACGGCCTGAACATGGATCAAGACCAAACCATCGGCGGCGGTACTGGCGGCCTGGGTGCTCGCCAACAATTCGTCGGCCTGAGCGGTAATTTCGGTACCATCGTCGCTGGTCGTCTGCAAACCACCGGTCTGGATTTCACCGTTGCTGGTTCGGCTCTGGGCGGTTCCTCTATGCTGGGCGCAACCAACCAAGTTGAGAAGGGTCTTCTGCTGAACTCCGGTTCCCGTGCGAACAACGCCATTGCTTACATCTCGCCGTCTTTCGGTGGCCTGACCGTTGCGCTGAATCACTCCCGCGCTCCGCTTACCACGGAAGGCTTCCAGAAAGACGCAAATGCAACCTTGGTGTCGGCTGACTACACCAACGGCCCTCTGAGCCTGGGTGCGGTTTATGGTGTTTACACCGCCAAGGATGGCCGTGAAGTTAGTGAAAGCTACCTCGTCCTCAACAATGCTGTGCCGCCTGTTGTTACTGATATCGGTCTTGACTACCTCAAGAAGAGCAAGGAATGGGGCGTCCGTGCCGGCTATGACTTCGGCGTTGCCAAGGTTCAAGCCGCTTATCAACAAGGCAAGGAAAACGGTGTTGACGCTCTGACCAACGTTGCGACTAATGTAACGACGACTGACAACTGGAGCGAGAAGTACAAGAAGGCTGTGATTTCCGCTACCGTTCCGGTTACCGCCAAGATCGCTGTGATCGGCGAATACGCTCAATCCAAGTGGAAGGGTGAAGGCCGCGACAAGGCTTGGACCTTGGCCGCCACCTACTCGCTGTCCAAGCGCACCACCGCCTACGCTGGTTACGTCGGCATCAACCCCGATGGCAAGAAGAACGACGAAAGCCGCTACGGCGTCGGCCTGCGCCACGCTTTCTAATCTAGCCCCGCTAGCTTAGAACCCAAAAGCAGCCGCCTCCGGGCGGCTGTTTTGCGTTAACGCTTATGTGCACCTAACCCAGGCGCAATTCATTGCGCCCGATTCGCCCCCTCTCCGGTATCCGTGGAGCCGGTGACTCAGCATGTCGCGCAGGCGGGGCAGGCTTGACACCCAACCGTTTCTGACGACCTCGGCTGCCGCCAGTTTTTCGTCCGGGTGCGCGGCAAAATAGTGTTCGCTCGCCTGCATCAGGTACTGCGATTCGCTGGGGAAACGCGACTGCACGACCATTGCGGCCAGGCGAAAAACGTTGGCCTCGCGCTGATCCCGGGCGGACTGCGCAAGCGTCCTGGCGACGGCGGCGCAGCGGGCGAGCAGCGCGGATTCGGATTCTCTGGCAGTCATTGCATTCCCTCTCCGTTGTGCACGGGACATGACGGTTTTCGTTGCTGCAACCCTACCGCAGCAGGCAGGGGGTGGCAACAGCGTTTTGCGCTTTGCATTCTGCGCCCCTCTCTGTCTAACTAACTGATAAATAACTATTTATCCTGGTAATTGATTTTGGATTATTTCAGGATAAACCTAATCCAATCAGTCCATTAGATATGGCCAGAAGGAGAATCATACCTCCTGTTTTTCGGTCAGGCGCCTTGCTGCGCCGCGTGCTTGACGCGCAAAATTTCCACGGAACGGCTCGTCCATAACGCGATAGCGCCGGAACCACCGAAAACTCCACTTTGGCCTGTACGGCAATTTGCCGTATTATCTGCGCAAGGAGAACAAAACCATGCCCGCTGCCATCGCTACCGCCCGTCTCGAAGCACGCATCAGCACCGATCTGCATGCAACGCTCAAGCGTGCCGCCGAGCTTCAAGGCCGTACCATGACCGATTTCGTCGTGTCTGCTGTTCAGGACGCCGCGCAGCGCGCTATCGAGCAGGCTGAAATCGTCCGCCTGTCACTGGCCGATCAGGAGGTTTTTGCACAGGCGCTGCTATCACCGCCGCAACCGGCACCAGCTCTGCAACGCGCCTTTGCTCGGCGCAGCAAGCTGCTGCGCACGGAATGAGCGGCGCACCGTTTTGCCTTGCGCCGCTCGCTACCGCACATGACCGTGCTGCCTTCCACAGTGACTCGGAGCCGCTGAATCGCTACCTGCGTGAGCAAGCCACCCAGGACATTCGCCGCCGCGTGGCGGCCTGTTTCGTGGCCTTGGCGGACGGGCAGCGCATTGCGGGTTACTACACCCTGGCGTCGGCAAGCCTGCTGCTGTCCGATTTACCGGCCAGCACCGGCAAGAAGCTGCCGCGCTATCCGACCGTGCCCGCCGTTCGCATGGGCCGTCTGGCCGTCGATCAGGCATTCAAGGGGCAAGGTCTTGGCGGCGCGCTGCTGGCCGATGCGCTTGACCGTGCTGCCCGTTCGGAGATTGCCGCTTTCGCCCTGATGGTGGACGCCAAGGATGATGCGGCAGCGGCTTTCTACCGGCACCACGGCTTCATTACCCTGCCAGACTCACCGCTTGCCCTGTTCTTGCCGCTGGCAAGCGTCCAGCATTCTTGAAATCACAGCCGTTCGGCTTGCGCTTGCCGCAGGGGTTTGCCCCCGAGCGGCAAGCTATGCTCTCCGCCTTTTTGCAAAGGAAAAACGGCCATGCCCGCCTCCCGCCCTGCTTCGCTTCCCTCTCTCCAGCCTGCGGCGCTGCCTGAAGCACTGCCCGAGGCGCCGCCTGCGATGGCGGCCAGCGAGGAAGCCTACGCGGCGCTGTTCCGGCGCTGGGAAAAAACCGGCCAGCGCCGGGCGGTGACGCTGGAGGCGTACTGGCGGGTGCTGGCGCGTTTTGGCCGGTTTCTGGGCTGGAAAGCCTTGCCGGAAATCCGGCGGCGGGATGTGCTGGCTTTCCGCGATGGCCTGCTGGACAAGGGTTTGAGCCTGAATACGGTAAGCAACCAGTTGGGCATCCTGCGCGGCTTTTTCCGCGTTGCCGTCGATTACGAGTGGCTTTCGCTCAATCCGGCGGAGCACCTGAACCTGCCCCGGCAGAAACGGCGCAAGGCGCGGCTGGCGTTTGCGCCGGAGGATTTGAACCGCCTGTTCCGTTCGCCGATCTACAGTGCCGGTTTGCGCCCGCTGGGTGCTGGCCGGGAAGCCGCTTTCTGGCTGCCGCTGCTGGCCCTGTTCACCGGCGCGCGGATCGAGGAACTGGCTCAGTTGACGGTGGCCGACATCCGCCATGCGCCGGGGCTGGGCCACTATCTGGATATCCACGACGGCGGCCATCGGCAATTGAAAAACGCCGCCTCGCAGCGGCGCATTCCGCTGCATGGCGAACTGCTGGCCTGCGGTTTTCTCGACTACGTGGCGCGCTCGCCTGCCGAGGCATATGCCGGTGCGCCGGTTTTTCTTTTTCCCGACCTGAAACTCAATATCCGTGGCCGGCGGGGCGGTTATTTTTCCAATTATTTTTCCGGCTACCTGCGCCGGGTGGTGGGCATCAAGGATCGGCGCAAGGTGTTCCACTCCTTCCGCCACACCTTCAAGGACGCCTGCCGCACCGCCGGTATCGACGAGGAGGTGCATGACGCGCTGACCGGCCACGTCCGCCCCGGCGCCAGCCGCCAGTACGGCAACGAACTGTATCCCCTGCCGCCGCTGTTCGCGGCGATCCGGCGTGTCGCCATCCCGGCGCTCGATCTGACGCATCTGCGCGCCGCCGCGCCGCTTGTCGCTGCGTCCATTCCCGCCGCCGCGCCGCTGCCGGAGCCGGTGAGCGGCGATACCATCAGCAGCTATTACGGCGTCGATGTCCGCCTGCACCTGCACAGCGAGCAACCTGCCCTGATCGCCCGCTGCGCCGCTGCCACCCCCGGCAAGATCAGCGAGGCCACCATCCACATTTCCGACAACCGCATCACCTGCGGCGTCCTGCCCGGCGGCAAACAACTGCTGGTGCAGGCCTGGGTGGAAATCCACCGCCAATCCCTGCTGCGTAACTGGGACAGTGCCCGTCGCACCGGCAGGGCGTTTCCGATTGCGCCGCTGCATTGAGCGCAATGGCTTGCCGGCGATTGTCGATTGTTCATTGACGCATCCACGACCTGTTATCGGGAGCGTTGTCGACCGAGCCAGATTGCACCCGATCCCCGAGGCGACACGCCCGGGACCATCTGCCAATAATCGAAAGCCAACCAACCGTGTTTAATGGGCATTGCCATCTCAAACATACGGGGGGCGCGATGAATTGAGCCCGGGATTGGCGCATCGGTCAGCGTTAACGTAAAACAGCCGCCCGAAGGCGGCTGTTTCTGGTTCTAAGCTAGCGGGGCTAGATTAGAAGGCGTGACGCAGGCCGATGCCGTAGTAGTTGGTGTCAAGACGAGCAGCGGTGTACGGAGCAACACCACCCACAGCAACAGCCGTCGGGTTATAGGCGTTGTTGTTGAACTTCTGATGAGCGAAGGCAGCGTAAGCGGTGGTGCGCTTGGACAGCGAGTAGGTACCAGCCAGGGTGAAAGCCTTGTCCTTGTTGTCGCTGGCAGGAGCGGCCTGTTCAACCTTGGCTTGAGCGTATTCACCGATGATGGCGATCTTCGCGGTAACCGGCACGGTTGCCGAAACGACCCAGCGCTTGTTCTTCAGGTTGCCCAAGCTGGCACCAAGGCCATTAACACCTTGTTCAACCTTGGCTTGCTGGTAAGCAGCTTGCAGCTTGGCAACGCCGAAGTCGTAACCGGCGCGGACGCCCCATTCGGTGGCATCGCTGTTTTTGGCATTGGCCATGCCCCAAGGAGTGGCCGGTGCTACTGCGGCAGCATTTTTCTCGGCGTTAAGCTTGCCATAAACCAAGCCAGCGGTCAGCGGGCCGCCGTCGTAATTGACAGCCAGCAGGGTAGCGCTGCTGTCTTTCAGATCGTCGGCAGCGGCAGATTCAGTCACGCGAGCGTGGTTCAGGGCCAAGGTCACGCCACCGAAGGAGGGCGAGATGTAGGCAACGGCGTTGTTGGCGCGGCTGGCGCTGTTCAGCAGCGGGAAGTTGGCATTGCCGCCGACCAGGTTAACGGAGCCGATGGCAGAGGCGCCACCCAGAGCCGAACCGGCCACGGTGTAATCCAGGCCAGCGGTTTGCAGACGACCGGCAACGACGGTACCGAAGCCGCCGGTCAGGCCGACGAATTGTTGGCGAGCGTTGGCAACGTTACCACCAGATGCGCCGATAGCAGTATTTTGATCCAGCAGCAGGCCGTATTCCAGGGTGAAGATCGCCTTCAGGCCGTTGCCCAGATCTTCAGCGCCCTTGAAGCCGATACGCGAGGTGGACAGCACGCCGGAGTTGATGTTGTTCTGGTACTTGAAGTGGTCGCGGTCGACACCGACGTAACCGACGTCAGCGATACCGTAGATGGTGACATTGGTTTGCGCGAAGGCAGCACCGGAAGCGGCAGCGGCGATGGCCAGAGCGATTAGTTTCTTTTGCATCAGAAAATCTCCTAGATGGTTAGTTTTTGGTTCGTAGCGAAAAAAAGTTTTCGTTACGAACCAAGCCTTACCTCTCAAAACGAGAAGTTGAGGCGCATTGTGCAAGCCGCCGTGGGGGGCGGGCAAGGTTTGAATGCGCTTGCCATGAGCTTTTGTTAAGTTTTGTTGCGCATCCGCAACAGCAGGGGGCAGGGAGAGGGTGGCTTACTTGGCTACTTTCATGGCGCTGTATGGCGGTGGCTGCAGTGACTGAACGCCATTCGAGACTTCAAAGCCCCGAAGCGTTAACATCCGGGTTTGTGATTTTTGCCGGAGTGGGCCATGTCTTTGCCGTTGCCTAAGGAAACTGCAGAAGCCGCGTTCAGCGCTGCCGATTCCCTGGCCTGGGAGGCGGGGCGGGTGGAACGGCATGAGTATCTGGCTGGGGAAGTGTTTGCGATGACGGGCGCGTCGGATGCGCACGCGACCATTACGGGCAATATTTTTTCGGCCTTGCGCAGCCATTTGCGCGGCGGCCCGTGTCAGGCGTTTTTTGCGGGCATGAAACTCAACGTCGCTGCCGACGATGCCTTTTTCTATCCCGACGTGTTCGTGACCTGCGCCGAGAGCGACAGGGCGTTCCAGCATTTCAAGCGGGCGCCGGTTCTGGTGGTGGAGGTTTTGTCGCCGGGCACGGCGGCTTTCGACCGGGGCGGCAAGTTTGCGGCGTACCGGCAGGTGCCGGGCTTGCAGGAATATCTGCTGGTCGATGGCGAGAGCCTGAGCATGGATCTCTTTCGCCGGGGCGAGGCGGGGCAGTGGGTTTTGCATCCGTGCGATGCGGCGGGCGGGGTGTATCTGGAGAGCGTGGATTTAGTGCTGCCGCAGGCGCTGGTGTATGAGGATGTGGAAGCGATGTGGGCCAGCCATGCGGCTTGAGGGCGGCGGTGACTGGCGTTGGGTGGCATTCTGGAATGCGGCATGCGGTTAGCGTTTTGTTTGTATAAATATTTCCCCTTCGGCGGTTTGCAGCGCGATTTTTTGCGCATTGCATTGGCTTGCCAGGCGGCGGGGGCGGCAGTGCGGGTGTATGCGCTGTCCTGGCAGGGCGAGGTGCCGGCGGGGTTCGAGCTGGTGATCGTGCCGGTGCGGGCGTGGAGCAATGCGCGCCGTTATGCGAAGTTCAGCGCCTGGGTGGCGCGCGATCTGGCGGCGCGGCCGGTGGATCGGGTCGTGGGTTTCAACAAGATGCCGGGGCTGGATGTGTATTTCGCGGCGGATGCCTGTTATGAAGAAAAGGCGCGCAGCCTGCGTCATCCGCTGTACCGGCTTTCCGGGCGCTACCGGCATTTCGCGGCCTATGAGCGGGCGGTGTTCGCGCCGGCAAGCTCGACGCAGATCCTGCTGATCGCGCCGGCGCAGCAGGCGGTGTTTCAGCAGTACTACGCGACACCGGCGGCGCGCTTTCATGTGTTGCCGCCGGGGATTGCGCGTGACCGGCGCGCGCCGGCCAATGCAGCGGAAATCCGCGCCGAATTTCGCCGCGAGTTCGGGCTGGCGGACGATAATTTTCTGCTCCTGCAGGTGGGTTCGGGCTTCAAGACCAAGGGGCTGGATCGCTCCTTGCTGGCGCTGGCGCACCTGCCTGCGGCCCTGCTCGAGCGCACCCGTCTGATGGCCATCGGCCAGGATGAGCCGAGCGCCTTTCGCCGCATGGCGGCGGGGCTGGGGTTGGCGGAACGGGTGGATATTCTGGCCGGGCGCAGCGATATTCCGCGCTTCCTGCTCGGGGCCGATCTGCTGATCCACCCGGCGTACAACGAAAATACCGGCACCGTGTTGCTGGAAGCGCTGGTGGCGGGGCTGCCGGTGCTGTGCACCGCCGTGTGCGGCTACGCGCCTTACGTTGACGCTGCCCAAGGTGGGCAGGTATTGCCGGAGCTTTTTGCGCAGGACGCGCTGGATGCGGCGCTGGCGGCGATCATGGCGAATGCGCCGCTGCGCCGGAGCTGGCAGCAGAACGCGCTGGCCTGGGCGGAGGCGGCGGATATCTACAGCAATGCGGAACGGGCGGCGGCGGTCATCATGGGCGCTGCGGCAGGGGAGCGGGCGGCGTGACAGGGGGACGGGAAATTTTGCATCTGAACCCGCCTTTCAGCGCCTTGTGGGCCGGGCAGGATGCCTTCGCGGCGGTGGATGCCTTGCAGGGCGAGGTGTTCCGCGAGCGCGACGGACGGCGTACCTTCCGTTGCGAGATCGAGGGACGCGGGTTCTTCGTGAAGATTCACCACGGCATCGGTTGGGGGGAAATCGTCAAGAATCTGCTGGTGGGGCGCGCGCCTATCGTCGGGGCGGCGAATGAGTGGCGGGCGATTGCCCGGCTGACGGAGATCGGCGTGGATACGATGCGGGCGGTGGCTTTCGGCCAGCGCGGGCTGAATCCGGCGCGGCAGCATTCCTTTTTGATTACCGAAGAACTCGCGCCCACCGTCAGTCTGGAGGATTTCTGCCGCGATTGGCGGGAGAAAACAGCAACGTCAGCGCCCGCGCCGGCGCTGAAGTACGCGCTGATCCGGCGGGTGGCGGAAATGGCCGGACGCATGCACCGGGCGGGGGTGAATCACCGCGATTTCTACCTGTGCCATTTTCTGCTGCATCTGGAACCGCCACCGACACCGGAAAATCTGAAACTGTCGCTGATCGACCTGCACCGGGCGCAGAGCCACAAGGCGGTGCCGCGCCGCTGGCGGGACAAGGATCTGGCGGGGCTGTATTTTTCGGCGCTGGATATTGGCCTGACGCGGCGCGATTTCCTGCGCTTTCTGCGCATTTATTTCGCGCGCCCCGTGCGCGAGATTCTGCGCACCGAAGCGCCGTTGTTGCGGCATCTGGAAAACGAGAGCCGGCGCTTGCTGGCGAAGTACACGCGCAAGAACGCGGAATTTGGAGATGACTGGTGATCGAGTGGCACATTCACCCCGACTATGCAGACGGTCCGGCGGGGCAGGCGTTTCGTGCTGCGTTCGGCAGCCCGGCGGCGGTGTTTGCGCTGGCGGGCGAGAAAATCACGGACGATCAGGAATCCGAGGTGTACCGCGTGACGGTGGCGGGCAAACGTTATTACGTGAAGCGTTATTACATTGGCCGGCGGGCGTTTTCGCGGCGCTGGTTTGGCCTGCGCGACTGGCTGGGGCCGCGCCGCGCGGTGCAGGAATGGACCAATCTGCGGCGCTTTGCCGCCTGGGGGATTCCGACGGCGATCTTGGCGGTTTACGGTCAGGAGCGCCGCTACGGCCGTTTCGTGCGGGCGGCGGTGGTGACCGAGGAATTACGCAATACGGCCGATCTGGCGCAACTGGCGCACGAGCGCGATCCACGTCTGCAGGATGCGCGCTGGCTGGGCCAGGTGCTGCCGCAGATCGCCGAGGCAACCCGGCGCATGCACGCGCATCGCTTCTGCCACAACGATCTGAAGTGGCGCAACATCCTGGTGGACGACGGCGCGGTGGACGGCACCGGGGTGGGTAGCGGCGGGGGGCCGACGGCGTATTTCATCGACTGTCCGACTGGCATGTTCTGGTGGCCGCCTTTTCTCGAATACCGCATCGTCAAGGATCTGGCCTGCCTGGACAAGGTGGCGAAATACACCTTGCCGCGCCGCTGGCGGCTGCGGTTTTATCTCGATTACGTGGGGCGCCGGCGCTTGAACGCGGCGGATAAAAAGCGGCTGCAAAAAGTGCTGGCGTTTTTCGATGGGCGGGAGTGAGCACTTGCGGCTGAGGTACGGTTTGTGCCGCAGAAGGCCGGCCATGGCGTTTGGCCGCTGCGTGGGCACTGCGCCTGCAGCGGGGTTTGCGGTGATTCCAGGGGGCAAGCGCTAGCGCCATGAACGATGCCGTCAAGCTGATTGCCGATTTGCGCGCCGCCGGGCGGGCACCGTGTTTGCCGCTGCAGGTGACGATGCAGGAGGGCGGCCCGCTGGTACTGGAAAACCTGCTGCGGCTGGTGCCGGGCAAGCGGCTGGTGGCGGCGGGGCGCTGGCAGGGGCAGCCGGCGCTGGTGAAATTGTTCATTGCCGGGGCGCATCGGCGGCACGGCGAGCGGGAGCGGGCGGGCGTGCTGGCCTTGCAGGCCGCCGGCGTGCGCACGCCGGAATTGCTCGCCGCCGGCCCGGTGGAAGGTGGCGCGTATGCGGTGGTGAGCGCGTTCTTGCCGGCTGCGGAAAATCTTGCGGCGATTTGGGAGAGTGGGGCGGAACGCGGAACGGAAATGCTGACTGCGGCCATGCCCTTGCTGGCCCGCATGCACGCGGCGGGTCTGGCGCAGGCGGACTTGCACCTGGGCAATTTCCTGCTGGCGCAGGGCGCGCTTTACGCAATCGATGGGGACGCGGTAGAGGTAAAAAACGCGGGAGCCGCGTTGAACGAGGCGGCAGTCATCGCCAATCTGGCGATTTTGTTTGCTGGACTGACGCCGGCTTTCGATGCCCAGCGCGCCAGGTTTCTTGCCGCCTATGAGGCGGAGCCGGGGGCGCTGGCGGTCGACCGGGCACGCTTGCAGGCGGCGGTGTTGACGACGCGGGCGCGGCGTTTGCGGAAGTTTCTGGAAAAAACCGGGCGCGACTGCACGCAATTTGCCGTGGCGCGCAACTGGCACCGCGCCTGGGCGGTGCTGCGCAGCCGATGGGATGAATTTGCCGGTTTTCTGGCCGCGCCGGACCGTTTCGTCGACGGCGCGCATACCTTCAAGACTGGCGGCACCTGCACCGTCGTGGCGAGCGAAATCGCCGGCAAAACCTGTCTCGTCAAACGCTACAACATCAAGCACTGGCGGCATGCGCTTTCCCGCGCCTGGCGGGAAAGTCGCGCCTGGCATTCCTGGCGGGCGGCGCATCTGCTCCTGTTTTACGGCATCACCACGCCGCAGCCGCTGGCGGTGCTGGAAGAACGGCGCGGCCCTTTGCGCGGGCGGGCGTTTCTGGTAACCGAAATCTGCGCCGGGAAGAATCTGCTGGAAACCCTGGACGCCGGCCGCATTCCACCCGAAAACCTGGGGCGCGAACTCGTTCGCACCTTTGCCGCTTTGCACGCGCTACGCATCAGCCACGGCGATTTCAAGGCGACCAATCTGTTCTGGCACGACGGAAAAGTTCATCTCATCGACCTCGATGCCCTGAAACAACACCGCTGCCCCTGGCGCTTCAAACGCGCCTGGCAACGCGACCGCGCCCGCTTTCTGCGTAACTGGCCGGCCGATTCCCCTCTCGTGCGCTGGCTGGATCAGCACTTGCCGGGGTGAGGGAGGGGTGAATGCGGGACCGGGGTTTATTTTTCCCGGGGCGTCACCAGACGGGAGGCCAGCAGGCCGAGTTCGTAGAGCAGGCACATGGGGATGGCCAGCGCGAGCTGGGAAATGACGTCCGGCGGGGTGACGACGGCGGCGACGACAAAGGCGCCGACGATGAAGTAGGAGCGCCATTCCTTCTGCTTTTCGACGCTGAGGACGCCGAGCTTGGCGAGCACGACCTGGGCCACCGGCACCTCGAAGGAGAGGCCGAAGGCGAGGAACATGGTCATGACGAAGGAGAGGTAAGCTTCGATGTCCGGGGCCGGGGTGATGCTTTTGGGCGAGAAGCTGGCGATGAATTTGAACACTTGGCCGAACACGAAGAAATAGCAGAAGCTCATGCCCAGCAGGAAGAGGACGGTGCTGGAGACGATGAGGGGGACGCCCAGGCGGCGTTCGTGGGCATAGAGGCCGGGGGCGATGAAGGCCCAGGCCTGGTACAGCACGTAGGGCAGGGCCAGGACGAAGGCGACCATGCCCATGACCTTGAGCGGCACCATGAAGGGCGTGATGACGCCGATGGCCACCATCTTGGTGCCTTCGGGCAGCGCGGCAGTGAGCGGCGCGGCGAGGAAATCGTAAATCGCAGCCGGGCCGGGGTAGAGCGCGAGCAGGCCGAAGAGCACGCCGATGGCGATCAGGCTGCGCAAAAGGCGGTCGCGCAATTCGACCAGGTGGGAGACGAAACTCTCGCCGGCGTGTTCTTCTTCGTTCATGCAGCGGGGGTGTCCTTGCCGGGGCTGGCGAGGGCAGCGGTGTTTTCGGAAGCGCTTGCCGTGGCGCCGGGTTCTTCGCCCAGGCTGCGCAGGCTGGCGGTGGCTTCCTGCAGCGGCGTTTCGATGCTTTCCTGCAGGCTGCCGATTTCCTGGCGCATGGAGGTTTCCAGAGAACGCGCCGATTCGTTGACCTGGGCCTGCAGTTTGCGCAATTCGTCCAGTTGCATTTCGCGGTTGATGTCGGCTTTCACGTCGTTCACATAACGCTGCGCCCGCCCGAGCAGATGCCCGACGGTGCGCGCCACTTTCGGCAGGCGCTCGGGGCCGATGACGACCAGCGCCACGATGCCGATGACGACCAGTTCGGAGAAGCCGATATCAAACATGGGTAACCAGGAATGGAGGAACCAGGGAGCAGGCGCTTATTGCGAGGTGGTCTTTTCCTTGACCTCGACGTCGATGGTCTGGCCAGACACCTGTTGCGGGTTCTGCGTGGGGGTGGAGGAAGCATCGGCCCCGGCTTCCTTCATGCCTTCCTTGAAACCCTTGACCGCGCCGCCCAAATCCTGCCCGATGTTGCGCAGTTTCTTGGTACCGAAAACGAGCATGACGATGACCAGAACGATCAGCCAGTGCCAGATGGAAAACGAACCCATGTGCGACTCCTAGTGTTTTTTGACCATGGGGCCGACCGGCTGCGGCCCGCCCAGAATGTGCATGTGCAGGTGCTGTACTTCCTGCTGCCCGATTTCGCCGGTATTGATGATGACGCGGAAACCGTCGGGGCTGCCTTGCGTGGTGGCGATTTCATTGGCGCGCAGGAGCAGTTGTCCGAGCAGCGGCGCATCTTCGGCAGCCGCCGTCGCCAGCGAGGTGATGTGTTTCTTCGGCACCACCAGGATATGCACCGGGCGCTGCGGATCGATGTCCTTGAACGCCAGCAGATGCTCATCCTCGTAAACGCGCGTTGCCGGAATCTCGCCGGCAACGATCTTGCAGAAGATGCAGGCGCTCACTTCTTGGCGCTCCGGGCGGCTTTTTCATCCACTCCGGAAATGCCTTCGCGGCGGCGCATTTCCTGCGACACGTCTTCGATGCTCATGCCGAAGAACACCAGCAGCACCAGGATGTGATAGATCACGTCGGTGGATTCGCGCACGATGTTCAGGCGCTTGCCGTCCTTGGCGGCCATGATGAGTTCGGCGCATTCCTCGCCGATTTTCTTCAGGATGGAATCCGGGCCTTCGGCGAACAGGCTGGCCGTGTAGGATTTCTCCGGGTCGGCGTTGCGGCGTGTGGCGAGGGTTTCGGACAGGCGGTGCAGGATGTCGTGTGTGCTCATGCGTAAATTTCCTTCGGATCTTTGATGACCGGATCGACGGGAACCCAGCGCTCCCCTTGCAGTTCATTGAAAAAGCAGCTTGCGCGGCCGGTGTGGCAGGCAATGCCGCCGACCTGCTCGATGCTCAATAGCAGCACATCGCCGTCGCAATCGGTGCGGATCGAGCGGATTTTCTGGAAATGCCCGGATTCCTCGCCCTTGCGCCACAAACGCTGCCGCGAACGCGACCAGTATACCGCGTTGCCGCAGGCAAGCGTTTCCTGCAGGGACTGGCGATTCATGTACGCGAACATCACCACGCGCCCCTGCTCGTCCTGGGCGATGGCCGGAATCATGCCGTCGGCGTCCCATTTGAGCGCCGCCAGCCAGTCCTGGTCGTGTTGCAGATCGGCCATTACAGACGCACTTCGATACCGCGCGCGGCCATGTATTCCTTGGCCTGGCGCACCGTGTATTCGCCAAAATGGAAGATGGAGGCGGCCAGCACCGCATCGGCCCCGCCTTCGGTCACGCCGTCGGCCAGATGTTGCAGATTGCCGACACCGCCGGAAGCGATCACCGGCACGTCGACCGCATCGGCCACGGCGCGGGTGAGCGGCAGATCGAAGCCGTTCTTGGTGCCGTCGCGGTCCATGCTGGTGAGGAGAATCTCGCCCGCGCCGAGCGCCTGCACCTGTTTTGCCCAGGCGATCACATCCATGCCGGTATCGTTGCGCCCGCCGTGGGTATAGACGTGCCATTCACCCGGCGCGACCGCCTTGGCGTCGATCGCCACCACGATGCACTGGCTGCCGACCTTGCTGGACGCCTCATGCACCAGATCAGGATTGAGCACCGCCGCCGTGTTCATCGACACCTTGTCGGCCCCGGCGTTGAGGAGGCGGCGCACGTCCTCCACCTTGCGCACGCCGCCGCCGACGGTGAGCGGGATGAACACCTGCTCGGCGCAGGCTTCGACGATGTGCAGGATGATGTCGCGCTGGTCGGACGAGGCGGTGATGTCGAGAAAGGTCAGTTCGTCCGCGCCCTGCTCGTTGTAGCGGCGGGCGATTTCGACCGGATCGCCGGCATCACGCAGGCCGACGAAATTGGTGCCTTTGACGACGCGTCCGGCGGTGACGTCGAGGCAGGGAATGATGCGTTTGGCGAGCATGCTTGTTTTCCGCGCTTTATTTTCCAAGTTCGTCGGCCAGCGCCTGCGCTGCCCGGAAGTCGAGGGAGCCGTCGTAGATGGCGCGCCCGGCGATGCTGCCGATCACGCCTTCGCTTTCGACGGCGCACAGGGCGCGGATGTCGTCGAGATTGGACAGGCCGCCGGAGGCGATCACAGGGATACTCAAAGCCTGCGCCAGCCGCACGGTGGCCTCGATGTTGATGCCGGAAAGCATGCCGTCGCGGCCGATGTCGGTGTAGATGATGGATTCGACGCCGTAATCCTCGTATTTCTTGCCCAGATCGACGACGTCGTGGCCGGTCAGTTTCGACCAGCCGTCGGTCGCCACCTTGCCGTCCCTGGCGTCCAGGCCGACGATGATGTGGCCGGGAAAGGCGGCGCAGGCATCGGCCAGGAAGCCGGGATTCTTCACCGCTGCGGTGCCGATGATGACGTAGCTGAGACCGTCGTCGAGACAGGCTTCGATGCTGTCGAGGTCGCGGATGCCGCCGCCCAGTTGCACCGGAATCTCGTCGCCGACTTCGGCGAGGATGGCCTTGATCGCCGCCGCGTTTTTCGGCTTGCCGGCAAAGGCGCCGTTGAGGTCGACCAGATGCAGACGCCGCGCGCCCTGGTCGAGCCAGTGGCGGGGCCGCTGCGCGGGGGCTGCGGTGCGCTTCTTGGTCTGGCGGGCGGTGGTGGTCTTGGCGGTCTTGCCCTCCGCGACCCCCTCCTC
>URNG01000045.1 GCA_900549295.1 uncultured Rhodocyclaceae bacterium
GACGGCTTCGCCTTCCCCCCCCTCGCGACGCCGGCCCCCCCCGCCGTGATCGCAGTCGACTCTGCCCCGGCTCCGGTGGCTGCGCCTCAGGCCGAAGCCGAACCGGCACCAGCCGCGCCTGTCGAGGAAGCTGCCGACGCCGCGCCGCCAGCAGCGGAAGAGCCGTCCGCCGTCAGCATCCCGGTTCCGGTTGAACCCGCCGCTGTCGAACCGGTTATCGAGCCGGTTGCCGAAGAAGTGGAAGCAACGGAAGCCGCAGCCGTCGAAGCAGCTCCGGCTGCCGTCAGCGCCGCGACCATCGAAGCCGAAGCCATCACCGCCGCAAGCGTCGTTGCAACGCCCGCCCCGGCCGCCGCGGCGCCCGCCGTCGACATCGACACCGCGCTCGCCAGCAGCGGTCTGGTCATGGTGCAGACAACCACCGCGCCGGCCAGCGCCGCCGTGGCCGAACCCGCCCCCAAACTGGGCCGCCCGCGCAAGGCGAAGGCGGCTCCGGCGGATGCGGAGCCGATGGTGATCGTCGAAACCAGGAAGTAAGCGTTTCCACACATAAAAAACCGGGGATTGATGAATCCCCGGTTTTTTTATGCTTGTTTCAAGCCTGAAACTCTTTCCCGCATCCCAAAACCACGGTTCGCTCCATCGTAGGCGCGACGTCCTCGTCGCAATTCAGACGATCGCGTCGTGGAAAAAAGGAGAAATCGGCCAGAGAACCGGCCTCCTACACCTGAGACGAATCCCGGTTTTTCACCGCCTTCGCCCTCTCCGCATTCGAGGCGGCGGCCCCCGCCTTGACCTGCTTCTGCAAAACTCCGATCAGCCCCCGAGCGGCGTCCTCCACCATGTCGAGCACCAGATCGAAACCATGCCCAAGGCCGTAGTAGGGATCGGGGACTTCATGATCGTCGAAGTTCTTGGCGTATTCCATGAACAGGCGGATTTTCGGCAATTGCTCCGGCGTCGCCATGCGTTGCAGGTTGTCGAAGTTGTTCTTGTCCATCGCCAGGATCAGGTCGAAATAATCCAGATCCTGATAGGCCACCTTGCGCGCCCGCAACTGCGACAGGTCGTAATTGCGCACCGCGGCGGCCCGCTGCGTGCGGGAATCGGGGGCTTCGCCGACGTGGTAGCCGTGGGTGCCGGCCGAGTCGATTTCCACCTGGTCGCCCAGGCCGTGCTGCCGCACGAAATGGCGCAACACCGCTTCCGCCGTGGGCGAGCGGCAGATGTTGCCCATGCAGACCATCAAGATGCGAATCGTCATAGCTTTGCTCCTCTATCGGGATGCTCTCCTGACCCGTCGTGCTGCGCTGCGCCAAATACCTGCTCTCGCAGGCGGAACAACGCGTCGCGGGCTGCTGCGGCTTTTTCGAATTCGAGATTTTTCGCACAGTCGTGCATCTCTTTTTCCAGCCGCTTGATCTCCCTGGCGACTGCCTTTTCGCTCATCGTCGCATAATTTGCCCGATCCTGGGCCACTTTCAGCGTATTTTGCGCCTGCTCGCCATCGTACACGCCGTCGATGATGTCCTTGATTTTCTTCGATACGCCGCGCGGCACAATGCCCTGTTCGGCATTGAAGGCAAGCTGCTTTTCCCGCCGCCGCCCGGTTTCGGCGATGGCGCGCTGCATCGAGTTCGTCACCCTGTCGGCATACAAGATTGCCGTGCCGTGAATATGGCGGGCGGCCCGGCCTATGGTCTGTATCAGCGAACGCTCGGAGCGCAGGAAGCCTTCCTTGTCGGCATCGAGGATCGCCACCAGCGACACTTCGGGAATGTCCAGCCCTTCACGCAGCAGGTTGATGCCGACCAGCACGTCGAATTCCCCCAGGCGCAGGTCACGGATGATTTCCACCCGCTCGACGGTGTCGATGTCCGAGTGCAGGTAACGCACGCGCACGCCGTGATCGGCGAGAAAATCGGTGAGATCCTCGGCCATGCGCTTGGTCAGGGTGGTGACCAGAACGCGCTCCTGCGCCGCCACCCGCAGCTTGATTTCGCCGAGCAGATCGTCGACCTGCGTCGACGCCGGGCGGACGATGATTTCCGGGTCGACCAGCCCGGTCGGGCGCACCACCTGCTCCACCACCTGCCCGGCGTGGGTTTCTTCGTAATCGGCCGGGGTCGCCGAAACGAAGATGGTCTGCCGCATGTGCGTCTCGAACTCATTGAATTGCAGGGGCCGGTTGTCGAGCGCCGAGGGCAGGCGGAAGCCGTAATCGACCAGATTTTCCTTGCGCGAGCGGTCGCCCTTGTACATGCCGCCGACCTGGCCGATGGTGACGTGCGATTCGTCGATGAACATGATTGCATCACGCGGCAGGTAGTCGATCAGAGTGGGCGGCGGCTCGCCTGCCAGCCGACCCGAGAAATGCCGCGAGTAATTTTCGATGCCCTTGCAGAAACCGATCTGGTCCAGCATTTCCAGATCGAAGCGGGTGCGCTGCTCGAGGCGCTGCGCTTCGACCAGCTTCTGATTGGCGCTGAAAAACGCGATGCGCTCGCGCAATTCGGCCTTGATGGTTTCGATGGCCTTGAGCACCGTGGCGCGCGGCGTGACGTAGTGCGAGGCCGGGAACACGGTGAAACGCAGCGCCTGATGCAGCAGCTGCCCGGTGAGCGGATCGAAGAATTGCAGCCGCTCGATTTCGTCGTCGAACAGGGAAACGCGGATGGCGTGCTCGGCGTGTTCGGCGGGGAAAATATCGACCACGTCGCCGCGCACCCGGAAGGTGCCGCGCTGAAAGTCGATTTCGTTGCGCTCGTACTGCATGTCCGTCAGGCGCTTCAGGATGTCGCGCTGATCCATGCGGTCGCCCACCCGCATGGTGAGGATCATGTTGTGGTATTCGTCGCGGTCGCCGATACCGTAGATGCACGACACCGTCGCCACGATCACCACGTCACGCCGCTCGATCAGGCTCTTGGTGGCGGACAGGCGCATCTGCTCGATGTGGTCGTTGATCGAACTGTCCTTCTCGATGAACAGGTCGCGCGACGGCACGTAGGCTTCCGGCTGGTAATAGTCGTAGTAGGAAACGAAATACTCAACGGCGTTTTCCGGGAAGAATTCCCTGAACTCCGAATAGAGCTGCGCCGCCAGCGTCTTGTTCGGGGCCAGCACCAGCGCCGGGCGGCCGGTGCGGGCGATGACGTTGGCCATGGTGTAGGTCTTGCCGGAGCCGGTCACGCCGAGCAGGGTCTGGAAGGAAAGGCCGTCGTTCACCCCTTCGACCAGTTGCGCGATGGCCGTCGGCTGATCGCCGGCGGGCGGAAAAGGCTGGTGCAGACGGTAAGGGCTGCCCGAAAAAGTCACCACGGGCGTGCTGTCGGTAGATTCGCTCATGTTAGTATTTTACGTTTTCTGTCGTACCGCCCGATCAGAGCGGCAAGAATGCAGCAATCCGGCCGCCTCGGCGGCTGCCGCACACTTTCCTTCTTTCGTTTCTATTATTCCACGGAGTCAGTCATGTCCTCTTCGATCTTTGCCGCGGTGGAACTCGCCCCGCGCGACCCGATCCTGGGTCTGAACGAAGCTTTCAACGCCGATGCGCGCGATACCAAGGTCAACCTCGGCGTTGGCGTGTATTTCGACGACAACGGGAAGATTCCCCTGCTCGCCGCCGTCAAGGCCGCCGAGGATGCCCGCGTCAAGGCCGCCCTGCCGCGCGGCTACCAGCCGATCGAAGGCGCGCCCGCCTACAACGGCGCGGTGCAGAATCTCCTGTTCGGCAAGGACTCCGACCTGCTCGCCGCCGGTCGCGTCATCACTGCCCAGGCCATCGGCGGCACCGGCGCGCTGCGTATCGGCGCCGACTACCTCAAGCGCCTGAACCCGGACGCCAAGGTCTACATCAGCAACCCGTCCTGGGAAAACCACCGCGCCCTGTTCGAAGCCGCCGGTTTCGTGGTCGAGGATTACGCCTATTACGACGCCGCCACCCGCGGCGTGAACTTCGCCGGCATGAAGGCCGACCTCGACAGGATGGCCCCCGGCTCCATCGTGCTGCTGCACGCCTGCTGCCACAACCCGACCGGCGCCGACCTGTCCGACGCGCAGTGGGCGGAAGTCGTCGAAATCTGCAAAGCGCGCGGTCTGGTGCCTTTCCTCGACATGGCCTATCAAGGCTTTGCCGACGGCATCGACGCCGACGCCGTAGCCATTCGCGCCTTCTCCGCCTCGGGCCTGCAATTCTTCGCGTCCAGCTCCTTCTCCAAGAACTTCTCGCTCTACGGCGAGCGCGTCGGCGCGCTGTCCATCGTCACCGCCGGCAAGGAAGAATCGGCCCGCGTGCTGTCGCAGGTGAAGCGCGTCATCCGCACCAATTACTCCAACCCGCACACCCACGGCGCCGCCCTGGTTGCCGCCGTGCTCGCCTCGCCGGAACTGCGCGCCCAGTGGGAAGGCGAACTGGCCGCCATGCGCGACCGCATCCGCGCCATGCGCAGCGGCCTGGTGGACGCGATCAAGGCCGCCGGCTGCGCCCAGGATTTCTCCTTCGTCGTCCAGCAGCGCGGCATGTTCTCCTACACCGGCCTCTCCGCCGCCCAGGTGGAACGCCTGAAGGAAGAATTCGGCATCTACGCCGTATCCACCGGTCGCATCTGCCTCGCCGCCCTGAACAGCAAGAACACCGGCTACGTCGCCCAGGCGATCGCCACGGTGACGCGCTGACACGCGGCGGCTCACGCCCACTAAAAAGAAGGCCACGCTTTGCGTGGCCTTTTTGCTGCGCCCAAGGAAAAGCGGGCGAACGGACAGCCGCTGACGCCAGCCTAGGCTTTAGGCCAGAGAATCATCTGCGTGCACCGGAACAGGGCGATGGCCTTGCCAGTAGCCTCATCCGTCACCACCGCGTCCCAGACCTGGGTCGTCCTGCCCAGGTGCTGCGCGGTCGCGGTACAGGCCACCGCGCCATCGCGCACCGTGCCGAGGTGGTTGCTCTTCAACTCGATCGTGGTGAAGGAGCTTGCCCCCGCCGGCAGATGCGCGATGGTGGCGTTGCCGCAAGTGGTGTCGGCCAGCGTCACCACGCTGCCGGCGTGCAGAAAACCGTTGATGGCCCCATGCAGCGGCCTGATCGCCATGCGACTGCGCATGACGCCCTGCCGCAATTCCAGCATCTCGACGCCGAGAAAACCCGGCAGGGATTCCCGGCTGTCCCGGTTCAGGTTCTCCGGGGTCACGTCGGCACGCAAAACGCTCATGCTCTTCCTTTCTTTGTCGCCCAGGGCGATGGGGGTTCGAAGCCGGCATTGTGCGCATCGCGGGCTGCCGTGACAAATCAGTTACCATGCCTCATACTATAGAAAATCTATCTCATAGCGTTTTGCTTCATGACAGCTTACCCTCCTCTCAAGGCGCTGGTTGCCTTCGATGCCGCCATGCGCAGCCAAAGCTTCTCTCTTGCCGCAGATGAACTGTGCGTAACGCCGGGCGCGATTGGCCAGCAGATACAGAAGCTCGAGGAATGGCTGGGCGAACCCTTGTTCGTGCGGCAGGTGCGGCAAATCCAGCCCACGGCTGCCGCGCTCGACTACTGGCAGGCAATTCAGCCGGCGCTCGCCCGGATCGCCAGCGCCAGCAGCCAGCTCAAGCGCCGCCGCAAACGGGCGGTGTCGCTGTCGATGACGCCCAGTTTTGCCGCCAAGTGGTTCACCCGCCGCATGGCCAGTCTGGTGACGCAGCACCCGGACATCGAGTTGCATCTCAGCGCCTCCATCGAAGCCGTGGATTTCGAGCGTTCCGGCGTCGATCTGGCCATTCGCCACTGCGACGGCAAGGATGCCACCCTCGATGCAAACCTGCTGTTCAGGGACGAGGCGCGCGCCTACTGCACCCCGGAATACGCCGCCGCGCTGCGTCTAAGCACGCCGCAGGATCTGCACCGGGCGAATCTGCTGGTGACTACCTGGCAACCCTGCTGGGAGCGCTGGTTCCAGCGTTTCAGCACGCTGGACGCCGCAGCCGTCGCCAGCATTCCCCGCATACACTTCGACCAGTCGCTCCTGGCCATCGAGGCTGCCCGGCGCGGTCACGGCATCGTGCTCACCAGCCCTTGCCTCACCGAAACTGAAATCGCCAGCCGGGCGCTGATCGAGCCATTTACCTGCCGCCTCGAACTCGAAAACGGCTACTACGTGGTGCACCACGGCAAGAACGCGCTGAGCGAGGCCGCCCTGCGCGTCAAGCAATGGCTGATCGGACAGGCCGCACCGACGGCGTAAGCGGCTTCGCCGCTGCCATTCAGCGCTCGACCAGCACCTCGGGATTCGGCAAAGTACCGCTGACGCGCATCGGCACGCTGATCGCCGCCACCGAAGAGCGCACATTGACCGTCAAACGCCCGTCCAGCCGCCCATCCGACGTGTGACGCAAACTGCCGCCCGCATGCATTGCACCGGCATCCAGCTGTAGATCCTGCAACGCAATGCCGCGCGCATCGGCCCTCACCTGCGCAGTCAGTTGATCGAAATGCGTGCTGCCCGCACGCACCACGGCACCCGGGCTGCGGCGGCTGGCCTCGCCCAAGTCCACACCCAACAAAGTGCCGCGCTGGACCTTGGCCTGCATGTCCAGATTCGCTGCAGACCACATTCCCACCCAGTCAGCGCCACTCCCCTGCAAGCGTAGCGGCCCTTCCAGAGCGCCTGCCCATTTGAATCCGGGCAGCACGCCGCCGGTGAATTGCTGCAAATCCACCCGCGCCATGAGTAAATCCCCGCGCATGGCCAAGCCGCTTTCATACCAGCCCAGGCTCCACTCCCCTTTCAGCACGCCGCCAAAGAAGCTCGCGTTGATCTCGCGTACCTGCAACCCCTGCACGTCCAGCGTCGCTTTCGCATCCAGCGCACCGAAGCGCACCGGCACGGACGGCGGCTGCCAGGCACGCCCTTCGATCCGCAAGGCCACCTGCCCGGCAGCCGGTTTCGCCTCGAGCACCAGATCCTTGTCCTGGGTTTCCAGCCGCCCTTGAACGAAGCGCCCGTCTTCATAATTCAACTGGCCGGTGAAAACGCCAAAAACCATGTTTCCGGCAGCCTTGATCTGCAATTTCCCGACCTCGATCCGACGCAGTGCAGGCAAAGCAAGCGGCCGGTCAGCCGTCACCCCGGGTTTCATCAGGAGCGCATCGAGCGGCCAGATCACATCCGCCACTTCCAGACGCACCAGCGCCGCGCCACCTTTGAAAAACAGCTGCCACGGCGGCGGTAGCACCACGCGACCGATACTGCCCGCCGTCTCGGGCGAGCCCCCCAGGCGCAGATCGCGCAATTCCAGACGCGGGCTGGGCAAGGCCGCGAAACTCACCTCCCCGATGGCAACTGGCGTTTGCAGCAGATCGCCCGCCGCTTTTTCGAAATCGGCGCGGTAATTGTTGTAAGGGTAGAAAAACACCAGCAAAACCGCCGCCACGACGAGCGTCAGCAAGCCGCCCGCGAGCACGGGGACAATCCGCCACTGCCGCTCGGGACGCGGCTCATCGTGCCTCTCCCTGGCCGTTTCTTTCACCGCCCCGGCCTCCCGACGATGCGCCTGCGGCACAGGCTTGCCGAAAGCGGAAAACACGCTGGCCGGCCCCGGCTCATCCATCCGGACATGCGCTGGCGCGCGCTCGCCAAAGGTGGAGAACTGCGCAACCGCCGAAAGCCGCTCCTCCCGCTCCTGAGGCAGCCCCACCGCCCACGCCGCAGCCGCCTCGGCAAGCGGCACGATGTAGCCGCCGCGCTCCAGATCACTGATCGCACTTTCCACCAGCCGCGCATTGCCGATCTTGGCGATCAACTCATCCACACTCAACTTGCCATCCACCTGCACCAGCACCAGACGCAAATTGCGCTGCACCACCCGCGTGCTTTGCCGCACCGCCTCATCGCCCGCTGGCGTTTTTGCGTAAATCCGAGCTGAACCCATGACTCATTTCCCCAGGAAACCCACGGCTGATCTTGACTTTTGGCCATTCTACTACTATAATGCCATCTTTCTATTCCCCGATAGCTCAGTCGGTAGAGCGCCGGACTGTTAATCCGTAGGTCCCTGGTTCGAGCCCAGGTCGGGGAGCCAAGAAATTCAAGCATTTAGCCCGCTGCCAAGCGGGCTTTTTGCTATCTGAAGATTTTTTGACTGCATTTTTTCTGCACGTCTGCGCGTATTTTTCTGCGACGTCGCCATGCTCATTTTCAGGGATCAGCGATGGCAACGAGCACCACACGGAGTGACCGCCCGTTCCAAGCCGTCATTCGCCGCACTGCAAGTTTTGTCGATGCGGCTCGGAAGGCTGAATGGATTGCGCAGCGGGGCACGCTGCCTGCCATCGGCGGATGACATGCCTGCGGGCATGGGATGGGATCATGCCATAGGCGTGCGGCCACGGTACTCGATGGCCATGATGGTAATGTCATCGGATTGCGGGGCCATACCGGTAAATGCCTTGACGCTGGCGACGGTACTCTTGACCAAGTCGAAAATCGGTTTGCCCTGTAATTCGTTGCAGACAGCCAGCAGGCGTTCCTCGGCATACAGATGGTCTTGCAGGTTCATTGCCTCGGTAACGCCATCGGTATACAGCAGCAGTCGATCTCCTGGCGCCAGCTGCATCACTTCGGCCTGGTAAGGGTAATTCTCGACGGCCCCGATGACCAGTTGCCTGGTCTTGGGAAAATAGTGCGGCTGACCCAGGCAGGGAATCAGCACCGGCGGGTTGTGCCCGGCATTGGTGTAGACCAGCGCCCCATCACGCAAATCGAGCACGGCGCAAAACACGGTGACAAACATGCTTTGATCATTGTCGCGTGTCATCTGGTCATTCACCCGGGACAAAATCTCTGCCGGACTCAGATCCATTCTGGCGGTTGCCTTGATCAGGGTTTTGGTTACCGCCATGAACAACGAGGCCGGCACACCCTTGCCGGAGACATCGGCAATGACCAGACAGAGGTGATCGTCGTCGAGCTGGAAGAAGTCGTAGAAATCCCCGCCGACTTCCTTGGCCGGCTCGATCACGGCGAAAAGGTTGAATTCTTCGCGGTGCGGGAACGGAGGCAGCATTTTGGGCAGGATCGACATCTGGATGTCGTGCGCGATGCTGAGTTCGCCTTCGATGCGTTCCTTGGCGGAAGTGGTCGCCACCAGATCCCGGATGTGTATCTGCAAATCCCGGTTCATTGCGGCAAAGGCGCGGCTCAGATCGCCGATTTCGTCCTGCGCCGTCTGGGCCGGCAGGTGCATGTCAAAATCACCGTTGCTCATGCGCCCGGCGGCAATCGCGAGGCTGTGCAGCGGCCGTGTAATCGAACGGGCAATCAGCACCACCACCAGGGCAATCAGCAGGGTGCCCAGCAGGCCAATCGCAGCAACCGTCAGCGTCAACTCGCGGATGCCGGCGAACAGTTCATCCTCGGGAAAGACGATGGCCAGCGACCAGCCGGCGGCAGGAATCGGGCCGTAATAGAGGCGGGCAGGCGCACCGGCAAAGTTGCGGTAGGGCACGAAACCGCTGTCGCCGCGCAGCATGTGCCGGCCAACCTCCCGCAGCGCCCCATCGTCCGCAGCCTCCGCCAAGCTGAAGATGGATTCGTTCATGATGTGATCGGTGACCGGGTGCGTCACGATCGAACCATTGCGTGACAGGAGAAAGGCATAGCCGCTATCCAGCACCTTGATCGCGCCAATGGTTTCTGCCAGCCAGTCGAGCGAGATGTCCGCCGTCACGATGCCCAGGAAGCGGCGCGTATCACCGCTGCCAGCATAAAACGGTA
Source organism: uncultured Rhodocyclaceae bacterium (assembly GCA_900549295.1). Classification (GTDB taxonomy): domain Bacteria; phylum Pseudomonadota; class Gammaproteobacteria; order Burkholderiales; family Rhodocyclaceae; genus Azonexus. Next base: position 9,762 of record URNG01000045.1, read on the forward strand.
CGGAATAGGTGGCCATCAGGGTATTGCCGCCACCTTCATCGAAGTAGGGTTCGCTCCACTCGGCGCGTGCCAGTTCCCGGGGGATCTGGTACCAATCCTGCACCCGGTAGTCATAAGCCGCTTCAAGCTGGATGGTTTTGATCTCTGCCCCATCTCGGTGGGCATAAGGGGCATACAGGCGCGCCGGCCCGCCAGGCTCCGCGGGTTCGAAAGCAATGGTTGTACCGTAGATTTCCGGATTGTTTTCCAGGGTGCTGCGCAGCATCCGTTTGATGGCCCGATCATCCGCCAGATCGTTGCCTTGATCATTTTCCAGCCGCCGCGCCATGATCTCGACCACTCGCGCCGTTGTGCTCAACACGGCTTCGACGCGGTTGGCGGCGGCCTCTGTCAGATGGCGGGCGCTGCCGGCGACTTCGGCTTCGATCAAGGTTCGCGAGCGCAGGTGGTGAAAACCGAGCATGCCGGCAAAGATGAGCGAAGTGCTCAGGGTGACCACCAGGATCAGGCGCGCAGCAATCGTTTTAACGAAGCGCATGGTCACCTTTCACGAAAACGTCGTAATCCGGCACCTCGCGCAGCAAACCGCGCCGATGCAGCTCCTGCGTCACCAGCTGGTAGTCGGATCGGTTCAACTCGCCAGCGCGGTTGCCCGCCATCGGACGCAGCAACTCCTGCATGCGCGCCAGCATCCAGCGCTGATGCATGCGGTTCGTCGGCAGGCGCGCATCCTTGATGATGCGCAGCATGACATCGACGGTTTCCTCCGGATGCGCAAACGCATAATCCCAGCCTTCCTGCGAGGCACGGACAAAGGCGGCCACCAGTTGCGGATCGCGCGCCATTGTTTTTTCCAGGGTGTACAAACCATCTTCCGGATAATTGGCCCCATGCTCCTTGAGCGGGAATACCGTCAGCTCGTCTTCATTCAATCCGGCATTGAGCAGGTTGTGGTATTCGTTGTACCACATGGCCGATACCGCCGCGACGCCCCCGCGCAGGAACAGGTTGACGGTCGCGGACTGCTGCACGGGCTGCACCTGCAAGCCATGCTGATCGAACACACTGCGCGCAGGAATATCAAGATCGCCGCCCCACAAGCCCACCTTCTTGCCCGCCAGATCGGCCAGCGTGCGGATCCCCGAATCCTTGCGCGCCACCAGCAGCATCGACGACTGTTGCACCACCTGGGCAATATGCTGCAGCGGCGGGCCCTCATCCCGTAGTTGCAAGGCGCTGGTCAGCCACAGGGCGGCAAAATCGGCACGGCCGTCGCGCAGGTACTCGGTGGGGCTGCGCCCCGGCCCTCCCTGGATGATGGTCAGATCGATCCCGTGCTTGAGATAAATCCCCTTCTCGACGGCCATGTAATAGCCGGCAAACTGGGCCTGCGGCAGCCAGAGAGGAATGAAGGAGGCCTGCTTGATCGGCTCCGCGACACTGGCACTTGCCGCCAGAAAGAAGGACAGCAGGAAAAAGGGGCCGCTGCTCAGCCAGCGGCGCAGCAGAAGAAGGAAACGGTGCATGGGCGGAAGCATGGGCAATATCAACGATTCAGGGTAAGGCGCACGATGTTACGTCCTTCATGCCGGGAACAATCGACCTGATCGGCAATCTGGCGGACGAGAAACCAGCCCAGGCCACCGATCTTGCGCTCATCGATGCCCGCCGCCAGATCAGGTTCGCCAATCGAAGCGACATCGAAAGCAATCCCCTCATCGATCACCTCGACAACCAATTGCGCGCCTGCATCACAGCAGATCAGCGTGACCGGCCCCGGCGCTGCCGGATAGGCGTAATGGCAGATATTGACGAAAACCTCTTCAAACGCCATGGCGAGCATGCCGATCCGTTTTGCCGCCAGCCCGAATGCCGCCGCGCAGCGGGCCAGATGCGCCTGCAAAGGTTCCAGGTTCACCAGCTCCGCCGCCAGCGTCAGCGCCTCGAACTGCCGGGATACGTCGCTCACCCCGAACGCCTCACAACGCCGCCAGCGCCGCCTCAAGCGAAGGATGAACACCGAGGATCGAACTGAAACCAGTCATTTCGAAAACTTCACGCACGTTATCCTGGAGATTGGCGAAAACCACGGTACCACCCTTGGGTTTGAGCTGTTTCGCCGTCGACAGCAGCACCCGTAGCCCGGCGCTACTGATGTAGCTGAGATTGGCAAAATCGACGGCAAGACGCGTTTTGCCATCGGCAATGAGCTGACTGACCGACTTCTCGTAATCTACCGCCGAAACAGCATCGAGCTTGCCGCTCACCGACACCACCCAGGCCTTGCCTGCATCCTCTACCCGAATTTCCATGCTTTCTCCAAACGCTTGTTTGCCGAACCATGACGCATCTGATTCCGGCGCACCGACAGCGCAGAAAGGCAACGCCAGAATCAAATCACGCCAGTATCTCTTTTGCCCTGCTCAAAATTCACGCATCAGTCCAAGCGTGGTCATGCTTTGCACTACTTTCGAGCTGACGGCCTCCACCTGGCTGCCATCGGCTCGATAGGTATTGAAGTCGTGCTCCTTGTACCAGGTGCGCCGATAGCCGGCACGCACCGACCAACCACCGCCAATCGCATAGCGTATGCCCACCCCGGCCACGATACCCGGCCGCCATGTCGAAACGTCATATCTGCTTCGGACCGCATTGGTGGTAGCCTTGCGCAGGCGGATTTTCCCAAGCGCCAGCCCGGTTTCGGCAAACACGGAGAAATTTTCCGTGACACGGTAGGTCGGCAGCAGCGCCATGGCCGCACTTACGGGGACGTCATAGCGGAATCTCGCCGGCTCCGGCAAGGTCAATTTCCAGTCGGTATCACTCACCGACAGGCGACCTTCCACACCCAGCGAGAAATCCGCCCTGCCTTGCCAGCGATACCCCCCGACCACACCAGCAACCGAGCCATTGGCCCGGTTATCGTAGCGATCGTTGGGGCCGCCATGCACGGGGCTGTACTCTGGCCGGAACGACAGATGTTCGCGCCCGGCTTCGACTCCCAGGTAATACTGGGCCACCACTCCTGGCGATGCCAGCACCCCCAGCAGGGGCACGACGGCGCCGATCCATTGCCGACAATTCGCCACAACAGTCCTTTCTGCCAAAACAATGACACTCATGCCGCGCAGCATGAAAGCCGCGTCGTCCTGACATTTGCTGATGACGGGTCAAGCTGACCGGATTCGGATCCGGCGTTCCGTCCTGTTGAGGGACTTGGCCCGGATTGGGTCAGAAATTTATCAAGAATTTGTTCCATAAGCCAGAACCGACGCGCAGCCAGCGTTAAACAATCCGTCAAAACTGGCTTGAAACTTGCTTTTTTGATTCAGACCTGACTCCTTCAAGCGGACGCGAATGAGTCTAAAAAAACCGCAACCCGGAACAATTTGCCGCCTGCGCCAACGAACTTGCCGGTTTGAAGGCTTGGGCCCGCGAAGGCGGTTGCCCGTTGTTCTATTACGACGAGGCCGGTTTCTCGGCCTCGCCTCCCGTTCAACGCGCCGAGTCTCCCATGGGCTGTACGCACGCGGTGACGCCGGCTCATCACCAGCGGGTTGCTGTGATGGGGAAATCAGCAAACTGCTCGACGGGTTCGGCTCTGGATTTCAAATTGTTTGCGCCTGATTGCTTACCTTGTTATGGAATTTTCGGACAAGCAATTGCATAGTACAGGGGTTGGCTACCCTACCAGCCGTGCCACGCCGCACCACGCATTTCCAGACCGATCATGAAGCCCCCTCGCAAACGCCTCATCAAATCGCTGTTCAAGAAATACATCGAAATGTACGCCTCGCGGGACGATGGCCTGACCGGGAATTTCAGCGAGAATTTCAGCGGTTACACCGGCGGGGGCGACTTCATCGTCGGCGACCGAAGCAAATGGATCGAGATCACCCGGCTGGATTTTGCGCAAGTTCCCAAGCGCATCCGCATCCAGATGCTCGACCTCTTGCTGCGCGATCTGAGTGACACGGTCGTACTGGCGACCGGGTTATTCCACATTCACCTGCCGACCCCGGAGCCCATCCTGTCGCGCGAAGCGGTTCGCCTGTCGCTGGTATTCGTGCAGGAGAACGGCGACTGGAAAATCGCCCACAGCGGCTTCTCCGTGCCCTACCACCTCGTGCAGCAAGGCGAGGTTTTCCCGATCAAGGGCTTGTACGGACAGAGCAACGCCCTGGCCTTGTTGCTCAAGGAAACCAGGCGGGCGCTTTCAGAAGCCACGAGTCAGCTGGATACCTTGCGTCAGGTCACCCACCAGGTTCGCACCTATCTGGAAATTCATCTTGAGAGCGACCCCGATATCGACACAGCGGCCAGGGCGCTGGGTTACTCACGGCGCACGCTAACCCGGCGGCTCCATGAAGAAGAAACCAGCTTCCTGCATGTCAAGGACCAACTGCGACGCGCGCTCGCCCTGCGGTTGCTGATCGCCAACCAGCTTCCGGTCGAAGCCATTGCCGACCGCGTCGGCTTCGCCGATCTGACGACCTTTCATCGTGCCTTCAAGAAATGGACGGGTACCACGCCCCTGGCCTATCGGCGTTCAGGCGTGTGAATCGGCGGCTGTCCTGAAACCACTGCGGGCGGAATCACACAAATCACATATTGGCCCAAAACGCCAGCAAATTGACCCGAAACGCCAAAAATCTCCTTGGCCAAATCGGTATCCTCGCGGCAGCTCGTCAACGTCCGCCGGCCGTTCTGCCGGCTCTTTCAGTCTGTCGCCCAAAATACGATGATGAAAACCACCTTCAAAGACAAGCGCCTGCAGCGCGATCAGGATTTCTCCGTAAAACCGCTGGCGTTGGCCATCTCCGTGATCCTGCTCGGCGCAACGCACAGCGCAGCTCATGCAGGCCCAAGCATGACCGAGTTAGGCACGCTTGCAGCGGACAATGCCGGCAACTCGGCTGCCTACGGCGTCAGCGGCACCGGCGGTGTCGTGGTCGGTGAGGCCTACACCGGTACGCTCTATCGCGCCTTCCTCTGGAGTCAGGCGACCGGCAGGATGATCAGCCTGGGCACGCTCCCCGGCGGAGAAGCCAAAGGCTCAAGTGCCAGTGACGTCAACGCCGCCGGCAACGTGGTGGTCGGTACTGCCCACAACGGCACTGACTTCCATGCCTTCCGCTGGACCCAGGCGACCGGCATGACCGATCTGGGTACGCTTGCGGGAACAAATGCAAGCTTTGGTGAAAGCGTCAACGCCGCCGGTGACGTGGTGGTCGGTTGGGCCAGGGGGCCAATCGATGACAATTTCCTCTCCAATGTTGCCGAGTATGCCTTCCGCTGGACCTCGGCCCACGGCATGACTGATCTGGGCACATTTGCCGGGGGCAGAATCGGTCGATCAAGCGCCTTCGATGTCAACGCCGCTGGCGACGTGGTGGTCGGCAAGGCACTCACCGCAACCGACTCCCACGCCTTCCGTTGGACCGAGGCCACCGGCATGGTCGACCTGGGAACGCTGGCAGCCGACAAAAAAGAAGGTTACTCGGGTGCGTATGGCGTTAACGCCGCAGGCGACGTGGTTGTCGGTCATGCCTACAACGGCATTACCACCCGCGCCTTTCGCTGGACCGAGGCAACCGGCATGACCGACCTGGGCATGTTCGCCGGCAAGGGCAATGACGCTTACGCGATCGCATCCGATGTCAACGCATCCGGCAGCGTGGTGGTCGGTTACGGCAAGATCGATCAAGCCAACCGCGCCTTTCGCTGGGCGCTCAATCCCGGCAGCACCACCGAAGGCACGATGCAAACCATCGAAGACTGGCTCGGTTCCCATGGCGTAAGCGTCAACCCCTCTGCCAGCAAGGCGTCTCGTGCCATAGGCGTCAACGCTTCCGGCGACGTAGTGGTCGGCGCGCTTGACAACAACCATGCCTTCATCGCCACCACCAAAGGCTTGATCGATCAGGTCGAGAATGACAAGAGTCTGGCCGGCTCCTCAGGTGTGCCTGCGCGCACCATGCAGGATGCCAGCCTGGTCATGCATGGCGCACACGGCAGCCCCATGCGCGGCCTGCTCGGCGCGGGCAAGCAAAGCGTCTGGATCGCAGGGGATTGGGGACACGCCGACAATCGAGGCAACGACGGCAATCTGGGCTCGCTTGAGTTCGGTTATGCGCGGGGGGTCAGCAATCAGTTGCTGGTCAAGCTTGCGCTGGGCCGCACCTACAGCAAGCAGGACACGGTGTTTGGTGGCCGCACCAAAATGGATGGCACTTACCTCATGCCGGAAGTCATCGCCAGGATGGCTGAAATGCCCCTCTATGCGACCTTCAGTGCTTACTACCACTGGGGCGATGCCGAAATCACGCGCGGCTATGCCAATGCAGGCACCCGCGAATACGGTCGCGGCAGCGCCGACACCAGCACCGCAGCAATACGTGCCCGACTGGACTGGCTGGATGCGGTCAAGGCCGGTAATACTGCCTTTACGCCTTATACCAGCGTGACTTACACCCGAACCAGAATCGATGCCTACACGGAAGCCGGCGGCGCCTTCCCCGCTCGCTGGAACAGCCGTAGCGAACACGCGACCGAAGCGCGCCTGGGGGTGGATCTCGCGCATCGCGTGAATGACAAACTTGATGTGCTGGGCCGCCTGGAAGGCGTGCATCGCTTCAGTGATACTGGCGCAGCCGTCAGGGGCGACGTCGCCGGCCTGTATGGCTTCAGCCTGCCCGGCCAGACTTACAAGCGCAACTGGCTGCGCACCACGGTGGGTGTCGAAGGAAAGATCGGTGCCGGCACAGGCTCCCTGACGCTCAACGTCAGCAACCAGGGCGACGCCACCCTGCACTGGCTGGCGGCCAGTTACCGTGTGGATTTCTGATACAGGATATGGAAATAGAGAAAATGAAAACAAAAAATGGAATGATGTCTCTGTTGGTAATTCTTCTTATGGCAGCGTTGACCATAAGCGGTTGTGGCGGTGGTGGCGGCAGCAGCTCGGAAAACAAGACAATCAGCATTACGGGCATCGAGATGGCCCCCTATTATTTTCTCAAAAATGGCGAAATTGCTGGCATGGACGCCGATATTGCGAAAGCGGCCCTGCAAAAAGCTGGATTTACCATCAAGATGGATTTGTCAAACTCGGCGGACGAGGCTTTGACTACAACGCAAAACGGCCCGGATCGTGCCGTGCTGACCTTGGGGTATTCAGCCGAACGCAAAGACCTCTTCAAATGGGCCGGCCCCACATCCCAGGGAATATACGGCATATTTGAAAATGGATACTCCGGCACTAACTACCCGCTGGACATTGAAAAGGCAAAAGGGGTCGGCCCTGTTGCTGTCGTCAGGAATTGGCTGGAAACCACAACCCTTGAAAAACTTGGTTTTCAAAACCTGGTCTACTACGATACCTACGACGAGGCCCTGTCTGCATTCATGAGCGGCAGCCCGAAGTTTATCGCCAGTGACTTCTTTCATTTGGTAAAAACACTGCCCGCCGAGTTCAGCTTTGACAATGTTTTTACCGTTACGCGCTATCACACTGTTTTCAACTACATCGCTTTTTCCAAAGATGTCAGCGATGATACCGTCGAGCGCGTTCAAAATGAAATTGACGCGATGGTTGAAGATCAGACCACGGTTTCGGTGCTGCGGAAATATTTCGCAACGATGCCTGTGGATTATATTCCCGGAACGATTCAGCTATTCACCGAAGTCTCGCCGCCGCTTAATTATGGAACTGGCGTGGCCGCTTCCCGTAAAGTTGAGGGTTCTTCGGTAGATATCGTCAATGAAATCCAGGCAAGAACCAAGTCCGGGTATGTTAACAAAACCAACTTGAGCACCTGGGTCGATGCGTACAAAATACCGCAGTACCTGCCCAACAGTGCGGTATATACCACTGCCCGCACGCCGGAACGGGAAGATATGTTTCAGTGGGTTGGCCCCATCTCCACCAATCGAACCTATTTCTACACGGTCGTAAATTCTGGAATCACCATAGCAACGCTTGAGCAGGCAAAAGCACTTCAGTCCATTGCCACGCCAAAAAACTGGTACACCCATGAGTTTCTCGTGAAGAATAACTTTGGCAATGTCGTCGCTACAGCGCTGACCTCTCAGGAAGCATTTGACCAACTGATGAACGGCGAAGTGGAAGCGCTGCTCATGCCGGATCTGGATATGAAGTGGCTGGCCGAAAAAAATGGCATTTCGACGAGCCAGCTTGCGCAGAGCATGGAAGCGCTGAATCACGATGGATACATTGCCTTTTCGCTCAATACGCCAAACAGCACTGTTGCCCAGTGGCAGAAGAACCTCGACGAGATGAAAGCAGACGGCACATTCGAAACCATTTGGAACAAGTGGTACAAGTAATGGCCACCCGGAAAATCGAAGTGAAGCGCTCAAGCACCGTCTGCAAGGTCGGCAACAAGGTGGGCAATTCCGCCGTATTGCCAGCAAACACCTCGTGGCAAATCGGCAGGCCGTCAGCCGTTTGCACCACTCCCACCCAACACCTGACCATCAGCCTGCATCACCGCCGCAAACTCGCCGACCGCCGACCTGACTATCGGGCAACGCTCCTCGGAATCAAGCGTCGCCCACTGAGTTCGCATGCCGCATCATGACGTTCACGTGTTCGATTGCCGTGAAGCGGAGTTTTCGTTCATGCAACTGCGCGCTCCTGGTATACACCGGGAAGATTTTTGCCTTGAGGCTGACATCAAGAAAACCCGGCCCGTCGATCATCCATCATTCCTATGTCCAAGCCTTTCGTGTTGCCTGATGTTTCGCTTGCTCCGCGCTTGCACATGCTCACTTCACTCACTTGGTTGATGGCCTTGGGTTTGCTCGCCTGGGTGATGTCGGCGCTGTTCTGGCAATCTGCCGCGCCCCCGCAAGTGGCCGCAGTAGCTCGGCATGAGACCGATGCGCGCAAGATCGCAGACCGGATCACCCTGCATATCGGTCAGCCTGCGCCGGGCACCGCCAGCGCTGCGGCACGCAATCCGCACTACATGGTCACCGGCATCGCCACCGGCTTCGGCGCACTACCGGGTTTCGTGATCCTGCAGGCCGAAGATGGCTCCATTCTGAGCCTGAGCCCAGGCCAAACACTGCCGGATGGCCGAAAGCTCGTCCGGCTGCTACCCGGCTCCGCCGAATTCGAACTTGATGGCCTGTTGACCCGCCTCGATCTGCCCGTCCTCGACAATCCGCATAGCGAAACCCTCCACCTATCCTCGCGCGTCGTGCACTGATGCAATTTCTTTCGACCTCGTTACCTCACCTTCGATCCTCATCCACGCGCGGTACCGGCAGACTGCTGAAAATTCCGTGTTTGTTCGCGCTTGCTTTCTCCTGGCTTGTGGTGGCTGTTTCCCCCTCGTATGCAGCGGACGAGCCGGTGGCGCTCAACTTCCAGAACGCAGAGATAAGCTCGGTGATCCAGGCAATCGGCAGCATCTCCGGGCGCAATTTCCTTATTGACCCGCGCGTCAAAGGCAAGATCAACATCATCACCAATGCCAGGGTGGCCCCTGATCTGGCCCATCAGATTCTGCTGTCGGCGCTGCGCCTCCAAGGCTATGCCGCCATTGAAGAAGCTGGCATCACCAAAATCGTCCCCGAAGCCGACGCCAAGCTACATGGCTTGCCGGTGGTGAGCGGAAAGAGCGCGGCGGGGGTTCGCGGCGACCGCATCATTACGCAGGTCTTCACGCTGCAGAACGAATCTGCGACGCACATGGTGAATGTGCTGCGCCCGCTGGTGTCAGCCAATAACGCAGTCACTGCTTTTCAGGGAAATAACAGTCTCGTTGTCACCGACTACGCTGAAAATCTCCACCGGCTTGCCAAGGTGATCGAATCGATAGACGTGCCTCAGGCCGATGTAAATGTGCTGCAGCTGCAGCACGCGATGGCCAGCGATCTGGCACCGCTGCTGAACCGACTGCTGGTCGAACAACAGACGGGTGGGCAAAACGTGGGAACGGTGCAGATTCTTGCCGAACCGCAAAGTAACAGCCTGCTGGTACGTGCCGAGCCCCCCAGCCGGCTGGCGGCGGCGCGCCAACTCGTCACTGCGCTCGACCGTCCAGGGGCAGGCGGCAACATCCGCGTGGTGTATCTGCGCAATTCTGACGCAACTCAGGTTGCTGCGACGCTCAATGCGGCACTGGCCGGCGACGGCAAAGCTGCCGACAGCAACGCCACCAGGCCGCTCAGCAGCATTTCCAGAGATGGCTTCAGTGGCAACGCCTGGACGGCGGGAAGTGGCAACAGCAGTACCCTGCTGCCTGCGCCCAATGGCAATACTTCCGTGGCAGCCGGCCTCAACGCGCGTGGTGGCATCGTGCAGCCCGATCCGGTCAACAATGCCCTCATCATCACCGCGCCCGATGCTGTCTATCGTAACCTGCGCACGGTCATTGAGCAGCTTGATCGCCGCCGTGCGCAAGTCTACATCGAGGCCCTGATCGCCGAAATTTCGACCGAAAAGGCGGCGGAATTCGGCTTTCAGTGGGTAGGCGGGGCCACCTCGGGGAGTACCGGTCTCATCGGAGGCCAGTTCTTCAATAGAGACGGCAAGAACCTGGGTCAGTTGATCGCTGGTACTGCCGCCGGTACCGCCACAGGGGGCAAACAGTTGCTGCCCAGCAATGGCTTGAACCTGGTCATCGGCGGCGGCAAGGTCAACATTCCCGGCATCGGTGAAGTGCTCAGCCTGGGTGTGCTGGCGCGTTTCCTCGAAAACGAGGTCAGCGCCAACATCCTGTCTACGCCCAATCTCATCACGCTCGACAACGAAGAAGCGCGCATCGTCGTCGGCCGCAACCTGCCTTTCGTCACCGGCCAGTACGCCAATACCGGCGGGGGGGCCACCGCCCGCGCGCTCCCGGCAGTACCCCGGGGGGGCGCCCCCCCGCCTGCCAATCCCTTCCAGACCATCGAACGGCGCGACGTCGGCCTGACCCTGCACGTCAAGCCGCAAATCTCGGAAGGCGGTGCCATCCGCCTGCAGATCTATCAGGAAGCCTCGGCCATCGTCGGCAGTGTCGAAGACGCGGCCGGCGGCAATTCGGTCACCACCAAACGCGCGATCGAATCGATGGTGATGGTTGATGACGGCGCCATCCTCGCCCTGGGTGGCCTGGTCGAGGACAACGTTTCCGGGAGCGCGGAAAAAGTCCCCGTCCTGGGCGACCTGCCGCTCGCCGGCCATCTGTTCCGCTATGACTCGCGCCGGCGCAGCAAAACCAATCTGGTCGTATTCCTGCGCCCGGTCATCCTGCGTGACCGCGACAGCTATTCCTCGCTTAGCGATAGTCGATATGACTTTGTTATTGGGCAGCAAGGCACCCCGCCAGCCCGTGTCAAACCGTTGCCCGATGCATCGGGAGGCGAAATACCGGGAGGCAAGGCCGAGCTGATGATCGACCGCGCCTTCCGTCCGAACAATACTGGCACAACGACGGAACAGCGCTGATGAGCGTCATGCTGCCCTACGGCTTTGCCCGCGACCACGGCGTGCTGATTGCCGCGCTGGGTGCGGAACAGGCCGAACTCATGGTGCGCGAGGATGCGCAACCACTGGCCCTGGCAGAAGTGCGCCGCATCCTTGGCTTGCCCTTGCGCCTGCAACGCGTGCCACGTGCGCTGTTCGACGCCCGGCTGGCTGAAACCTATGGCAGCAGCAACAGCAACGCGGCTGAAGTCGTGGCCGATGTGGGCCAGGAGGTTGATTTCGACCGCCTGATGACGGAACTCCCCGCAGTGGAGGATCTGCTTGAGACCCAGGACGATGCCCCCATCATCCGCCTGATCAACGCTTTGCTCACCCAGGCGGTGCGCGAAGGGGCTTCTGACGTGCACATCGAGCCTTACGAGCGCGAATCCGTTGTGCGTCTGCGCTGCGACGGTGTGCTGCGCGACATCGCCCGGCCCCGCCGTGGACTGCACGCGGCCATGGCCTCGCGCATCAAGATCATGGCCCAGCTCGACATTGCCGAAAAACGCCTGCCCCAGGATGGCCGCATCACGCTGCGCCTGGCCGGGCGGGCGGTCGACGTGCGTGTCTCCACCTTGCCGACCACCCACGGCGAGCGTCTGGTGCTGCGTCTGCTCGACAAGCAGGCAGGACAAATCGGGCTCGATGGCCTGGGTATGGCCCCCGACACGGCCACCGCCTTCGCCGAGTTGCTCGGCCGGCCGCACGGCATCCTGCTCGTCACCGGGCCCACCGGCTCGGGCAAGACGACCACGCTATACGCTGCACTACAGAGCATGGATGCCGATCGACTCAACATCGTCACGGTCGAGGATCCGGTCGAATTCGACCTGCCCGGTATCGGCCAGATCCCGGTCAACCCGCGCATCGAACTCGACTTCGCCCGCGCCCTGCGCGCCATCCTGCGTCAGGACCCGGATGTAATCATGATCGGCGAGATCCGCGACCTCGAAACTGCGCAGATCGCCATCCAGGCCAGCCTCACCGGCCACCTCGTACTCGCCACCCTGCACACCAACGACAGTGCCGCTGCGCTCACCCGCCTCGTTGATATGGGCATCGAACCCTTCCTGCTCGCCTCCACCCTGCGCGGCGTACTGGCCCAGCGTTTGGTTCGCAAGCTCTGTCCCGAGTGCCGCCAGCCGGCCATGGCAGGCCAAGGCTGGCAAGCCGGCCAGTGCCCGCACTGTAGCCACAGCGGCCACCGTGGACGCGCCGGCATCTACGAGCTGCTGGTGCTCGACGATGCCCTGCGCCGCCTGATTCACGCGGGTGCCGACGAAGACCAACTGCGCACCCAGGCGCGCACGGCCGCCGGTATGCGCAGCCTGCACGAAGACGGCCTGCGCCACGTCGCCAGCGGGCTGACCAGCTGCGCCGAGCTGCAACGTGTCATCCGCGCCTGAGCCTGCCGTATGAGTGCCTTCCGCTACCGCGCCTTCGACGCCCTTGGCACGCAGCGCTCGGGGGTGATCGAGGCCGACTCGGGCCGTGCTGCGCGCAGCGCCCTGCGCGAACGCGGTCTCCATCCTGCTGAAATCATCGACCTCGGCCAGCAGGCACGCGCCTCGGCAGAACGCACGGGCTGGCTCGCCCGCTTGCAGGCTCGCCGCCGGCTGCCGGTCAGTGAGCTGGCCCTGTTGTCGCGCCAGTGGGCAACCCTGCTCGCCGCAGGGCTTACCGTCGAGCACGCGCTTTCGGCCCTGATCGAGCAGGCCGAGCGCGAGCGCGTGCACGACACCCTGGCGGCAATCCGCTCCGACATCATTTCAGGCCACAGCCTGCGCATCGCACTCGACCGCCATAGTGGTGCCTTCCCGCCGATCTACCGTGCGGCGATCGCCGCCGGCGAGCAATCGGGCGAGCTCGCCGCAGTCATGAACCAGCTTGCCGACCACCTGGAACGGGGTGCCGACCTGCAACGCAAGACCCTGCAAGCCCTGATCTACCCGGCACTGGTGACCTGCGTGGCGCTGCTGGTGGTGACCGGACTGATGGTCTTCGTCGTGCCGCAAGTCGTGGGCGTGTTCGCGCAAAGCAAGCAGGCACTGCCCTTGCTCACCCGCATCATGATCGGGGTATCGAACTTCATCCGTGACTGGGGCTGGCTCGCCTTGGCAGTGGGTGCCGCAGCGGTGCTCGGCGCGCTGACGTTGTTACGCGACGAGCGTATCCGGCATGCGTTCGACCT
>URNG01000046.1 GCA_900549295.1 uncultured Rhodocyclaceae bacterium
AACAATTTCAGAATATAAATATTAACATTTGAAAAAAAAAGCCGATGCAGGCGGTGGCCGACGCGCCATAAGCGGCGGCGAAAGGCATGTGCTCGGAGAGGGCGATCAAGAGCAGGAAGAAAATCGCCAGCGCCAGCCCGACCAGCAGGTATTGCAGCGGATGAATCGGCGCGCGGCGCAGGGTTTCGATCAGGAAGAAACCGGCGAAGGTCAGCACGATGAAGAGAACGCCGTATTTGACCGCCCGTTCGGCTTGCAGATAGACATTGACCGGGTCGATGAAATCAATCGACAGCGCCTCGCCGCTGCCCGGATTGAGCGCGTTGGTGAAGTTGCGGGCCAGGTGGGAAACCTCCCAGCGCGCCTTGAAACCGTTAGCGCCGACGCTGCGCTCGCGCGGCAGGAAGCGGCCTCCGAAATTCGGGTGCGGCCACGCCGATTGCAGCGCGATGCGGTTGCTTTCGCCAACCGGCGCGACCGACAGGCGCGTGGTGCCGGTCAGGCGCAGCGGGAAGTCCACCGAGAAATCGTGCGCCTTGCCGGCTTCGATGGAGCCGAGCGCCACGGTCAGGGGCTGCACGGGCATGATTTCTGGATCGACCTTGCCGCTGGTGAAACGGCGGCGCTGACCGTTGATCGTCACCTCCGGATCGCTCGCAATGCCGCGCGGGTCGGACAGGCCGACCACCAGCGTCGCCTGTAGGTCGAGCAGTTCGGCATCGTTGTTCGGCGGCGGCGCGCTGAAACGGAAGCGGCTGGCGGTCTGGCTGTCGAGGTGGAACAGCCGCGCCTGATAGATGCCCCGCTGCCGGGTTTCGACCTTGACCTCGCCGTCGATGGTGAGCGTTTCCGGGGCGATCAGCCGCTGGTATTCGATCACGCGCACATTTTTCGTAACCTTGCCGGTTTCCGGCGCAACGTGTGTTTCGCGCAGGCGCTCGCGGTAACGCAGTAAGATGACCGGCCCCACCAGCGTTTGCGCGCTGGCCGAACTCTCGGCGATGTTCTGCTGCACCGCGTGCTGGCGCTGACTGCGCTCCCGAATCTGGCCCTCGATCATCGCCAGCGGCACCAGCAGCAGAATCGACATGCCGACGATGGCGACGATCTTGTAAAGCAGCTTCCTGTTCATGATTGGCTCCCTGTGTGAATGACGGGGGCGAGTCTGAACGGCGTGGGTGAGGAGATGGCGAAGTGCGGGTGAGGGTTTGTGAGGTGAGGGTGAAGTGTGGGGAACGTTATGGAGAGTGTTCGACTGCCTGCTGAATGCCTGTATCATCCTGATTTCTGAGCAGGTCTGTCATGCAGGATATTTGGTGGACAGCCGGCTTATACGATGCCAGCGCCGTTTACTTCGTCAGGAGTTCGTTTCTATGGAATGTTTCGCACATAACGCCATTCAAGCAGTCGGCGTATGCAAATCCTGCGGCAAGGCAGTATGTCGCTCGTGCGCAATCGACCTCGGTATTGCAATCGCATGCTCTGATAGCTGCGCCAAAGAAGCGGCTGATCTGCACGAAATGAATCAACGCGGGAAAAAAATCTATGGAATCGGTGTGCCGAACAAGCTGCCTAGCGGCTTCATCATGTGGGTGTTGTTCGCACTGCTTTTCGGTGGGTTTGGTATCTACCAAAGTTATCGTAACCATGAGCCTGAGTGGTTCTTGCTTCTCTTCAGCGCGCTATCCTTTGTAATCGCACTCATCGCTTATCGTCGGGCAAAAGATGTGGGGATTCAGTGCTAGGGCAAATAGCCGCCACTGCCGCACGTCATTTCACCCGGACTGCGTGAAAATCGCACAGTGCCGGTCAGGTCTACAGCGCTGTCAGGTCATATCCCATGAACAGGATTCGCGGATTTCTCGTAACTGATACCGAGCCGGTCAATCTCATCGTGGCTGCATGTACCCGCGAACTGCGGATGATTTATGCCCCCAGGCCGAATTTAGTGAATGTTTTCCAGAGCCAAGTCCACCCGGTGCGAATTGTCGCCGTGGATGCTGATAACATGATCATTGGCGTTGCCGAGTACATGGGGCGTGATTCGGCTCTCTACGTGCAGGGTATCGCGGTGGCTCCAAAGCATCGGCGGCGCGGCGTGGCTACCGGCCTGCTTGCCCATTGCGCCTCCCTCGCGGTTCACGCCGGGCTTCCCGCCCTGGAAATCGCTACGATCAAGGAAACAGGAAATGTCGGGATATTCAATCGTCTCGGGTTTGTTGTGATCGACGAGCGTGTGTCGGAGCGTTTCTGGAGCCACGATGAGCAGCCCGTTACCGAAATCACGCTGAGGCGCGGTGTGGCCTGAGCGTCCTTGCTGTTGACGGTGCCGGGCAAGTGAAACCGCAGAAAGTGTACGGTTCCCATTTCGCTGAATCAGGCATCGCCGAAAAACCGTGTTGCATATTGGCAACATTGTCGTGTTTGTGCCTGATTCATGTCGTTTGTTTTCTTGATCCTCTCCGCTGGACACCCTAATACTGCCCCATCATTTTCCCAACCGCATTTTCTGAAAGGAGTACGACATGCCTGCACCAGTTCAAGAGGTTTTCCAGCGCTAACCGCAGGCGAGTCGTCGCCCGGAGCGCGCTGTTTCAGCGAATCCGGGCCGGGATTGAACCCTGGCCGTCCGCCGGGGTTTTTTTACGCCTGTTTTTACGGCGGTACGGATTCCATAGCAAAGCAATATTCAGGAATCCATCATGGGCATTCAAATTGAACTCAACAAGGGGCGCGTTCCGGTCAAGGTGTGGACGCGCGATATTGAACCGGAGGCCATTCAGCAACTGCTGAACGTGGCTTCCTTGCCGATCGTGCAGGGACACGTTGCCGCCATGCCGGACGTGCATGCCGGCATCGGCGCTACCGTCGGCAGCGTCATTCCGACGCGGCAGGCGATCATTCCGGCGGCGGTGGGCGTGGATATCGGTTGCGGTATGAACGCGGTGCGCACGACGCTGCGCGCCAGAGATTTGCCGGACAATCTGCGCCCGCTGCGCATGGGCATCGAGGCCGCCGTGCCGTGCGGCTTCGCGCAGCACGCAGCCAGCCGGATGCGTGGCAGCGCCTTGCAGCGGGTCGGGCGGGCGCTCGAGCAGCGGCTGGATGCCATCGTCGGCAAGCATCCGGGGCTGATGAAGATGCAGCGCCGTTTCAACGAAACCTGGCTGTGCCAGCTTGGCACGCTGGGCGGCGGCAATCACTTCATCGAACTGTGCCTGGACGAGGTCGGGGTGGTGTGGGTGATGCTGCATTCGGGGTCGCGCGGCATCGGCAACGTCATTGGCCGCTATTTCATCGCCGCCGCGCAGAAGGACATGCTGCGCCACCGCATGCACCTGCCGGATCGTGATCTCGCCTATTTCAGCGAGGGTTCGGCGCTGTTCGATGATTACGTGGCGGCGGTGACGTGGGCGCAGGATTACGCCCTGCTCAACCGGCAGCAGATGCTGGCGGCGGTGCTCGACGTGTTGAAGCAGGCTTTGCCGCCGTTCAGGCTCGACGGCGAGGCGATCAACTGCCACCACAACTACGTGGCGCGCGAGCGGCATTTTGGCGAAAACCTGTTCATCACCCGCAAGGGCGCGATTTCGGCGCAGGCGGGCGAGTTGGGCATTATCCCCGGCAGCATGGGCGCGCGCTCGTACATCGTGCGCGGGCTGGGCAACGCGCAATCCTTCCACTCGTGCGCGCACGGCGCGGGACGGCGCATGAGCCGCAGCGCCGCCAAGCGCCGCTATTCGCGCTTCGATCTGGAAGCGCAGACGGCGGGCATCGAGTGCCGCAAGGATGGCGGGGTGGTCGATGAAATTCCGGCGGCGTACAAGGACATCGACCAGGTGATGGACAACCAGCGCGATCTGGTGGAAATCGTCCATACCCTGAAGCAGGTTCTGTGCGTGAAGGGGTGAAGCATGGCGAAGAAAAACACCCCTTTGATCCTGCCGCGCAGCCGCCCGCGCAACCCGCTGCTGGTGCCCGGCCTGACCCGCCGCGCCGGCCCGCACGGCACCACCCGCAAAGCCGCCCCCCCGCCGGTCGCCCGCCAGCAGGCCCGACAGCGCACTCAACAGGCGCTGGATGCCTTGCTGACGGGCGATCTGGCGGAGTTTGAAATCGACTGAGCAATTGATCGAACCGCCGCGCCCGTCCGTGGCGCGGCCTTTTTTACCAAGGAGAAAACCATGACTGACCTTTGCCCGCCCCCGCTAAACCTCTTTTTTCCGAATGCACCTCCCGGAGTCATCCATGCAAAAACAACTCGCCGACGAGATCGTCGCCTGCTTGCAGGGCGAGCGCACCGTCTATCCCTATTATCGTGACCGCTACGGCATCGGCCTGCTGCGGCATCACTGCCGGCAGCAGCCGGGGCAGCGCGCGGTGGTGGCGGCGCTGCGCCGTTCCGCCTACGCCGGCCTGCTGGAAAAGCCGCGCCTCAAGCAAGTGCTTGCTCACTGCGCCGGCAGCCTCGACGAAGCCTTGCTCTGCGCTGTCGATTACGATCCGGCGCAGACGCCCTTCATCCTGAATCTCGCCCTGTGGGGCGATGACTGCCGCCGCGACTGGCGCTGGCAGCAGACTTCGCGCCCCGGCGTCAATCTCGTGCTGCAACTCAATTTCAGCGGCGAGCACGAACGTCTCTATCGGCCTTTGGGTTCGGTGGATCACCTGTTCAATCGCTATGGCCACCCGGTGGCCCGGCAACGTCATACTTTAGCCTGGGCGCGCATCGATATCGACTGGGCGAGCGGCGCGGCGCTGATCGAGGAAATCCAGACCGACTGGCTGCGTCAGGCGGCCAACCTGGAAATCTGGCTGGAACAGCGCCGCCAGACCGGCGCGGGCGACCAGGAAGAAGTCATGTACCGCCGCCAGCCTCTGCGCCCCGTCCCGGCGCTCGCCTACTGCCGGCATTTGCGCGAGCGTTACCAGCCGATCTGGGCCGAAGCCATGCTGTGGGCGGCGATTGCCTTTCTGCGCGAGGAAATCGGCTTGACGCGCCTCTATTACCACAGCGAGGCGAGTGGCCGCCTGCTCAAACGCATCACCTGGAGCGCGCCGCCGCGTTCGCTCTATACTGACCTGCCGCGCCGCTTCTGTTTCCAGCCGACGACGGAATGGCCGGATTTCCTGCTCGCCAACCGGGCCAACGCGACCTTGCGGCGGCAGCATCCGGGGGTTGGAATGTTCCGGTTGCCATTTCAGCACTCGGAGCTAACCGGCGCTGCGCGGCGTTATCGCGCAGCGTCCAGTGGACCGAAAGGTTAGATATAGAGTGCACGTACATGGCCTTCTTGCTCAGTGATGCAATCGAATAATCGTTGGAAGCCGCTTTCACTCCACCCTCGCTCCTTCAAATTACTTCCCCATCCATTACGGTGCGCAATTTGATAGGCGAATAGTTCATCACAGTACTGCCAGTATGCAGATGTCTTTTGCGCCTGATTTCGAACGAGCTTAACCGCCTTTGAGTCGCTTCCGTCAAAGCCTGGAGCGAAGTAAATGGATTGAGCTAAGTTCTTCAGCCCTTCATCGGCAGTTAGTAGCCAAGTATCCTGAACTTTCCCATCCAATTCTTCATTCGATTTTGCAGCGACAACGCGATAGTAGTTGATGTCGCGAGCGGCGTTAAGTGCTCTCTCTAACCGCTTCTCTGCGGTGCCACTTTTCATGAAATTCTTGCAAATGATCTCGGCAAAATTGCGAAACGCAATGTTTTTTTCCGATGCCCTATCAAAGAAACAATATCTCGCCACTTCCGCCTCAACTGCTGAAAGCATGTCAGCGCGGGAAGACATGAACCCGACATAGGCATTAAACTTCTCTTCGGGCGAAAGGTGCGCGTCACGTTTAGCAATCACTTGAATGGTTAGCATCGCCAAGTATGCAATTGACTGCATGTGTCGATCGCCGTCCGGAAGCATCTCGAACTTGCGTCCTCTTCCATGATTATTTTTATCTCTAGTCGTATTCGGTGTATCGACATAGGTCGGGCAGTACCGACCGATAAATTCTTCCCATGAGTACCAGAGCGCATCAACGTATGCTTTGTCAGCCTCTCCTAAAGCAAATCCAGGGGATAGCACTATTGGTAGTTTGTTGAGCATTGATACGACTAGTTTTAGTCCTGACATCTCGTATTCATTGGGGTTGGCGACAACCTCATTCATCTTCGACAGGACATTTAGGTCGAGCACAACAGTCGTTTCAATGCCTTTTCGCGAATTCTTTGCGGCTCGGGAAAAATCCAGCACTGGCAGCTTTACATGGGTTCGGGTAGGTTTGATGATGAGCGGAGAAAATCCCATAATTACGTACCTGCTATGTCTAACGTGAAGGTGCCTGAGGAAAAACGATTGAATTTGTGACGGCAATACGCCCAAGTGCGGCCCTTGAAGCGGAGCGCGGGCGGGAGAGTTGGCCTGAAAAAAAGACATGCCTTCTAACGTAGAAATCACCGGACAACAAAAGCGTAGCTTTTGGTGGTCCGGTACATTGCAGGGCTAGATATCAGGCGGCAGAGCATCAAAGAACTCCTTCAAGCCAGGTGAACCGATTCTAGTGCCGAAGATACTCCAGAATGTATACCGGCCCATTTTGGAGATAGAGCCGCTCTTGCCAGAGGTCGCGGTTTTGTTTTGGGCAAAGGCATATAGCTCCTCAATTCTGGGGTCGCGGAAATGTTGGCGAAGATGGGAGTTAGTTTTGCACCCAAGATCAATGTACATTCGGCAGGCATCTACTGCGTCTTCGATCAAAACATCATCACCAAACTCGGACTTCACTATTAATTGAAAGGAGTACGGCGTGAGAGTGGCTGTGTCTACAGCCTCCAGTGATCGAGCTTGATCGAGATGTAGTTCTTGAGCTTCCTGATCAATTGAGGATAGAAGCCGAGATAACTCAGTGAACTTGATATACCACTCAGGTGATATTTCCCAGGGCTGCTTGTAGCTCCAATTGCGAGAAAGGAAGTTGAATGCATGCTGGAAAATTGTGTGAATCTGGACTTCAACTCGGCCCGGAAAGACCGAAGAATGGTAGCTAGAGTGTTTCTCGATCACAACGTGGGTTGCTCGATACCCAGAGTCCCGATCAATCTGATGGTTCTTGACGATCTTTAGGTCTTTGCTAATCTCTTGGCGAGTGAGGAAGCGCGTGACAATAGGAATCTCGACCAATGTTCCTACAACGATGCGTAGGCCGGCGAGGTCGTCAAGTTCGCTGACCGGAATACCAAGGTGGAATGCCTTTATAACCGCTCGATCATATTGCTTGATGCGACTCGATACAGAGAATAGATTGAGTTCCCCTACATCTCGAATAAAGAAGTCCCACTCAAGCTCGAGTGTCTTGAGTGCTCGTCGATGAGGTTCGACAATGAACTCGTAATTGGCGGGAGTGGGGATTGGTATTTCTGACATCTAACGATGAAAGTAACCGGACGCCGCGCGAGGTGGCTGGCCCAAGCGACGACGGTTCTCGGCGGTCCGGTTGACTGGATTGTTAGGCGTATTTGATGCCATTGTTTTTGGCCCACTGTGTATAGGCAGGTGTGCCCATTGCTTCGAAATTTGGCCATTCGCCTGTTTTAATGTGCTGGAAAAAGGAGAGGCAGTGTTTCCAGTTGGAGCCGCTTGGATTTTCCTCGATCCAGCAGTAGTAGCCCAAACTTTTCCAATCTAGCGTTTCGTCGGCATTTGCCTTGCAGAGTAGCGCCTCTGCTACTTTTTCACCCCACCCAACTGCGGCCTCTGGGGAAGGTGCGTCAATAAAGATACCTGTCGATGACTCACAATCCTCAACAACGCCTTTTTGATACAGCATCCGTGCCTCAGGCTCGTGGTACAGAATGCCAATAAGATACGTAGCCATTGCAGAGCAAACGCCTAACGTCCAAATTCACCGGCGCTGCGCAGCTTTATCGCGCAGCGTCCAGTGGAATGATGGGTTAGCCGGCATCTTGGACAATCGGTATCTTCGATGCAGTAAGCAAGAGTGATTTCATGTGCAGAGATGAAGGCATGCCGAAAGGCTATGTCGTGATCGGTCTATCTGATTATTGCTTCACTGAGCCTTTCAGCATCTTCATGAAGTCAAGGAAGTGAGGCCAAAATTCGGAAAATAGCGGATTGCTGCGATTTTCGAGCATCACTTCCCCGAACAGTTTTTGCCCGACCACGAACGCGGCCGTAGTTTGAGCATCTAAAAGCTCGCGACTGCGAACCAGCTCGACGATGCCGAAAATTTCGTCGTGGCTGCCAGCCTCGAACACCAACGGCTCGCGCTGCTGCGGATTGCCGTCGGCATCAGCGAGATATTCAAGGGTGACGCGATAGCGGTGTTGTTTCATTGACTGGCTCCTAGCTTACAAACTGTGATTATGGACGTAGCGCCCGAAAGCGACGATAGTGTCTTGCATGGAAAATCACTGCCCGCACAGCGTTCGTATGTGGATGGGCCATGCGGGCTAACGTAGAGCTAACCGGCGCTGCGCGGTTTTATCGCGCAGCGTCCAGCGACCGCAGGGAGCGAGGTTGAGTGCCTTGTTAGGAGTGACGCCACTTGAGCCAAGCCAATGTTTGACCAACTATGGCACCACCGATAATGCTTACGAGATAGGCATAGCGGGCATTAATAAAAGTGCTTTCAAGGATGGTGTTGGTCATTAGGAATGCAAAGCCCCAGCCGAGAAGTGCGCCGATGCCCGAGAATATGCGGCGGTCGACCATAGCTGCGCCGCGCTTATAGTTGGCGGAATGGCCTGCTGCTTCATAAATAAGCGTTGCCCCACATTGGATGCAGCGAACGCTTGTTGCTTCATTTTGCGATTGGCAGGTTGGGCAAAACATACAACTCCTAACGTTGGACGTAACCGGGCGACAAAAAGCGCAGCTTTTTGGCGGTCCGGTTGACGGACTTGTTATGCATAGCGCGACTGTGCCAATGCAATGGCAGCCTGGATAGCAGCGCGAGCTTGCGGACTGTTCTTCCAGCAAGTGGAGCCGACGATAGCCGAGGCTTGAGAGACGATATCCAATGCATTGGCTTTGCTCAGATGGGCCAGTGATTCAAATCCCATTTGTTCGAGACGAGCCACCACCGTGGGGCCAACACCTTTCACGCCTAGCAATGCCTTACGTTCTTCCGGTGGGAATGGCATGGGTGCTTTCCATTGATGCATAACGTGGAGCTAACCCGACTGCGCGGCTTTTCGCGCAGGTCGGGTTGAGCGCAGGGTTAGGCGTCGGCAGCTACTGCTACAAGTGCTTGGCGTGTTCATGGCGGAGTTGGCGAGCAAGACCGTCTAAGTCGGGGAACAGCGAGTACTCGTTTATGCCCGCAAGATGTAGAAACGCAATGGCATCAGGGAAGCACGTTTCAGGAATCTCGATCTTCTTCAACTGATTGGGGGCAAAATCTTCTAGCGGAGTCCAGATGTCGTTGTGAAGAGTGAAGACGCTCCTCTGCGCAGCTTGGCGGGGCGACACCCTTGTTGGATTTATTGCCATGACGGGAGTATCAAGGGACTTGCTCCCAATAATGAAGTTCTCGTAGTAGTCGCCCTTCAGGTCGATGCTTGGATTGAAAATCACCGCCTCTCCTCCTGCGTGTGCATTCAAGTCGAAGGGATCAAGCATCCATATGCATGCGGCGTTTGATGCTTTTCGCGGCGGCTGCTTGGTATGGGATGCAATGGCGAAGTGCAGTGCAACGGCAAATGTAGCTGTCCAGTCAAGAAGACGAGTTGGTAGGCCGTGGTGTTGCATTGCAAATGCCACATCCCAGGAACTGACCTTCCGCGGAAATAGTGGGCCACCCAACGACATGAAGTCGTAGTACAGCACGGACTCGATCGTATTGCGGCTTCTGACTCGCGAGCCGCGCCCCAGGCCGCACCGAAGCTTCCAGGATGCATCTCGATGCCCTCGATAGAACGGGGTGTCACAACCGGCCTTCGCAAGGACACGCTGGTGTTGCCGGACTTCTGCGAGGATCTTCTGCCACTGCGTCATTGATGCTCCTCCCGACGCCTAACGTTTGAAATCACCGGACTGCGCGGCTTTTCGCGCAGGTCTGGTGGAATGATGGGTTGGGCGGCTGTCGCATAACGAACAAGCTACTTCTTGGGATATCGATGTGCCTGGAGTTCCGCCAAGGAACGGTAGGTTGATTCTTCAAAAACGGTGACGGTATTGTCTGGATTTTGGACACCGATGCAGTTGGAAACAGCGTCGCCGTCGACCGTTAAGGCGATACATACCGAATAGACTCCGGTGTATTTGTCATTGTCGTATGTTTCAATCCGCCACCCAATAATCGGCTCTCCAAGCTCAACGTCTTTGACATCGTCGAGATCGATAACGGTGAAATAGCCAGGCTGTGCTGGGATGATTTGAATCTGTAGCACTTTCATCTGCAAACCTCCAAAGGTTGAGAACATTGAGCCGCCCAACGTGGAGCTAACCCGACTGCGCGGCTTTTCGCGCAGGTCGGGTTGAGCGCAGGGTTAGGAGTTTTGTTTGCGCGCATATTGCTCGAAACCTAGAAGGCGACTGAACTCGAACATGGTTAAGCCAAGCAAGCCAAGACCGCCAAGCATGGACAAATACATACCAACGACGAAAAAGACTGGCGCACCACTTGTATAACGCGATGGCACCGCCAGCAATAGGGGCCGCGAAATGAGATTGAGCACACCAATAACAGCGCCGAAAATAAGTAGAAAGATGCCAATCTTACGGAGCGCACTACCCAGCCCAGCTATCTCGGGAGCATCAAGAGTCCCCGGGATCTTTGCTACAAGAAACACTCGATACAACCCTATGACAAGAAGGACGATTGGCCCCAAAAATGGGACGCCCAATGACGTGCCTCCAGTTGCTAAGGCCACCCAGCCCGAGCTTGCCAAGCCTATTGGGAGAACAGCACTTAGAACCACTAAGGCGTACGCCCATTTTAGATAAGAAGGTGTACGTAGATACATTGAAATGAACTCCTAACGTCTGAGTTCACCGGACTGGCGCGGCTTGCCGCGACAGGTCCGGTGGAATGATTGGTTGTGCATCGCCATGACAGGTCTTTTGACAGTTCTGTTGGACATGAGGTTTTTTTAAATCCAAAGTTCACCATCGTGATCTTTTTCCTTCAAGCGCCTGAGGATTTCTTCGGCATGCTCTCGGTCACGACAAGGAATAATCAGTTGATTTTTGCCGGTCTTGTCGTTTCGAACAGCGTAATTTCCAGCACGGGCGACAAAGATGCTGAATTCGCCAGCGTGCTTTGGTATATAAATTCTAGGCACGGTTTGCAGTAGCACAACGTAGAAGTGAGCGGCCTGCGCGGCTTTTTGCGCAGGTCCGCTCGACTGCCGGGTTAGCCGCAGCGCTTAACGAGTGCATTGTTGGCGCGTGTTCTTGGAGAGCAACAGAAGCAAGAAGGCCACGAGCAGTAACGCTATGACCCAGGAAGCCATAGGTGCATTACCAACACTCAAGCGGCTAACGAACCAGCTACCGAAGCGGATGAGTTGGATACCTACAGCAGCCAAACCCAGCCACCATGCCCAGGCAAAGCGATGCCAAAGACCGAATGCGACTAAGCCGCCAACGAAAATTGCGGCCAGCGTGGCTGGAAGCATGAGGCTGTACTTGAGAGTGCCGAGTTCGCTGGTGTTGAAAAAGTGAAGCAGCATCCCCCCTACAACCATCAAGACGTAGGCTGCAGCAACAACACTGGCGAGCTTGGTGTGCGATGGATTCATAGCGGCTAACGTGGAGCTAACCCGACTGCGCGGCTTTTCGCGCAGGTCGGGTTGAGCGCAGGGTTAGATTTCTGTATGCCCTCAGCGACACAATACCCATAAAAAGTGACGCAGAGGCAATGAGAAACGGGAACACAGCAGCTCCTTGATTTCCAAAGGCAGCACATGCAGGAACAATCACCAGTGCAATCTTTGAGCCAAAGAATTCGCAATCTGTGGCAGTGAAGACCCGGAAAGATAACCAGTAGAAGAGAGCAGCAACGAGAATGAAGAGAAAGACAGGAGCCAACCGTTTTTCCTGGAGCCGCCGCTTTCTGCGATTGCTTGTTCTCTTGTCCATGTTTCGGCGTGATATGGCGCTAGTGAAATCTAACGCCAGAATTAAGCCGACCCGCGAAGCGGGTTCGGCTTGAATGAATTGTTAGAACTTTGGCCCGGAAGGTTTGGGTGCCTTGCCAACGCTTACGCCAAGATGAGAAAGTGCACTGTTGATAAGAGCTATGACTTCTGACTCACTCAGCTCGGATTCTATAAATACCACGAATGATCCGCGAGCAGACCTAGTGACTCTGCAAGTCAAGCCAGAAATCTTCATGAGAGCGGCCTCAACAGTGGCCAGATTTTCGTCAGTACAGCCGTGAAGCTCAAATGTGTACGTCGACATGATGCATCCCTAAGTTCTAACGCCTGAATTAAGCCGCGCCGCGAAGCGGCGTCGGCTTGAATGAATTGTTAGGCGCGATCCTAGCCACTGAAAGGCTCATCTGTCCGGGGCGCCTGTGGAGCCTGCTTGTCCAGCGACTCGCGATACTTGACGCAGCCACGCATGAAGTGGGGCCACTCTGGGACGGAGATCTGTGGCTCAACCTTCTCAGGCAGCAGCGCCCAGAGTGCTGGGTGGTGCCAGCAGAGCTCATGGCCGGTAGTGTCACGATGTGAGCGTATGCCCTGACGCAACTTTACGACCTCCGCCATGAGCTGCTCTCTGGTCATCTCTTGTAGATCGCCGTCCATTGATTCTTTCCGTCTCGTAGATCCTGCTATCGCGCCTAACGTTCAAAATCACCGGCCTGCGCGGCTTTTCGCGCAGGTCCGGTGCATTGCAGGGTTGGGCATTGGCGGCTCAGCATGTGAACCATCACACACTCAAAGGTGGGAGGTCAGTGGGAAACGCACCTAGCGCATTGAAATCTTCATCTGTGCATTGAGTCATGCGTTCCGCGCTGATGCCACGGCCATTCCAGGCGGTATTGAGGTGATGGTAAAGATGCTGCATGGCCACAAATAGCTCTGCCTCGGAATAGTTTGGATCTGTACGGCAACGGTCTGTGGTGCGGGACAGTTCCTCAAGCGCCTCGCTCAAGTGGAAAGCCGTGTGTTCCTGGTTCATCAGAGTCTCGTTAGCAGATTAGGCGCCGAGCAAGCCACTCGACACAACAGCGGTCGGCTGCATAACGCTCTCGATGCCCAACGTGCAGTATACACCGTAGCCGGTGTATACATATTCCAAAAAAGGTGTATAAAAAAACTCATCCTACACCATCCCATTGAATCATAAGACTCTATGGAAAACGAACAAGCCAGCACACCAGAAAAATCCCCCAAATTGCTGGATCAGTTGCGTGACCGCCTTCGGTTGAAGCACTACAGCATACGGACAGAAACGCAGTATGTCCAATGGGCAAGGCGCTACATCATTTTTCATGACAAAAGGCACCCGAAAGATGGGCGTCTGGGAGGTGGGGCAGGTGCCGGGACGGCGTTTCAGCCCAAGGCCAGCGTCAACCGCGCCTCGCCGCCGCCGTCTGGATGATTGGTAAAACCTGCATCGCCGCCATGCAAACGGGCGACTTCCCGTACCAGTGCCAAGCCCAGGCCGGTGCTTTTCTTGCCGGTGGCCGGGCGGGGGAGGGAGTAGAAGCGGTCGAACAGTTGCGCCAGCGCGTAGTCGGGGGCGCCGGTGCCGTGGTCGCGGATGCGGATTTCGGCGTTGTCGGCGCTTGTCCGCAGGGTCAGCGTGATTTCGCTGCCGTCGGGCGAGAATTCGATGGCGTTGTCGAGCAGGTTGAGGAGCGCCTGACGCAGCAGGAAGGCGTCGCCGGTGATGTGGATGCCGTTGCGATCCGATTCGGCGTCGATGGTGCAATGCAGATTGCGGGCGGTGAGCGCCAGTTGGCGGTCGGTGACGACGTTTTGCAGGAGTTGCGCGAGGTCGACTGGGGCGCTCGTGCCGGGGGTCTGCAACTGCTCGACGCGGGCGAGCAGCAGCATGCGTTCGATGATGTCGCGCAGCCGCGCCGCTTGTTCGCCGATGCTGGCGGCGAAGCGGCGGCGGTCGGTTTCCGGCAGGTCGCCTTCGAGGATTTCGGCGGCGCCGATTACCGCCGAGAGCGGGCTTTTCATCTCGTGCGCCAGATTCTGCACGTAACGCTCGACGTACTGCTTGCCTTCGAGTTTTTCGCGCATCGTCGCCAGCGCCTGCGCCAGTTCGGACAGTTGGCGGCCACCGCCGCTCGGCGGTTCGGCCTTGCGCCCGGCGCTGACGGCGCGGGCGTAGTCGCGCAGGCGGTGGATCGAGCGGCTCAGCCAGACGGTGAAGATCAGGCCGATCAGCGCGGTTGCCGCCAGCAGCGTCAGCCCGGAGGCGCGGACGCGCTGCGTGGCGCGCTCGACGAAGGGGATGATCGAGGTCATCGGCTTGGCCAGCGAAATGACGCCGATCAACTGGCCGTGCCGGCGCACCGGCGCGGCGACGTGCATGACCGAGGTGGCCGGGTCGTCGGGGTTCGTGCGGCTCTGGCGCGCGCCGTATTCGCCGCGCAGCACGCGGGCGACGTCGCGCCAGTGGGAGAAATCCTCGCCCAGCGCCTGATTGGCCGAGTCGTAGACGACGATGCCGCGCGCGTCGGTGAGGTAGATGCGCAGATCGACGCGGTTTTTGCGGATGCCGTAGATTTCAGCGTCGGGCTGGCGCTGCAAGGCGGCGGCCACGGCGGCGGCGAACGGGCCGTCGTTGATTTGCTGTGTGGTGACACTCGTGGCGACATTGGCGGCTAACTCGCCAGCAGCCAGTTCGGCGAGCAGGTTGGCGCTGTCCACCAGGCTTTCCTCGGTGGCCTGACGGATGCTCGGCTCGCTTTCCTCGACAAAGATGTAGAGGACGAACCAGGCCGCCAGTCCGACCACCAGGAAATAGCCGAAAAAGAGGCGGATCGAGATGTTCACGCCTCAGGCCGCCAGACTGTAGCCGAGGCCGCGATGGGTGAAGATGGTTTCCTCGTCGCGCACCGCGCGCAGCTTGCCGCGCAGGGTCTTGACGTGGGTGTCGACGGTGCGTTCCAGACTTTCGCCGCCATCCTGCCAGACGGCGTCCATGATCTGCTGGCGCGACAGGATGCGTCCGGGGCGTTCCAGCAGGAGCGCCAGCAGCAGGTATTCGTAGCGCGTCAGCGTCAGCCATTGGGCGTGGTAGGCGATGCGCTGGCCGCTGCGGTCGAGGGTGAATTTCGCCGCTGGTGCCGCCTGTTCGCGGTTTTCGCCCGGCGGGCGCAGGCGGCGCAGGATGGCGCGGATGCGCGAGGCGACTTCGCGCGGGCTGAACGGTTTGCTGACGTAATCGTCGCCGCCCAGTTCCAGGCCGACGATGCGGTCGACCTCATCCGAGCGCGCGGTCAGAAAAAGAACCGGCAGATTGGATTCGCGGCGCAGCGCCCGGCAGACGTCGAAGCCGGAGAGATCGGGCAGGCCGACATCCAGCACGATGAAATCAATGCCGCCCTGATTCAGCCGCGCCAGCGCCGCGCTGCCGAGGGCGCAGTATTCGGTGGCGAAACCTTCGGCGCGCAGCGCGTAGCTCAAGGTGTCGGCAATGGCCGGTTCGTCGTCGACGATCAGGATGTTCATGGTGGCCGCGATGATAAGGCATTGCGGCGGGAATGTTGGCAGGCTTGGCAGGTGTCCCGGACGGGGCAATCGCACGAACGTTGGCGGCTGACTGAAGGATGGGACAATCCACCACCAAGGCGCGGAGGCGCAAAGATTTCGCAAAGGGAATTTTTTGTTCCTTGGCGTTTCCTTGGCGTCTTCGCGCCTTCGCGGTGAAGGTTTTGAGGAGCTGCGATTTCCCTGGCTTCCCGGAAGGGCATCCACGCGGGGCCAGCGGCTTGTGGCAGAATGCCCGCTGCTTTCAATCTTCAACCGACAGGCATTTTTTCAGGGGGCGGCTATGCGCTTGGTGTTCCGTAAACTGGGGTGGCGGGTTCTGCTGCTGGCGGGCTTCGTGTTGCCGGGCGCTGCGGCGCAGGCGCAGGAGGTTGGTCTGGCCGGCATCATGGGCAGCAAGGCGCTGTTGATGATTAACGGCGCGCCGCCCAAGGCGGTGTCGGTGGGTGCCACCGTGGACGGCATCAAGTTGGTGTCGGTGCAGAGCGATCAGGTGGTGGTCGAAATTGCCGGGCGCAAACGTCCGCTGCGCGTCGGGCAGCATGCGGTGGGACTGGCTTCCGATGGCGCGGGCAAGGTGATACTGACAGCCGACGGGCAGGGGCATTTCGTGACGACCGGCACGGTTAACGGGAATTCCGTGCGCTTTCTGGTGGATACCGGGGCCAGCATGATTTCGCTGGGAGCGAGCGATGCGCGGCGGCTTGGCCTTGATCCAAGCAAGGGGCGGCAGGGGATTTCGCAAACGGCCAACGGGCAGACGCAGATCAGCATCGTCAAGCTCGATCAGGTGCGCATTGGCGGCATCGTGCTGCATCAGGTGGATGCGGCCATTCATTCGACCGACATGCCGGTGGCGCTTTTGGGCATGAGTTTTCTCAACCGCATGGAAATGCAGCGCGACGGTCACACCATGACGCTGAAAAAGCGTTTCTGAAGTGGTGCCGGATTTTTCTCTCGACGCTTTGCGGCAAACACTTTTGCCGGAACCGTCGAGCGAATTGAAAGTGCTGGAGGACGGCGCGAACGAGGCTGCGCCGAAGCCTGCCGCCGTGCTGTTTCCCATCGTGCGGCGGGCGCAGGGGCATACCGTGCTGCTCACGCAGCGCACCGACCACCTGCACAACCACGCCGGGCAGATCAGTTTTCCGGGCGGGAGGGTGGATGCCGGGGACGTTTCGCCGCAGGCCACCGCCCTGCGCGAGACGGAGGAGGAAATCGGCCTCGACCGGCGGCACGTCGAGATTTTCGGCTATCTGCCGCAGTACCACACCGGCACCGGTTTCGTCGTGACGCCCGTGGTGGGGCTGCTGACGCCGCCCTTCGACCTGCGGCCCGATCCTTTCGAGGTGGCGGAAATCTTCGAGGTGCCGTTGTCTTTCCTGCTCGATCCGGCCAATCACCAGCGCCATTCCATTTTTCTGCGCGGCGCGCTGCGCCACTATTACGCCATGCCTTACGGTCGCCATTTCATCTGGGGCGCGACCGCAGGCATGATCCGTTCTTTGTCGGAAAGGCTTGTGGTATCTTGATGCGCATGTTGCCCCTGGCTGCCACGATCGCTGTTTCTGCATGAATCTTCTTGCCCTGATTGCCGTTTTTTTCATCGAGCAGTATCAGCCGCTGGCCTATCGCCGCGTGGTGGGCGAGCCTTTGCAGCAGTGGGCCGATTTCATGGCGCAGCGTTTCAATGCCGGACAGCGCAGCCACGGCGTGGCGGCCTGGCTGCTGGCCGTGCTTCTGCCGGTGCTGGCGCTGGCGCTGGTTTATTTCGCGCTGGCGACGGTGAGCAGCCTGCTGGCTTTGGCGCTGACCGTGGGCGTGCTTTACCTCGGCATGGGGTTTCGCCAGTTCAGCCATCATTTCAGTGAAATTCAACTGGCCCTGCGCCTGGGCGACATCGAACGGGCGCGGCAGGCGCTGGCCGAGTGGCAAGGTCGCGGGCGGCAGACGCTGGGTGCCGGAGAAATCGCCGCCGAGGCCATAGAAACCGCGCTGCTGGCGGCGCACCGGCACGTGTTCGCAGTGATGCTGTGGTTCGTCCTCCTGCCGGGGCCGTGCGGCGTGCTGCTCTACCGTCTGGCGCAGATCGTGCAGGAGCGCTGGGCGCAGCTCGATCGGGACAATGGCGAGGAGGGCGAATTCGCCCGTTTTTCCCGCCGCGCCTTCTTCTGGCTGGACTGGCTGGGGGCGGCGCCGGCGGCGGTCGCCCGCGACCTTGCCCGCCGCGCCTCCTTCTGGCGGGCCGGGCTGCCGCAGCGCGCGACGGCGGTGGCCTTTGCCATCGTCGGCAATTTCGAGGATGCCCTGCATTGCTGGCGCAGCCAAGTGAATCAGGGCTTCGTCGCGCCGGAATCGGCCATCGTCCTGGCCAGCGGCGCCGGCGCGCTGGGCGTGCGCCTGGGAGGTGACGATTTCGCCGAGGGCGAGGTTTCCGCCGCGCCGGAATTCGGCGTCGGCGAACCGGCTGACCCGGATACTTTGCAGCGCGCTGTCGGCTTGGTGTGGCGGGCGACGGTGTTATGGGTTATTTTGCTTCTTTCGCTGGGGCTTGCCGCGTTGGTGGGCTGACTGGTTTTTTCTAGGAGGTTGTTCATGACCAGAGAAGTTGTTGTTCTGAGCGCGGTTCGTTCCGCCATTGGCGCTTTTGGCGGTTCCCTGTCCGACATCGAGCCGGCGGAGCTTGCCGGTACCGTGATGAAGGAAGCGGTGGTGCGTTCCGGCGTCGATCCGCAGCAAATCAACTACGTCACCGTCGGCAACTGCATCCCGACCGAATCGCGCTATGCCTACGTGCCGCGTCTGGCCAGCATTCAGGCCGGCCTGCCGATGGATTCGGTGGCCATGCAGGTGAACCGCCTGTGTTCCTCCGGCTTGCAGGGCATCGTCACCACGGCGCAGCAGATCATGCTGGGCGATTGCGACTACGGCATCGGCGGCGGCGTCGAAGTCATGTCGCGTGGCGGCTACCTGCTGCCGGCGCTGCGCACCGGCGCGCGCATGGGCGACACCAAGGCCATCGACATGATGGTTGCCGTGCTGACCGACCCCTTCGGCGTCGGCCACATGGGTATCACCGCTGAAAATCTGGCCACCAAGTGGGGCATCAGCCGCGAAGAGCAGGATGCCTGCGCGCTCGAATCGCAGCGCCGCGCTGCCGCAGCCCAGGCTGCCGGCCATTTCAAGTCGCAGATCGTGCCCATCGTCAAGCAGACCCGCAAGGGCGAGGTGGTGTTCGATGCCGATGAGCATCTGAAGCCGTCCACTACGCTGGAATCGCTGGCCAAGATGAAGCCGGCCTTCAAGAAAGACGGCACGGTCACCGCCGGCAACGCTTCCGGCATCAACGACGGCGCAGCCTTCTTCGTGCTTGCTGCCGCCGATCTAGCGGCCAAGGCCGGCCAGAAGCCGCTGGCTCGTCTGGTGTCCTACGCCGTCGCCGGCGTGCCGAACGACGTGATGGGCGAAGGTCCGATCCCGGCGACCAAGCTGGCGCTGAAAAAAGCCGGCCTGACGCTCGACCAGATGGACGTCATCGAATCGAACGAGGCCTTCGCCGCGCAAGCC
Source organism: uncultured Rhodocyclaceae bacterium (assembly GCA_900549295.1). Classification (GTDB taxonomy): domain Bacteria; phylum Pseudomonadota; class Gammaproteobacteria; order Burkholderiales; family Rhodocyclaceae; genus Azonexus. Next base: position 19,274 of record URNG01000046.1, read on the forward strand.
ATCGCCGTGTCCAAGGGCCTGGGCCTCGATCCGGTCAAGACCAACCCGAACGGCGGCGCCATCGCGCTCGGCCATCCGGTTGGCTGTTCCGGCGCTTTCATCGCCACCAAGGCGGTGTATGAACTGCAACGCACCGGCGGCAAGTACGCCCTGGTGACCATGTGCATCGGCGGCGGGCAAGGCATTGCCTGCGTGTTCGAGCGCATGTGAAACCTGCTTCGCATGAAAACCCGTCGCCTTTGCGCGGCGGGTTTTTTATGCGGCCCGTCGTGAAGCGTCGCGTAAATTTCCGCACTGTTTCAATTGTGGAACGGCTTTCAGTTACAATCCCCAAGTTATTTTCGAGCCAACCCCCATGATTACCGGATCTCTCGTCGCCATCGTCACGCCCATGCACGCGGATGGCAGCCTTGACCTCGACGCCCTGCGCCGTCTGGTCGATTTTCATGTGCAGGAAGGCAGCGACGCCATCGTCGTCGTCGGCACCACCGGCGAATCGCCGACGGTCGATGTCGAAGAGCATTGCACCCTCATCAAAACCGCGGTCGAACACGCGGCCGGCCGCATCCCGGTGATTGCCGGCACCGGCGCCAATTCGACGGCCGAAGCTATCGAGCTGACCCAGTTCGCAAAAACGGCGGGCGCCGACATGGCGCTCTCGGTGGTGCCCTACTACAACAAGCCGACCCAGGAAGGTCTGTATCGCCACTTCCGCACTATTGCCGAAGCGGTCGATCTGCCGGTGCTGCTGTACAACGTGCCGGGGCGCACCGTGGCCGACATGTCCAACGACACCATCCTGCGTCTGGCCGAAGTGCCGGGCATCGTCGGCGTCAAGGACGCGACCGGCAACATGGATCGCGCCTGTGATCTGATCCAGCGCGCGCCCAAGGGCTTCGCCCTGTACAGCGGCGACGACCTGACCTGCGTGCTGTCGATCATGCTGGGGTTCCACGGCAATATTTCCGTCACCGCCAACGTCGCGCCGCGCCTGATGCACGCGATGTGCGCCGCCGCCGCTGCGGGCGAGGTCGCCAAGGCGCGCGAACTGCATTTCCGTCTGCTCGGCCTGCACCGCGATCTGTTCTGCGAAGCCAACCCGATTCCGGTGAAGTGGGCCGTGCAGCGCATGGGGCTGATGGGCGAGGGCATCCGCCTGCCGCTGACGCCGCTGACCGAAGCAAATCATGGACGCGTTCTGGCGGCGCTGCGCCAGGCTGGTATTGAGGTATGAATCAGGCATGAGTGTACAGAACCGCCGTTTGCCCGGCTTGACCCTTTGTTTTCTGGCCGCAGCCGTGGCCGGATGCAGTGGCAACATCATCCCGGAAGGGCGCAAGATCGAATACAAATCGGCGGGCAAGATCCCGACCCTGGAAGTGCCGCCGGATCTTTCCACGCTGCAACGCGATGATCGCTACTTGGTGCCCGACGACGCCGGTCGTGGTGCGGCCACTTTCTCGGCCTATGCCGCTGAGCGCGAGCCGGGTGCCCAGGCGGGGCAGTCCGCGATCCTGCCGCAGGTGGACAAGATTCGCGTCGAGCGCTCCGGCAACCAGCGCTGGCTGGTTGCCGCCATGCCGCCAGATGCCTTGTGGGATACCATCAAGGAGTTCTGGCAGGAAACCGGCTTCATCGTCAACGTCGAGCGCCCGGAAGCAGGCGTGATGGAAACAGACTGGGCGGAAGACCGTGCCAAAATTCCGGCCGATATCATCCGCAATACCCTGGGCCGTATTCTCGATTCCCTGTATTCCTCCGGCGAGCGCGACAAGTTCCGCACCCGTCTGGAACCGGGAACGGAGCCGGGAACGACGGAAATCTATATCAGCCATCGTGGCATGGAAGAGGTGTACACCTCTTCTGCCAAGGACGACACCCGCTGGCAGCCACGCGCGGCTGACCCGGAGCTGGAAGCCGAAATGCTGCGCCGTCTGATGGTGCGTCTGGGGGCGGAAGAAAAACGCGCCGAAGCTGCCCTGGCGACACAGAAAATCGAACCACGGGCGCGCCTGGGGAGTGCCGAGGACGGCAGCGGCAAGCTGGATGTGTATGAACGCTTTGACCGTGCCTGGCAACGTGTCGGGCTGGCGCTGGATCGGATCGGCTTTACCGTCGAGGATCGCGACCGTTCGCGTGGCCTTTATTTCGTGCGCTATGTCGACCCGGACAAGGATAATGCCAGCAAGAAGAAGGACGGTTTCCTGTCCAAGCTCAATTTCTGGAGTTCCGACAAAAAACCGGAGACGGATGCGCGCGGCCAGTATCGGATTTTCCTCGACGCTTCCGGCAGCAATACTTCGGTGCAGGTGCTGACCAACGAAGGCGGCGTGGATCGTTCGGAGACGGCAAGGCGTATCCTCGGCCTGCTGCAGCAGGAGTTGCGCTGATCGTCGCTTGACGGCGGATCGTCCCAAAACAAAGAACCGGGCTGGAGTGCCCGGTTTTTTTATCGATCTGCACAAACCATGATCCGAGTTTCGTACAAGGTTGCGTGCGAGAAAAAAACGAAAAACAGGACAACAAAAAACGGGGCCTCGGCCCCGTTTTTTGTTGCTGTGAGTCGAAGATTATTTCTTCTCTTCTTCAGCGGCCGGAGCGGCTTCGCCTTCGGCGGCGGCTTGACCTTCGGCAGCCGGAGCGGCTTCGCCTTCGGCGGCAGCGGCTTCGCCTTCAGCCGGGGCGGCTTCTTCAGCAGCCGGAGCAGCTTCTTCGGCGGCCGGAGCAGCTTGCTCGACCGGAGCCGGCGGCGGAACGGGTTCTTCTTTCTTACCGCAGGCGCTCAGAGCGACGGCAAACAGGGCAGCAAAGAGGATGGACAGCTTGTTCATGAGATTTCCTTATCGACAAGAAACAACTACAAAAGGGTTATACACGATCCGATTCGGTGTTGGGCCGGTCAGCAAATGCCGATCCGTTCGCGATTATATAGTGAAAAATCGTCCTGTGGTGCGGTGCAATAAGCGGGTGTCACAAAAAATGTCATAGGCCCAGCGATGATTGCAACAGGTTTTTTGCCGATTCCTGCCAGATTTCCTCAAAGCGTTGGCGATAGGGCAAAACCTCGCTCGGACTGTCTTCGATCAGCACGCTGCGCGGCAGGTCTTTTTCAAAGCGGATCAGGGCGTGCTGCTGGTCGACGATCAGGATGGCATCGCGTAATTCGGCCAGGGCGCGCGGCGTCTGCCGGACTTGCGCGCGGTGTGACCAGGTCTGCAACAGCTGCTGGAGGCGCGGTGCGTCGACGAGGAAATGATGCGGGTCGCGCAGGACGATACGCAAGGGGGCGTCAGCGTGCGCGGCCAGCAGGCTGCCCAGAATGTCCAGGCGTTCCGCCGTCTGCCAGCGCAAGGCGGAGAGATCGCCGTCGAACACGAGGATGCTGCGCGGACAACGGGCGAGCAGGGCGTCGGCGGCGGCCAGATAGTCGCCCCAAGTATTGAACAATGTGCGAGCCATGCGCCGGACTATACCCGAGTTGGTAGAATCCGCGCTTTTTACGGAGCCGATCATGCCTGCGGGGATCATCGAATCGCTGGATCATGAAGCGCGCGGCATTACCCGGCGCGACGGCAAGACGATTTTCGTCGATGGCGCGCTGCCCGGCGAATGCGTCGAATACGCCAGCTTCCGGCACAAGCCGAAGTACGAACTGGCGCATCTGCTCAAGGTGGTGCGGCCCTCCCCGGCACGGGTTGAGCCGGCCTGCCCGCACTTCGGCATTTGCGGCGGCTGCGCGATGCAGCATATGGCGGTGTCGGCGCAGCTCGCCGTCAAGCAGCGGGTGCTCGAAGACAGCCTGTGGCACATTGGCCGGGTGCGCCCGGCGCAGATGCTGCCGCCCATCCAGGGGCCGGCCTGGGGCTACCGGCACCGCGCCCGCCTGGGGGTGCGCAGGGTGGAAGCGAAGGGCGGCATGCTGATCGGTTTTCATGAATGGCGCAGCAGTTACATCGCCGACATCCGCGCCTGCCCGGTGTTGCCGCCGCATGTCTCGAACCTGCTCATGCAGCTGCGCGAATTGCTCGGCGGTTTGAGTATCGCGGAGCGGCTGGCGCAGGACCCGGGGGGCCGGGGGGGGGGGGACGCGATTC
>URNG01000047.1 GCA_900549295.1 uncultured Rhodocyclaceae bacterium
GGAGGCTGGAAAACGCCCCCCTGCGGAAAATGTCCCGTCTGACGGAGCGGTTAATGCGCGGAATTGATTACGAGCAGGCGCGATTGCGCCGCATGGACAATTTCCTGTTTCTGCACGAAAGGCTGGGACATCTGAACCGCCTTTCCGTGGAGCCGGATTCCTTGTCCGCTCCATTTTGCTATCCGTTTTGGACGGCTTTTCCCGAGCTGAGGAATGTGCTGATTGATGAACGCATCCTGGTTCCCCTGCTGTGGCCGGAGGTGCTGGAACAGGCCCCGGAGGGCAGCCTGGAACGGAAGCTGGCGCTGCATCTTCTGCCGCTTCCCGTGGACCAGCGCTGCGGGCCGCAGGACATGGAGCGCGTCGTCCGGACCGTGGAGAATTTTTATTCCTGAAACAAGGAGGAACTATTTTGTTAGAGCGGCAATAAGACGTTGACGGTGTGAATGGAATGCTCTAACATTTTTGAATGTCCGACTATCTCTCTTCTCTGGGCTATCCTTTCCGTGGAAGGCCCATGGTTTTTGCCTTTGCCGTCCTCATTGTATGGGCCATGTTCCTGGCGGCCTGGGCGCCCCTCATCGGCTGGATTGCCATTTTTTGTTTCCTGCAACCGTTCATGTGCGCCTTTTTCATGAAGATGGTGCAGCGGTCCGCCATGGGGGAGGAGGAAATCTGCCTCTTTCCGGAGTTGGAGGAATGGCTGGACGATCTGATGATGCCTTACATCCGGCTGGTGATGTGCATGGCAGTCTCCTTCCTGCCTCTGGTCATTTATCTGGGAGTGATGGACTGGGACATGGACAGCCCCCTTATCTGGCTGTTCATTGCGGCGGGTGCAGCTTATTTCCCGGGCGTTTTCATGAGGACTTCCGTGCTGGAAAGTTTTTCCGGGCTTTCTCCCGCGGGCTGGTGGGGGCTTGTCAGAAAGGCGCCTCTTCCCTATGCCGGGCTGCTCGGCGCCATCTGCGCGGGGGGATGGGTGATTCTGAGCCTTCCTTCCGGGTTTCTGATGGATTTTGCCATGGCGCCCGTGAAGCTGTATGTCGCCTGCGTGCTGATGAACATGTGCGGCTTGTTCATGCTCAAGCATGAATTTGCCGGGGAAGAGGAGGAGGGCGGTTTTTCCATCTCCGGTCCCGCCGCTTCATGACTGCCGCCGTTCCGGCAGCGCCGGGGAAAGTGAGGCTTATTTGGCAGACTCCCTGTCCAGATTGAGGATGCCCAGCACGGACATGTTCCCTTCCGCATCCTTGCCGGAGGGAAGGTAGACCTTGGCATTGTTCAGCATGTTTTCAAAGGCCTTGGCGCGGAGCACGTTCGGCCCCATGGCCTTTTCCTTCAGCGCCAGACCCGCCGCTTCCGCCCTGGCGGCTTCCAGGGAAGCTTCCGCGCGCGCTTTCCCCTGCATGACGATGACTTTGGCTTCCGCCTCGCCGCGTGCCAGATTAGCGTTCGCTTCCTGGCGCGCTATTTCCATTTTCATGGCTCCTTCCGCCTCCCCGCGTGCGCGCTGGATGGCGATGTCCTTCCGGGCGATTTGCAGCTCCGTCTCCTTCCGTTCATTTTCCTGGGTGGTCTGCACTTTCTTCACGACGGATTCAATGATGGCCTGCGGAGGATTGGTTTCTCCCACGGCTACGGAATCCACGATGAAGGGGGTGCCGTCCAGTCGCTTGCTCAACTGCGTGTAAACGTTGTCGGAAATCTTTTGCAGGCTGCCGGAGGCGTCCAGGGCGTTGTACTGACACAGGTTGCGCACCCGGGCCGGGGCGAAATCCGCGGGCGGCCGGGTCGCGCCCGCTGCCGCCGGGATAGGCACCGATCGTCTGCGGCAGGTAGCCGAGGCGGCGGCGCAGGTGACCCGGGTCGGCCAGCACATCGACCCCGTCGAGCCGGATCTGGCCGGCATCCGGTGCCTGCAGCGTGGCCAGGGTGCGCATCAGCGTACTCTTGCCGGCCCCGTTGGGGCCGAGCAGCCCGTAAAGCCCGGGCGGGACGCTCAGGTCGATACCGTTCAGCGCCTTGACGCCGTTGGCGTAGGTTTTGGTCAAGCCGCGCAGGTGCAGGCCGGAAGTGGCTTCCATGTATGCCTCGTGGTGAGAATGTGCAGGCGGTCGGAGCCAGGGCCGCGACCGCCCGAGGGAACAGGCGCGTTCAGAACGCGTGGCTCAAACCGAGGCCGAACGATCGGCCGCGACCCGGCATGCCGATGCGGGCATCCGATCCGCCGGGGAAATAGGCATCGATGTGGTAGCCGTAGAGGTCGTATTGCTTGTCGAGCAGATTTTCGGCCCACAGGTAGACTTCGGTGCCGCCCTGGCGAATGCCGGCGCGCAGGTCGAGTTTGTTGTAGGCACCGAGATCGAAGGTGTTCTGCGGGTCGGCCGGACGCTTGCCGACGTAGCGGTTGGTCAGGCGGGTTTCCAGCACCGGGGCGCTCAACCCCAGCATGGGCGCCAGCGCCTGGCGGTGGCCGATGGTCACCGATGCGCCCCAGCGGGGGACTTCGGGAACGCCGTTGCCTTTATCGACGGCGCTGCCCGGGGTGTTGCTGGAGATGCGGGCGCGGGTGTAAGCAACGGCACCGGACAGCGACCAGCCGCCGCCGATCTGCCATTGGCCGTCAAGCTCGATGCCATGGCTCCGGGTGTCGTGACTTTCCTTGTTGGTGGCCATGGTGATCGGATTGAACGCCAGCATGTGATCGTCCTTCACCCGGCTCAGGAAAACGGCGGCATTGAGGGCGAGGCGACGGTCGGCGCTTTCGAATTTGAAGCCGGTTTCGTAGCTGTCGACGGTCGCCGCCTTGTAGGGATCGTCGGCGGCGCCGGTGACGAAATTGACGCCTTCGTCGTCGAAGCCGCCGCTCTTGTAACCGCGTGAATAGATGGCGTAAAGGTTGGTTTGCGGGTTCAGCGCATGGCTGATCGCGATGCGGCCGGTGGTGTAATCGTCGGTGATCTTCTGTGCGTCGCTGGCTTCGCGGATCGGACTGGAATTGGACGGTGCAGCCAGCCAATGGGCACGATAGGTTTTCTTTTCCCAGGTATGGCGTCCGCCCAGGGTCAGTTTGGTGGCCTGGCTGAGCGGTATCGTCACTTCACCGAAAAGGGCCTGGGCCCGGGTCGTGAATTTGCGCCGGGCATCGGAGGTCGTCGGGTTGTCGGGGTAGAACGTGTCGTAGGAATCGAAGCGTTCCAGCAAGCGGTCCGAATTGAACAGGTTGCCGCCGACGACCCAGAAAATGGGGGAACCGCTGGTGGAAGCGAGGCGCAGCTCGTGGTTGTGCATGTTTTCCTTTGCCCGACTGTTCCAGATTGCGTCAGGCTCGAAGCCGAGCAGTTGCTGGTAGGTGCGGCCTTCGTAAATCGGCGTGGTACTCCGGTGGCGCGTCCGGGCATAACCCGTCAGGGCGGTCAGCACGGCATGCGCAAACTGGTGATTGATTTCGGCGTTGTAGCGGTCGACGATCCGGCGATTCGCTTCGCTGCCGGGCGGAATGCTGCTGCGCGGTTCGTCGCCGTAGGGATGCAGTTGATAGATCCAGTCCTTTTCTTTCTGGTTTTCGTGAGCGGCGCTGACGTTCAGCCGGCTGCCGGGAGCGATGTCCCATTGCAGGCTGGCGCGGCCGCTGAATTCGCGCGGCTTGGTCAGCGGATCGCCGTCCTGGTCGTTGGTGATGTAGCTGTCCATGCCGGAGCCGCGTACCGCCAGGCGGGCCGACACGGTTTCACTGAGCGGGCCGCTGACGACGCCTTCGAGCAGACGCTGGTTGTCGCTGCCGATTTCCGCCCGGAACTGGCCTTCCAGCCACTGCGTCGGCTTGCGGGTCACGATGTTGACCGCGCCGGCTTCCGAGTTGCGGCCGAACAAGGTGCCCTGGGGGCCTTTCAGCACCTCGACGCGCTCCGCATCGAGGACATTGAGGGTGGCATTGGTCGCCGACATCGGGATGCCATCCACGTTGATGACGACTGAAGTGTCGTCGCCGCTGACCTTCTGCAAGGCACCGACGCCACGGATGCGCAAGGTGGTATTGGCCGACCCCATGTTGACGACGAAATCGAGCGACGGGACTTGCCGGAGCATGTCCTCCAGGTTGTGCAGACGGCGCATTTCTCCTTCGTCGCCGCTGATGCTGGAGAGACTGAACGGGATGTCTCGTGCCAGTTCCGCACTGCGTCTTGCGGTTACGGTAATGGGTTGCAGCGTCTGATCGTCGACCGGTACCTGGGCCACGGCTGCGGGAGAGAAAGCAAGCAGCAGTGCCATATACAGCGGCGTGTGCGAATGCCCGGACGGCACCCGGCGCGGATGCGTGCAAATTTTTGTCAGTTGTTCCATTGCGGCCTCTGGGTAGTCATAATGGCGGCAGATGGTAATCATTCGTATTTGTTGTGCAGCCCGGATCGGTATGCGATACCCCAATCGGTTCGGTTTTCTAGGGAGATCGCCAGATGAGCGCGCTGGCCAATGGTTTTCTGGACGGCCTGAAATCCTCGCAGTTATTGCGCGATGCCACCGTTTTCAACGTCAGGCCGGGCGATCGTTGCCGGATGAGCAATTTCGGAATTCAGGATGGCGTCGAGCTACAGCTATGGGAAGCTTCATTTGCAACGCCGTTGCAGATGGAGATCGAAGAGGACAGCGAACGCATCCATTTCACGTATGTGTTGCAGGGCGGGGCCACGATGGAAATGGTCAACCGCCGGTACGGCGGGGTACAGGAAGCAGCGGCGCAAACCGGCGTGCTGCACGCCTGTCCCGGTGAGCGCGGACGTTTCAGCCAGGCAGGCGATTATTCCAGCATCGTCGTGATGGTTCGTCCGGATGTGTTCATGGGGTGGCAGGAGGTTGCGGCGACGCGACTGCAAGCAGCCGTTGCCGGTGGCCGCTGCCTGATCGGCGGCGTCAAGGGGGGAGAACTGCGGCAACAGGCCTGGCAACTGGCTCGCAGTCTGCAAGTTGCCGTCGGGCATTCGACGTGCAAGCCCGGGCTGGCCGATCTGCACGTGCAGGCTCGGACGCTCGGTTTTGTGGCGACCTTTCTCGACCGCCTCGATCTCCAGAGTGAACAGCGCCCGATATTGTCGAGAGAGGATCGGCTGCGTCTTGGACGGGCCAGGGATTTACTGCTGGCCGACTTGTCGCACGCACCGGGCTTGCCCGCACTGGCGGCAGAAAGCGGCCTCGGCCTGGTCAAGCTCAAACGGGGCTTTCGGGCCTTGTTCGGTTGCAGCGCCCATGCCTTGTTTTTGCAGGAACGGATGTTGGAAGCCCGGCGGCGGTTGTTGTCCGGTGGGATAACGGTGACTGAGGTGGCAAGCGACCTGGGTTATACCAACATCAGCCATTTTGCAGCCGCCTTTCGCAAGCAGTTCGGTGTTAACCCGGGGGCGCTCGCCCGCTGAGTACGAGCGGTTTTGCTCGGTTTTTGCTGTGCCAGCGTGCCGCGCGATCGGCCAGCGGCAGGATTTCACGCCTTATCTGGCAGCCATCCCCGATGTACCGGGCGCCTCGGAGGGGGGGAATACCCGCAAACCGGCGGGTCAGGCCGCCCCCCCATCACGTTTCACCTTTTACCGCCTTTCAGCTATCATTCGGCTTTCCCGCAGCCTGTCTTTCCATGACCAAATACGTTTTCGTTACGGGTGGTGTCGTGTCCTCCTTGGGCAAAGGCATCGCCGCCGCGTCGCTGGGGGCCATTCTGGAATCCCGCGGCATCAAAGTCACCCATCTCAAGCTCGACCCTTACATCAACGTCGATCCCGGCACGATGAGTCCCTTCCAGCATGGCGAGGTGTTCGTCACCGAGGACGGGGCCGAAACCGATCTCGATCTGGGGCATTACGAGCGTTTCACCAGCGCCCGCATGAGCAAGCGCAACAACTTCACCACCGGCCAGGTTTATGACTCGGTGCTGAAGAAGGAGCGGCGCGGCGAGTATCTGGGCAAGACGGTGCAGGTCATTCCGCACATCACCGACGAGATCAAGCAGAAAATCAAGGCCGGGGCCGAAGGGGCCGAGGTGGCGATCGTCGAGGTGGGCGGCACGGTGGGCGACATCGAATCGCTGCCTTTCCTGGAAACCATCCGCCAGATGGGCATCGAGGAAGGCCGCAACAACGTCTGCTACATGCACCTGACGCTGTTGCCCTACATCCCGACTGCGGGCGAGTTGAAAACCAAGCCGACCCAGCATTCGGTGAAGGAATTGCGCGAGATCGGCATCCAGCCGGACATTCTGCTCTGCCGCGCCGACCGCTCGATTCCGGCGGAAGAGCGGCGCAAGATCGCGCTGTTCTGCAACGTCATGCCGGAAGCCGTCATCGAATGTCTGGACGCCGATTCGATCTACAAGATTCCCGGCGCGCTGCACGAGCAGATGCTCGACGAAATCGTCTGCCACAAGCTCGGCATCCTCGCCAAGGCGGCGGATCTGACGCCCTGGGACAAGCTGATCGACGCAATGGAACACCCGCTGCACACGGTGCGCATCGCCTTCGTCGGCAAGTACGTCGATCTGACCGAGTCGTACAAATCGCTGATCGAAGCGATCAAACACGCTGGTATCCACACCCGCAGCAAGATCGAAATCGAATACATCGACTCCGAAAACATCGAGAAAGAAGGTGCGGGCATCCTGGCCGGGATGGACGCCATCCTGGTGCCGGGCGGCTTCGGGCGGCGCGGCACGGAGGGCAAGATTGCCGCCATCCGCTATGCGCGCGAAACGCGCAAGCCTTTCCTCGGCATCTGCCTGGGAATGCAGATGGCCGTGGTCGAATTCGCCCGCCACGTCGCCGGCATGCAGGACGCGCATTCGACCGAATTCGTCGCCGATACGCCCTACCCGGTGATCGGCCTGATTACCGAATGGCACGATGCTTCCGGCCAGATCGAAAAGCGCGACGAGGCATCCGACCTCGGCGGCACCATGCGCCTGGGCGGCCAGCTTTGTCTGCTGAAAGAGGGCAGTCTGGCCCGCCGCATCTACGGCGCGCCGGAAATCATCGAGCGCCACCGGCATCGTTACGAAGTGAACAACGCGCTGCTCGGCCAGCTGGAAGACAAGGGGCTGGTCGTTTCCGGGCGTGCGCCGGGTACCGACTTGTGCGAAATGATCGAATTGCCGGGTGCGGTGCATCCCTGGTTCGTCGCCTGCCAGTTCCACCCTGAATTCACCTCCAACCCGCGCGCTGGCCACCCATTATTCACGTCCTACGTTGAAGCCGCGCTGGCGGCGCAGCAGGAGAAAAAGGCATGAAGCTGTGCGGTTTTGAGGCGGGCCTGACGCAGCCTTTCTTCCTGATCGCCGGGCCGTGCACGGCTGAATCGGAGCAACTGTGCGTCGACGTGGCCGGGCAGATGAAGGACATCTGCGCCCGCCTGGGCATCAACTACATTTTCAAGGCCTCCTACGACAAGGCCAACCGCAGTTCCGGTCAGTCGGTGCGCGGCCCCGGCATCGACGGCGGCCTGCGCATCCTGGACGGCGTGCGCGCGCAGATCGGCGTGCCGGTGCTGACCGACGTGCATGATGCCAATGATGTCGCCCAGGTGGCGAGCGTCGTCGACGTGCTGCAAACCCCGGCCTTCCTCTGCCGCCAGACCGATTTCATTCACGCCGTGGCCGCCTGCGGCAAGCCGGTGAACATCAAGAAGGGGCAGTTCCTCGCCCCTGGCGACATGAAGAACGTCGTCGCCAAGGCGCGCGAAGTCAATGGCGGGGCCGACAACATCCTGGTCTGCGAGCGCGGTGCCTCCTTCGGTTACAACAATCTGGTGTCCGACATGCGCTCGCTCGCCATCATGCGCGACACCGGCTGCCCGGTGGTGTTCGACGCCACGCATTCGGTGCAGTTGCCGGGCGGGCAGGGGACGGTATCCGGCGGGCAGCGCGAATTCGTGCCGGTGCTGGCCCGCGCCGCAGTGGCCGTCGGCATCTCCGGCCTGTTCATGGAAACCCATCCCTGCCCGGAAAAAGCCTTTTCCGACGGCCCGAACTCCTGGCCGCTGGCGCGCATGGAAAGCCTGCTGACGGCGCTCCTGGCGCTGGACAGGGCGGCCAAGGCGGCGGGTTTCGATGAAGACAAGCTTTAAGAATCAGGTTTAATAATTCACTTTAATAAAATTTTCCAACTTTTTGATTAAAAGGAAGAAACATGAGTTCCATCGTTGATGTCATCGCCCGCGAAATCCTCGACTCGCGTGGCAACCCCACGGTCGAGGCCGACGTGCTGCTGGAATCCGGCGTCATGGGCCGCGCTGCCGTGCCGTCCGGCGCGTCCACCGGCTCGCGTGAAGCCATCGAACTGCGCGACGGCGACAAGGGCCGCTACCTCGGCAAGGGCGTCATGCAGGCGGTGGAAAACATCAACACCGAAATTTCCGAAGCCATCATCGGCCTCGACGCCCAGGAGCAGGCCTTCATCGACCAGACCATGATCGAACTCGACGGCACCGACAACAAGTCGCGCCTCGGCGCCAACGCCATCCTCGCCGTCTCGATGGCGGTCGCCAAGGCCGCCGCCGAGGAATCCGGTCTGCCGCTCTACCGCTACTTCGGCGGCATGGCCCCGATGCAGATGCCGGTGCCGATGATGAACATCATCAACGGCGGCGCGCATGCCAACAACAGCCTCGACATTCAGGAATTCATGGTGATGCCGGTCGGCGCCAACACCTTCCGCGAAGCCCTGCGCTGCGGCGCCGAGATTTTCCACGCCCTGAAGAAGCTGCTCGACCAGAAAGGCCATTCCACCGCCGTCGGCGACGAAGGCGGCTTCGCGCCCAACCTGGGCAGCCACGCCGAGGCGCTGGAAATCATCATGCAGGCGGTCGAGGCCGCTGGCTACGTGCCGGGTCAGGACGTGCTGCTGGCGCTCGACTGCGCCGCTTCCGAGTTCTACAAGGATGGCAAATACCACCTGTCCGGCGAAGGTCTGCAACTGACTTCCGAGCAATTCACCGACTACCTCGCCAATCTGGCCGACCAGTTCCCCATCGTCTCCATCGAGGACGGCATGGCCGAAGGTGACTGGGAGGGCTGGAAGCTCCTCACCGACCGCCTGGGCAAGAAGGTGCAGATCGTCGGCGACGACCTCTTCGTCACCAACACCCGCATCCTCAAGGAAGGCATCCAGAAGGGCATCGGCAACTCCATCCTCATCAAGATCAACCAGATCGGCACGCTGTCGGAAACCTTCGCCGCCATCGAAATGGCCAAGCGCGCCGGCTACACCGCCGTGATCTCGCACCGCTCCGGCGAAACCGAGGATTCCACCATCGCCGACATCGCGGTGGGCCTGAACGCCGGCCAGATCAAGACCGGCTCGCTGTCCCGCTCGGATCGCATCGCCAAGTACAACCAGCTGCTGCGCATCGAGGAAGACCTGGGCGATACCGCGTCCTATCCGGGCCGCGAGACTTTCTACAACCTGCGCTAAACCCTTCGCATGCGCTGGCTGACCGCCGGCCTTCTGGCTCTGCTCGTCCTTCTCCAGTACCCCTTGTGGCTGGGGAAGGGCGGCTGGCTGAAAATCTGGGAATACGGTCGGCAACTGGAAGCGCAGAAGGAAGAAACCCGCCAGCTCGAAATCCGCAATGCCGGCCTCGACGCCGAAGTGCGCGACCTGAAACAAGGCTACGAAGCAATCGAGGAGCGCGCCCGTTTCGAGCTGGGCATGGTCAAGCAGGATGAAGCTTTCGTGCAGATTCCGGATCGTCCGCTACGGGAAGAAAAGCGGTAGGAAAAACGGCCCTGCAGGAGCCGGACAATCTTTTGTAATCCCTTGTCATTAGAGGCTTGACGGGGTTTTACGGGAAATCGTTTTGTCGCTAGCCACGCCTGATCCGCTCCGCTAGAATCGCTCGCAAAAACACCCCGTCAAGGTGTTCAAGGAGAGCGATATGCAACTCGAAACCGGGCAACTCGAAATCGGCGACCTGGCCCCCCCATTTGCACTCCCCGATGCGGATCTCGAAACGGTCAAACTCAGTGACTACGCCGGCAAGCAGCGCGTCGTGCTGATTTTTTATCCCAAGGACTGCACGCCTTGCTGCACCAAACAGGTGACGGATTTTTCCGACCACGATGCCGATTTCGCCAGACTGAACACCGTCGTGCTCGGCATCAACCGCGACGACAGCCAGAAGCATCAGCTCTTTCGCGACAAGGAAGGCATCGGCATGGCCTTGCTCTCGGACTGCGACGGCGAAATCTGTGAAAAATATGGCGTCTGGCAGACGAAAGAAGTCGACGGGCAGGAGAAATACGGTATCGTCCGTTCCACCTTCATCATCGATCGCCAGGGCGTCATCCGTCAGGCGCTCTACAACGTCAATTACAAAGGCCATGCGGCCGAAGTGCTGAAACTACTCAAGGAACTCGACTCATGAGCCAACAGGTTGCCAAGAATCACATCATCAGCCTCGATTACCACGTCACCGATCCTGACGGCGAGGTCGTCGATGAAGGGCGCGAAGCGCTGGTCTACCTGCACGGCGGCTACGACGATATTTTTCCGAAAATCGAAGAAGCGCTGCACGGCAAGAAAGTCGGCGAGTCCGTCCAGGTCAAGCTGCAGCCGGACGAAGCCTTTGGCGAATACGATGCGGAAATGGTGCAGATCGAGCCGCGCGCCGATTTCCCGAAGGAACTGCAAGTCGGCATGCAGTTCGAAGGCGGCCCGGAAGAGGGTGATGACGACGACTTCGTCATCTACCGCGTCACCGACATCGCCGACGACAAAGTCGTCCTCGACGGCAACCATCCGCTTGCCGGCATGGCGCTCGTCTTTACCTGCACCGTCACCGCCATCCGCCCCGCCAGCCCGGAAGAAATCGAGCAGGGCCACGTCCACAGCGAAGAAGAGGATTGACCCGTCCGTAGGAATGACCCGCCCTGACGCGCAGGACACTGCCGTCGGGCAGGATGCCGCCCGGCAGCGTGCAGGCGGGCATGCTGGTCGGCATACGGGCGGTTTTTCAGCGGCTTGACGCTTCCGTCATTGGCGGATTTCGCGCACGTTGTCGATAGCTAGGAATTCAGGTGTGCTGCTGCGGTAGGGGTTGATGTCCAGACCGCCGCGCCGGGTGTAGCGCGCATGCACGGCCAGGGCTTGCGGGGCGCAGCGCCGCATGATGTCGCAGTAGATGCGTTCGACGCATTGCTCGTGAAATTCATTGTGATTGCGGAAGGACACGATGTAGCGCAGCAGACCCGCGCGATCGATGGGGCGGCCACGATAGCGGACCACCAGCATGGCCCAGTCCGGCTGGCCGGTGACCAGGCAATTCGATTTCAGGAGATGCGAATACAGGCACGCTTCATGCGGCGCTTCTGCCGTGGTGCGAAGGTGCTGCGGCGCGGGAAGGTAGTCTGCGCAAGCGATGTCCAGCGTATCGAGCAGTTCGCCTTGCGGGTAGGCGATGCGTGCCAGGGGCTGTACATCCAGCGCCTGCAAACGCACCTGGACAGGCGCTTGGGCCGCTGCCGACAGATCGCGGGCAAGCAAGGCTTGAACCGTGGCAAGGTCGGCAAACTGGCTCTGATTGAGGGAGTTCAGATAGAGCTTGAAGGATTTCGACTCGATCAGGCAGGGGCTGTCCGCAGGCACGCGGAATTCGCCCATGGCGACCACGGGTTTGCCCCTGGGGTTGAGCCAGGAAATTTCGTAGGCATTCCACAAATCGATGCCGACAAAGGGCAGGGCGCCTGGATCGATGCTCAATTCCGCGCGCTTTTCCTGGCGCGCAATGGGAAAAAGAAGCTCGGGCGCGTATTCGGCGCAATAGGCGGTGGCTTTGCCCAGGGGCGAAGCGTGGACGCTGGAGGAAGGTGTCTGCATGGGGCGGGATTTTAAGCCCTGGCCAGGGCGTTGCCGAGGACGGGCTGGCCGAGAATGTGCACGGCGTGCACGCAGCGCTCGTCGCCGAGCAGCATCAGCGCGAACAAGGTATCGGCGAGATCGTCCGTGTGCTCCAGGCGCATCGCCAGTTCGGGCAGGGCCAGCGGATCGAGCACCACGCAGTCGGCTTCCTTGCCGGGCAGGAAATTGCCGATGTAATCCGCTAGGCCGAGCGCGCGCGCCCCGCCCAGGGTGGCGAGATACCAGCCCTGCCAAGGCGCAAGCGGGCGGCCCCGGGTCTGCGCCACCAGATAGGCGGCATGCAGGGTGCGCAGCATGCTGAACGAGGTGCCGGCACCGACATCGCTGCCCAAACCGACGGGAATGCCAGCGGCGCAGCGTTCGGCGAGCGGGAAGAAACCACTGCCGAGAAAGAGGTTGGAACTCGGGCAGTGGGCTAGCGCCGTGCCGGTGGCGGCAAGTTCGTCCGTTTCGCGTGGGGAAAGATGAATGCCGTGACCGTAAATCGTGCGTGGGCCGAGCAGATCGTAGTGCGCATAGACATCGAGATAATCGCGCCGCTCCGGGTAAAGTCGGGCGACTGCCGCGAGTTCGGCGGTGTTTTCCGCCAGATGGGATTGCAGATGCAGATCGGGCCGGCTGCGCAACAGGGCTCCCGCCAGAGCGAGTTGATCCGGGCTGGAAGTCGGCGCAAAACGCGGCGTCACGCTGTAGCGCAGCCGTTCCCGGCCGTGCCAGCGTTCGATCAGCCCGAGGCAGTCGCGTTCGGAAGTGTCCGGCGCATCGCAGAGCGCAGAAACGGCGCAACGGTCCATCATCACCTTGCCGCAGAGCATGCGCAAATGCCGTTTTTCCGCTGCCGCCATGAAGGCATCGACGGAATGCGCGTGCACCGTGGCGAATACCGAAGCCGTCGTCGTGCCGTGGGCGAGCAGGCGATCGAGAAAATAATCCGCGCGCCGTGCAGCGATTTCCGGATCGGCGAGCGCCGCTTCCGCCGGAAAGATGGAGCGCGCCAGCCAGTCGAGCAGATCCTTGCCGGGAGAAGCAAGCACCGTGGCCTGCGGGTAATGGCAGTGGCTGTCGACGAAACCGGGCAGGATGAGCCGCGCGCCGTAGTCGTATTGCGCGGTGACGGCCCGCGTTTCTGCCGGAATGCGCGCCAGCACCGTCTCCCGTGGGCCGTGACCGGCAATGCGGCCGTCGACGATCCACAAGGCACCTGCTACGACGTGCCGATACGCCCCCGCCACACCTTCCGCGCCCGGGTCGGCGAGAAAATCGAACAACTGACCGAAAAGCAGAACGGAGCGCACCATGTCGTCAGTTTAGGCGATTTGCGCGCGAAGTGTTCGTTGCGGCGCGCTCGTGCGCGCATCCCGAAAAAAGGCGCAAAAAAACCCTGCCGCTGGCAGGGTCCGTGCGCAGCGCCCGCAGGCGCGGCAGAGGCTTACTTGCCTTGCTTGAAGGCGGCAGCCATGTTCTTTTGGGCGGCGTCGGCGAATTGCTTGGCGATGCCGTTCATGTTGCCGAAGGCCGAGTTGGCGGCGGCGATGGCGCTCTGCACGGCGGCGACGGCACCTTCGGAACCGGCCGGAGCCGATTTGGCGGCCAGTTCGACCATGTTGGCGACCGACTTCTGGAATTCGCTGAACTGGCTTTCAGCCATCTTGGCCAGTTCCTGCTGGGTCTGGCTGGAGATTTCGTAGATCGAGCGCGAGTAGGCGGCGGCCTTTTCCAGCGCCGGCTGGGCCATGGCCTTCTGGGCTTCCAGGGCGGCTTGCGGGGTCTTGGCTTCCATCACGCTGCGGGCGTTGCTGGCGGCGTCTTCCAGGGCGCTGCGGGCGGTGCTCAGGTTGAGGGCGGCGACACGCTCGGCGGAAGCCAGGGCAGTGTTGGCGACAGCCAGCAGGGAATCGACGGTGGCTTTGTTGGCGGCGGCGAATTGTTCGACGTTGAGGCTCATGGACATCTCCTGATTTGTGATAGGGGTGTTGAAATTTGTGGGGCGAATCGTATCACGATTATTGCAATTTTGTGCGCCGCAGCAATTTTATTTGTGAATGATCGCTGCGCAGGCAAGAGGTTTTTTCGGGCTGGATAAATCCGCAATGTCATTTTATGATGTGCGACTTTCCGTGCCTGGATGGCAAGCCATGTTCAATGAGAAGCGAATCAGCCGGGACCGCCGGGTTTCGGGTGTCGATGCGCGTGCGGCAGGCGAGGTCGTCGAACGACGCCGTCGCCGCAGACGCCAGATGAGCATCCGGGAAATTTCCTTCACCGAGTGGGCACGTTATTTCGCGCTTTACAAGCGGCGTAAGTGAGCGGCCTGGGCCAGCCACGCCGCAATTTGCGCTGCGGTTTCCGCGCCGGGAGCGAGCGCTTGGCTGGCATGCGGGCAGGAGAGATGAATCCGGGCCCGCTGCCAGGCGGCGCGGGCGTAATGGTCTTCTGCAGCGCATAAAAAGAGGAGCGGCGCCCGCAAAAGCTGCAGGGCTTCCCGGCCGGCCCGGTCGATCAGGCCGCCGTACGCTACCAGGGCTGCCACCTGGGCGTCGCGCCGGGCTGCGGCACGCAGCGCTGCCGGACTGACGTCGTCGCTGGCAAGGAGCACCAGGTCGAGGTTCTGGGTATCGGCATCGGCGCCTATGAATTCCAGAAGCTGCAACAAACGGGCGGTGAGACGGGCGGTATCCTGCGTCGCCTCGGCGTAGGCCGCTTCGCGCTCCGTCAATAATTCGGCGGCGAGAACGGCCTCGCCGGCCTGCAGAAAATACTGCGCGACAGGATCGTTGATGGCGATGCGGTGCGGTTTCGCGATGACGAACAAACGCCGGGCCGTGGCCGGGCACAGCAACTGGCCGTGCAGGCTGGCGTTGGCCAGTGGCAGCGGCAGGGAAAAATGGCGCAGCGGCATGCCTTTACACCAGGAAAAGTCCGCCAACCATGCCGCCGCCAATCGCCAGCAGGCCGGGCAGGGCGTGGCGGGCGAGCGGCTTGCCACCGATGCTGACGAGCAGTCCGATCTTGAAGATCAGGTTGGCGATCAGGGCGAGCGTCACCGCGATCACCGCATCGTGGCCGACGATGCGTTCCAGGTTGAACATGCGCAGCGTGGACAACACGCTGGCGTCGGCATCGGTCAGGCCGGAAGCGAGCGCCACGGCGTAAAGGCCGCTGCTGCCGGCGATGTCCTGCAACCAGGCGGCGGCGAGCAGGATGAGGGCGTAGAGCGCGCCGAAGGTGAGGGCGGTTTTCAGTTCGGTCGGATTCTTGATTTCCGGCACCGGCAATTCACCGGAAGCGCGCAGGATCTTCCAGCCGTGCGCCGCCATCAGGACGCCCGGCGCGATGCCGCAGGCGAACACCGTGGCGATGGCGGGCAGGAGCGCCGGAGCCAGCAGGCCGGCGATGACGCCCAGGCGGATCATCACCATTACGTTGGCGATCAGAATGACGAGCGCCGACATGCGCACCAGATGCGCGTGCTCGTTGGCGTGGCGGGAGAACATCATGGTCGTCGCGGTGGACGAGGCCAGCCCGCCGAAAATGCCGAGCAGCGCCGCGCCATGCTGCGTGCCGATGATGCGCAGGGCCAGATAGCCGGCCAGCGCCAGCCCGGAAATCAGCACCACCAGCCACCACACCTGGCGCGGGTTGATCGCGCCGTAAGGGCCGAAATTGCCGTCCGGCAGGATGGGCAAAATCACCAGCGCCAGCACGCCGAATTGCAGCATGGAGTTGATGTCCTTGGCCGTCATTCGCTCGCTGATGGCTTTCAGCTCGGTCTTGAAATAAAGCAGCATGGTGGTCGCCAGCGCCAGCATCACCGCCACCTGGGCGTAACCGAGCCAGACCGCCGCGCCGAGGCCATAGGTGACGATGATCGCCGCTTCCGAGGTGAAGCCGCGATACTGCTCTTCCTGCTTGGCCGAGAAATTCGAGGCGATCATCGACAGCGCCAGCACCACCAGTCCCACCGCCAGCAGCCACGGGCCGCCGCTTTGCTCGCCAAGCAGCGCGAACAGGCAGCCGAGCATGGAAACCAGGGCGAAGGTGCGCAGCCCGGCGGCGGAGTCGTTGCGCCGTTCGCGTTCCATGCCGATCAGAAGGCCGATGCCCAGCGCCGTGGCGAAGGCTTCGACCGGCGTGGCGAGTTCGGGGGCGAGAAAGCTCATGAAGTGGCCTTTGCGGGAAAGGTGGGCGGCGGGTGGTGACTCGGAAAGCGGCGCTGACAGCAGCGTTCTTCGCTGAAAACGGCGTTCTTCGCTAAAATTACGGCATGCCCAGATATTTCGCAATCGTTCCCGCTGCCGGCAGCGGCGCCCGTTTCGGGGCCAACCGGCCGAAACAGTACCTCGACCTCAACGGTCGCCCTCTCATTTACCACACGCTCGCCGCGTTGGCGGCGCATCCGCGCATCGAGCGGGTATGGGTGGTGCTGTCCCCGGATGATCCCTGCTGGCTGCATTACGACTGGTCGGCTCTGGGGGCAAAGGTGGAGAGCGCCTATTGCGGCGGTACCAGCCGCGCCGAGAGCGTGCATAACGGTTTGCAGGCTGCGGCGATGGTGGCGGCGGACGACGATTGGGTGCTGGTGCACGACGCGGCGCGCCCCTGTCTGACGCAGGCGCTCCTCGACACCCTGTTCGACGAACTGGCGGACGACCCCGTCGGCGGCCTGCTCGCCGTGCCGGTGGCGGACACTCTGAAACGCGCCGACGCCAATCAGCGGGTGGCGGCCACCGAGCCGCGCGGCGGGCTGTGGCAGGCGCAGACGCCGCAGATGTTCCGCTACGGCCTGCTGCGCCGGGCGCTGGCGGCGCAGAGTGAAGTGACCGACGAAGCCGGGGCCATCGAAGCAGCCGGCCTGCAGCCCAGACTGGTCGCCAGTTCGGCCAGCAATCTGAAAGTGACCTACCCCGCCGACCTCGCGCTGGCGGCGCTGATTTTGCGGGAGCAAGCATGTCTGGAATCCTGAATTTCCGGGTTGGCCAAGGCTACGACGTGCATCGTCTGGTGGCCGGGCGCAAACTGATCCTGGGCGGCGTGGAAATCCCCCACGCGCTCGGCCTGCTCGGCCATTCCGATGCCGACGCGCTGCTGCACGCCATCACCGACGCGCTGCTCGGCGCTGCCGGCCTGGGCGACATCGGCCGCCATTTCCCCGATACCGACCCGCGTTACCAAGGCGCGGACAGCCGCGTGCTGCTGCGCGCCGCCGTCGCGCTGGCGGCGGAGCAGGGCTGGCGGGTGGTGAACGTGGACGCCACCCTCATCGCGCAGCAGCCCAAGCTCGCGCCGCACGCCCCGGCCATGGTCGCCAACATCGCCGCCGATCTCGGCATCGCTGCCGCCTGCGTGAACGTCAAGGGCAAGACGAACGAAAAACTGGGCTACCTGGGGCGCGCCGAAGCCATCGAAGCGCAGGCCGTGGCGCTGCTCGTCCGCTGTCCCGAACAGCCCGCCTGAATTTTCTGCAAAGGATGAAACCATGATCGAACTGGGCGTCAATATCGACCACGTCGCCACCATTCGCCAGGCGCGCCGCACCTACGAGCCTGATCCCGCATGGGCGGCGGTGGAAGCGCATCTGGGCGGGGCCGACGGCATCACCGTGCATCTGCGCGAGGATCGCCGCCACATTCAGGACGCCGACGTGCGGCGTTTGCGCGAATCGACCCAGATCAAGCTCAATCTGGAAATGGCGGCGACCGAGGAAATGCTCGGCATCGCCTGCGCGCTGAAGCCGGAAATGGCGATGCTGGTGCCGGAAGGGCGGCACGAAATCACCACCGAGGGCGGCCTCGACGTGCTCGGGCAGGAAAGCCGCCTGCGGGAAATCATCGCCCGCCTGAGCGGCGCGGGCATCGTGACCAGCGTGTTCATCGACGCCGAAATCGCGCAGATCGAGGCCGCTGCCCGCATCGGCGCGCGCGTCTGCGAAATCCATACCGGCCCCTATGCGCACGCCTTTCACGAGCAGGGGCGCGACGTCGAAGCGCCGGCGGTGCAGGCGGAGCTGGCGAAGATCCGGGCGGCCGGTGCGGCAATCCGCGGCCTGGGCATGCGCTTCAACGCCGGACACGCGCTCAATTACTACAACGTGCAGCCGGTGGCGCGGCTGGCCGGCATCCGCGAACTGCACATCGGCCACGCCATCGTCAGCCGGGCGGTTTTCGTCGGCCTGCGCGAAGCCGTGCGCGAAATGAAGGCGCTCATGCGCGCCGCCGCCAGCAGCCCCGAGAACGCATGATCCACGGTATCGGCACCGACATCGTGGCGGTGGAGCGCCTGCGCGGCCTGTGGCAGCGGCACGGCGACAAGGCGCTGGCAAAGCTGCTGGCCCCGGAAGAATTCGCCGATTTCGCCGCCGCCGCCGACAAGGGGCGCTTCCTCGCCAAACGCTTCGCCGCCAAGGAAGCCTTCGCCAAGGCGTTCGGCAGCGGCGTGCGCGCGCCGGTGCTGCTGCCCGCGCTCGGCGTCGGCCACGATGCGCTCGGCAAGCCGCAGTTCGTTTTTCACGACGTGCTGGCGGCGGCGGTGGCGGAGCGCGGGCTGACCGCCCATCTTTCCATCAGCGACGAAACCGATTACGCCGTGGCCTACGTGATACTGGAAAAGCGGTGAAAGCGGACGGTGCAGCCCATTTTCCCCGTCCAGCAGGGAGCGTGAAAAAGCACCACGCGCCACGCCCGTGCGGCGGACCTTTCCCTTTTCAAGCGAGCCACCCATGACGAATCTCCCCGGCCCCCTGATGATCGACGTCGCTGGTCACGAACTGACGGCGCTGGAGCGGGAACGCCTGCGTCACCCGCTAGTCGGCGGCGTCATTCTGTTCACGCGCAATTACCGCGACCGCGCCCAGCTTGCCGCGTTGTGCGCCGAGATCCATGCACTGCGCCACGCCCTGCGCGCGCCGCGCCTGTTGATCGCGGTCGATCACGAAGGCGGGCGGGTGCAGCGTTTCCGCACAGGCTTCACGCGCCTGCCCGCCATGCGCCTCTTGGGCGAGCGTTACGACCAGTCGCCGGAAACGGGACTGCGGACGGCGCGGGCGGCGGGCTTCGTGCTGGCGGCGGAACTGCGCGCCTGCGGCGTCGATTTTTCCTTCACGCCGGTGCTTGACCTCGATTACGGCCCGTCGCGGGTGATTGGCGACCGCGCTTTCCACCGCGACCCGGTGGCGGTCGTCGCCCTGGCCGCCGCGCTCGACGAAGGTCTGCGCGCCGGTGGCATGGGCTGCTGCGGCAAGCATTTCCCCGGCCACGGCTACGTGATCCCCGATTCGCACGTCGAATTGCCGGTCGATGAACGCAGCCTTGCCGCCATGACGGAGGACCTGCGCCCCTATCGCGAACTGAAGCTGGACGCCGTGATGGCGGCGCACGTCATCTATTCCTGCGTCGATTGCCACACGGCGGTGTTTTCCCGCCGCTGGCTGGACTACCTGCGCGCCGACCTGGGCTTTCAGGGCGTCATCTTCACCGACGACCTGTCGATGGCCGGCGCCGGTGTTGCCGGTGACATGCTGGCCCGCGTCGAAACCGCCTGGGCGGCCGGCTGCGACATGCTGCTCGTGTGCAACTCGCCGGAAGCCGCCGCCGACGTGCTGGCCCGCTGGCAGCCGCAACCCGACGCAACGCGGGCGCAGCGGGTGGCCCGCCTGCTGCCGCCGGAAACCCTGCGCTACCCCGATCCGCATGCCTACCGCGAGGCGCTGGCGGTGTTGGCGGAGTTGCCGACGGCGGGTTGATGAAACTCTGAAAAAATCCGTTCGCCCTGAGCTTGTCGAAGAGCATCAACTGCAAAATCAAGGGCTTCGACAGGCTCAGCCCGAACGGTTTTGATTGATTCAGAACTTCCTTGAGCATTTCCCGGACGGGCCGGTCAGTCTGACTTGGCCGTCACGGATTCCCCCGATCCGCAACGATCTGTCCATCCACCAGTTCGATGATGCGGTCGCAGCGTTCGGCCAGGCGCGGGTCGTGGGTGACGATCAGGAAGCTGGTGCCTTCTTCCTGATTGATGCGCCGCAGCAGGGAAAAAATGCTGTCGGCGGTGTGGGTGTCGAGGTTGCCGGTGGGTTCGTCGGCCAGCACCAGCGCCGGGCGCATGGCCAGTGCGCGGGCGATGGCAACGCGCTGCTGCTGGCCGCCGGAGAGCTTGCTGGCCGGGTAGTCGGCGCGCTCCTGCAAGCCTACCGCCGCCAGCAATTGCGCAGCCCGTTCGCGCATCGGTAGGTCGGGGCGGCCGCGCTCGACGAGCAGCGGCATCATCACGTTTTCCAGGGCCGTGAAGGCGGGAATCAGCAGGTGATGCTGAAAGACGAAGCCGATGTGCTGTCCGCGCAGGCGGGTGATGGCGGCTTCCGGCAGGTGGCTGGTGGGGCTGCCGCTGATCCGCAGTTCGCCGCCGCTGGGGCGGTCGAGCAGACCGATGAGGTTGAGCAGGGTGCTTTTGCCGGAGCCGGAAGGGCCGATCAGCGCGGCGAATTCGCCGGCTTGCAGGGCGAGGTCGATGCCGTGCAGGATCTCCGTTTCTCCCTCGCCGCTCGGGTAGCTCTTGCGGATGCCGTTCAGGTGCAGGACTTCAGCCACGGATCGCCACCACCGGGTCGAGCCGCGCCGCGCGCCGGGCCGGGAGCAGGGCGGCGAGCACGCCGACCAGGCTGGCCCCGGCGGCCGTCACCAGTATCAGGGCGGGTGGCACTTCGATCATGAACATCGGCGTGCCGTCCGGGTTGGTGGCGAGCGTGCGCCACACCGCCAGACACAGCATGGCCAGCGCCGAACCGAGCAGGGAGCCGAGCAGGCCGACGATGCCGCCTTGCAGCAGGAAAGTGCGCAAAATCTGCCCCTGGCTGGTACCCATGGCGCGCAGGATGCCGATTTCCTTCGCCCGTTGGACGACGGAAACCACCAGCACGCTGGCAATGCCGAAAGCCACCGAGAGGGCGATGAAGAAGCGGATCAGGTTGCTGGACACGCGCTGCGAGTTGAGCGCCGTGAAGAACTGGCTGTTGGTCTTGATCCAGCTGTCGGCCACCAGCCCGGTTTCGCCGGCCAGCCGCTGGGCGAGGGTTTCCGCTGCGTACATGTCGTGCAGCGCGAGGTCGATGTGCGACACGCCGCCGATCAGGTCGAGCAGATTCTGCGCGCTGCGCAGCCCGACATAGACGTTGCGGCCATTGGCCGTCTTGTTGCCGAGATCGAACAGGCCGACGATGGTCAGCGTGTCGGTGGCGCCGCTGCCCGCATTGACGCGCAGCTTGTCGCCCAGACCCGCGCCGAGTTCGCGCGCCAGTTCGATGCCGATCACCGCTTCGCCCGCGTTGGCGCGCAATTCTCCGGCCACGATCTTGTCGTGCAGGTCGATCACCTGCGTGTAGCGTTCCGGCACGATGCCGTACAGGGTGATGGCCTTGTTGGCGTCGCCGCGCACGGCGAAGGCCGGGCCGGAAGCCACCGGCGACACGGCGGCGATTTCCGGCAGGGTTTCCAGGCGGTCGCGCAGGGGCTGCCATTGGTCGATCGAACGCAGGCGCTGCGCCTGCCGCTGGATCAGGGTCCGTTCGGCCCCCTGCTGCGGGCGGGCGATTTCCTCGGTGGGCAGCAGCACCAGATGCGCCTGCGAACTCAGGGTGCGCTTGACGATGTTCTCCTGCAAGCCGGTGAGCAGGGCCGACATGAACACGATCACCGCCACGCCCACTCCGACGCCGACGATGATGAGCAGCGTCTGCGCCCGGCCTTCGCGCAGAAAGCGGGTGG
>URNG01000048.1 GCA_900549295.1 uncultured Rhodocyclaceae bacterium
AAACCCAGTCCTCATGCACGAAGCCGCGCAGCAGGGCTTCGACCATCGGCGGGTGGGAAAAGAGTTGCTTGTAGAGGCCGTCGTAGGGGGTGGCGGGCATGGTAAATCCAATGGCATTTTTGCGGATTATGCCATGAGGATTTATTTCGCTGTTGCAAACCTAAACCCATATCAAACCGTCCATCAATGCTCCCGGCCATCCACCCTTGGCTGCATCAGGTAAGGGATATAGCGCCAGCCGAGCAGGCCGAAGCCGACCAGCCAGCAGGTTGCGGCGGCGTGGATGGTGGCGAGGTATTTTTCCGGGGCGAGTTGCGGGATCAGGACGCGGATCAGCAGGGCGGCGAGCATGATGTAGAGAATGCCCTTGTCCAGCGCGCCGAATACCACTTTGCGCCCGGTGTGGCCGTTGGCGATGCGCACGATCATGGCGGGGATGATGCAACCCATCGCGCCGAAGGTGAACAGGTGGGTGGTGACTGAGCCGATCAGCCCGAGATCGGTGAAGGCGCTGGCCGCGACCAGCAGCAACTGGCCGACGATGGCGAGATAGCCGACGTACATGATGCCGATGTCGATGCGCCGGGCAGTGAGCAGCGGTTTCCAGAACGCGAAGCGGATCATGAGCAGCGCGGCCAGCAGCAGCGAGAGCAGGGCGCTGAGGGCGGGCGGAAGGAGGAAGCCGCCGACCAGGATCAGGCCGAGCAGCTTGATCGGCATGTCGAGCGCCGGTTTGCGCAGAATCTGGACTTGAAAGACGCCTTTCATGAACTGCGTCAGCGTGCGCTCCAGCATGACCAGAAAGGCGAGGCGAAAGAGCGCCAGCGCCATGTCGCTGCCGGTCTTGAAATCGCCGAAAAGCATGAACTGCTTGGCGACGATGAAGGCGGGCAGCAGCACGAAAAAGAACAGGTTGTCGGCGTAGCTGTCCTGCTTGCGGTAGCGGATCAGCGTCCATAGCAGCATGAGGACGATGCTGCCGAGAAAGAGGTTGTTCGACAGCAGAAACAGGGGGTGCGGCCAGTGCGCGCCGAAGGCCATGCCCAGGCGCTCGAACAGCCAGGCGGCGGCGAGGAAAACCAGCCCGGCGCCGTGGTGGCCGCGCACGCTCACCCAGTTCTTGGTCGAGGTGAGCAGAAAGCCGCCGAGCACGGCCCAGCCGAAGCCGAAGAACATCTCGTGGGCGTGCCAGTGCAGGGCGCTGACCGGGCTGGCGGACAAGGGCAGGCGGCCGGAGAAAGCCATCGCCCAGACGATGGGCAGGATTGCGCCGGAAACGCAGCCGAGGAGGAAAAACGGGCGGAAACCGACCAGCCAGAGGGGGTGACGGAGCAGGGACATGAACGAAACGGGAGAAAACGGTTGGGGAAAGAGGAGAAAAACGTATTTTTTATGCGTAAAGCGTGGCAACTATAGCAAGTCGGCCAGCGGCGGCCTTTGATTTAGGCCAGAGTACTGCACAGGAAGGGGGGCAATCGCGTAGAATCGGGGCTTTCCGGGCCGGTCTCTGTGCCGGCCCGCAGGTTTTTCTAAGGACATCAATGAAGCGTGTGGATGATTTCCGCTTGCGGCTCGGCAAGCATGAATTGGTTCCCATCATGATCGGCGGCATGGGCGTGGATATATCCACGGCCGATTTGGCGCTGGAAGCTGCCCGCCTGGGGGGGGTCGGCCACATTTCCGATGCGATGATCAACACCGTTTCGGACCGCCGCTACGACACCAAGCACGTCAAGGAAAAGCTCGCGCTCTACAAGTACAACGTCAACAACGAGGATAAATCGCCGGTCAAGTTCGACCTGGGGCGGCTGGAAGAAGCCACGCGCCTGCACGTCGAGGCCACCATGACGCGCAAGACGGGCAGCGGTCTGGTGTTCATCAACTGCATGGAAAAACTGACCATGAACGCGCCCAAGGAAACCCTCAAGGTGCGGCTGTCGGCGGCGCTCGATGCGGGTATCGAGGGCATTACCCTGGCGGCGGGCCTGCATCTGGGCTCCTTCGCGCTGATCGAGGATCACCCGCGTTTCCGTGACGCCAAGCTGGGCATCATCGTCTCTTCCGTGCGCGCCCTGCAACTCTTCCTGAAAAAGAACCAGCGCACCAACCGTCTGCCCGATTTCGTCGTCGTCGAAGGCCCGCTGGCGGGCGGCCACCTCGGTTTCGGCATGGATTGGGCGCAATACGATCTGGCGACCATCGTCGCCGAAGTGCTTGCTTACTTGCGTGGCGAGCAGCTCGACATCCCGGTCATCCCGGCGGGCGGCATCTTCACCGGCACCGACGCCGCGCAGTTTCTCGATGCCGGCGCGGGAGCCGTGCAGGTGGCGACGCGCTTCACCGTGGCGGCGGAATGCGGCCTGCCGGACAAGGCCAAGCAGGAATACTTCAAGGCCACCGAGGACGACATCGAGGTGAACCAGATTTCGCCCACCGGCTACCCGATGCGCATGCTCAAGGGCAGCCCCGGCATCGGCGACGGCATCCGTCCCAACTGCGAGGCCTACGGCTACCTGCTCGACGCCAACGGCAAGTGTTCCTACATCACCTCCTACAACCGCGAGGTGGCGGCGCATCCCGGTGCGCGCAAGGTCAAGGTCATGGATAAAACCTGCCTGTGTACCCACATGCGCAATTTCGACATCTGGACTTGCGGCCAACTGACTTGGCGCCTGAAGGATACGACCGTGCGCCAGGCCGACGGCAGCTACCTGATTCCGTCGGCGGAACACATTTTCCAGGATTACCAGTTCAGCACCGAACAGAGGATCGCGCTGCCCAACGCCGTGTAAGTCAGGAGCGCATGAGGATGAACGGGGAATGGTGAACGGGGAGTGGCGACTTCTGGCGTGTGCGCTGGCTTCCTGTCTGGCGCTGTCTGCGCACAGCGCCGAAGAAGGTGACGCCGCAGGCGGCGGCGTTGTTGGCTCCGGTGGCCCCGGCGAAACTTTCCGCATCAGCGGCTTTGCCACGCTCGGGGCGGTGCGCACGAGTACCGATGACGTTGAATTCGTGCGCGATCTGTCACAGGCGCGCGGTGCGAAAAAAAACTGGACGGCAAAAACCGACAGCCTCCTGGGCTTGCAGGCCGACTGGCAACCGACGCCGCAGTGGCAGGTCACGGTGCAAGGCCTGAGCCGTTACCGTTTCGACCGGACTTTCCAGCCTGAATTCTCCTGGGCTTTCGTCAAATACCAGCCTGATCCCAACATCAGCCTGCGCCTTGGCCGCCTGGGCACTGAATTCTTTATGCAGGCCGATTCGCGCTGGGTCGGCTATTCCTTCCTCAGTGTGCGTCCGGCTGGCGACTATTTCTGGTATCTCCCTTTTCACACCATTGACGGCGCGGATGCCAGCCTGAATCAGGTGGTCGGCGAAGGGGTGCTGCGCAGCAATTTGTTTTACGGCATTTCCCGGGGCAAGGCGCCGCTGGCAGACGAGCAGTGGAATATCAGCGGCTCGCCGATGCTGGGCGGTTATCTCGAGTATCAGCACGGCCCCTGGACCGGGCGCGTGGGTTACGCCAACATCCGTTTCGCGCACGATCTGCCGCTGGTTCCGGTGCTGGCATCCGAAGGTGTCTCAATATCGCCGGCAGACGCGCAATTGCTGCAACTCGAAGGCAAGCGCAGCCATTACTACGCACTCGGCCTGGTGTATGACCAGGGGCCCTTGCAGGTACAGGCCATGCTCAACCGCATCGATCAGGGCACGCGCGCCCTGGAAGATTCGAGCGCCGCCTACGTGCTGGCGGGGTATCGCGTGCGGGAGTGGACGCCGTATCTGGGGGTGTCGCGGGTGTATTCGCGGCGTGCGAGTCAGGGCAAAGGCCCGGTCGTGGCAGCCGTGCGCGCCAGCTCGCATAGCGACCAGAAAACCGTATTCGTCGGCACGCGCTGGGATTTCGCCCGCAACCTGGCCCTCAAGGTGCAGTGGGATCGCGTACGTGGGCGGCCTGCGTCGATTTTTCCCTACCGCATGGAAGATGTGGCGCGCTGGAATGGCAAGGTGGATGTGTTCTCTCTGAGCCTGGATGTCGTTTTCTGACCCCATGCGCCGCTTCTTTCTCCTCTTCGCGTTGTGCATCGGTTCGGGTTGGCAGGTGGCATGGGCGGATCTGGTGGTGATCGTGAATGCGCGCAGCGGTGTCGCGGCGATGACGCGCAATGAGGTCGTGCATGTGTTTTTTGGCCGTAACCGTTTGTTTTTCAACGGTCAGGAAGCCTTGCCGGTGGATTTGCAGGGCAACCATCCGCTACGTGAGCAGTTTTATCGCCTGCTGGTCGGCAAGGAACTGGCGGAAGTGGACGCCTACTGGTCGCGCCAGCAATTCACCGGCCGCTTGAATCCCCCGCTGCGCGTCAAGAGCAGTGAAGAAGTGCTCGATTGGGTAGCGAGCCGCCCCGGTGCAATCGGTTTCGTCGAACTTTCCCGGGCAGACGCCCGGGTGCGCGTGGTGCATGACTTCCTGTCGCGCTGAAACTTGCTCTGGCTGACACGGCGCCCCGCGCCCGCCCTCTTGCCCTTGCCTAATCGTGGTGGGGTGACCACAATGTGTCTTTCTTGTCGGGCATTCCGGATCTGCAGGATTCGGAAATAAAAAAGGAGACAAATGATGGGAATCCGGATCATTCGTGAGGTCATCGCCGAGCATCCTCTGGTCAGCGCGCATCCTGGCATGAGCGTGCGCGAAGCATGTCGGTTGATGGTGGAAAAGCACATCGGTGCCTTGCTGGTACTCGAAGGCACGCGCATCGCCGGTATTTTTACCGAGCGCAACGCATTGACGCGCATTCTTGCGCCGGGGCGTGATCCGGATGGCACCACGGTCGGTGAGGTGATGGTGCCGGACCCGGTGTGCATCTCGGAAGACAAACCGCTGACCCAGGCGCTGCTGCTCATGGCCGATGGCGGTTTTCGCCATGTGCCGGTGCTCGATGCCCAGGGCCGGGCCGTGGGCATGGTGTCGGCGCGCGATGCCTTGGGGCACGAACTGGTCGAGCTCGGGCGCGGCATGACTTCGTTTTCCCGGCTGGAAAGCGCGCTCGCTTACTGAGCGGGCCAGCCGAAGCGCTGTAACAATGCGGCGAAATCGCCGCTGGGCGGCGCGTGCAGGCACAATTCTTCCTGCGTGACCGGATGTGTCAGGCGCAGCGCGGTGCACGCCAGCAACAGGCGGCGGCAGTCGAGTTCCCCGGCGAAGTAGCGGTTGTGCCGGCCCTTGCCGTAGGTCGAATCGCCGATGATGGGGTGGGCGAGGTGTTTCAGGTGGCGGCGGATCTGGTGCTTGCGCCCGGTGACGGGCGTGAGTTCGAGCAAGGCGTAGCGGCTTTGCGGGTAACGCTCGACGGCGATCGGCAATTCCACCGTCGCCAGCCGCCGGAAATGCGTCAGGGCGAGTTGCGCTTCGCGGCTGCTGCGCTCTCCCTGGAATTCGTAGTCGTCGCGCTGGCGTGAGAGCGGATGGTCGATGCTGCCGCTTTCCGGCGGATGGCCGCGTACCACGGCAAGATAACGCTTGGCGACGGCCCCGGCGGCGAATTGCCGACCCAGGGCGGCGGCGAGTTCCGGCTTGAGGGCAAAGAGCAGGACGCCCGAGGTGCCGCGGTCGAGGCGGTGCGCCGGCCAGACTTTCTGCCCGATCTGGTCGCGCAGCATCTGCACGGCGAAACGGGTTTCGTGGCGGTCGATTTCGGAGCGATGCACCAGCAGGTTGGCGGGTTTGTCGATGGCGACCAGATTGGCATCGCGGTAGAGCAGGGTGAGCGGCGCGCTGTTGGACGCAACACCGGGCGCGCCGTTGGACGCACTATCGGACACGGATTCCGCCACGAAATCAGGCAAAGAAGGCTTCCCTGGCGGCGATGGGCAAATCCATGCCGGTGACGTGGGCGCGTTCCAGAAGCTCCCAGTAATAGCGGTAGGACGCGCGGTCGTGCAGCCTGCCGGCGTGCTGGATCGGCCCCCAGTCCTTTTCTTGCGCGGCGCGCAGGATGTCGGCGGCGATTTCGACCTCGGAGAAATCCGGGCGCATGGCTTCGACGATGGGGACGATCTGGTTCGGGTGAATGCTCCACATGCGCAGATAGCCGAATTCGCGGCGGGCGCGCCGGGCGTCGTCGCGGATGGTGTCGAGGTCTTTCAGTTCGGTGGTGACGTTGTGCGCCGGGACGATGCCGTTGGCCAGGGCGGCGGCGCTGATTTCGCATTTGGCGCGGGCGATCAGCGGATGCTCGAATTGCCCGGGGCTTTTCATGGCGCTGCCGGGAATCGCGCCGTGGTGGCCGGAAACGAAGTCCATCAGGCCGAAATCGAGCGATTCGACGCCGGGCAGGGCGGCGATTTCCCACACCTCGCGCAGCGCGCCGTGGGTTTCGATCAGCACATGCACGGGAATGCGCCGCTCGATGCCGTAGGCGCTTTCGGTTTCGCGCAGGGCTTCGATCTGCGTCTGCACGTCGCCGGCGCTGCACGGCTTGGGCAGGGTGATGAAGGGCAGGCGGTTGCCAGCCCGGCCCACCAGAATGTCGAGATCCTGCCGCCAGTGCGCGTGGGTGACGTCGTGAATGCGCGTGCCGACGCGGTTGAAGCGGTTGTCGGCGCCATTGATGAGCGCCGCCACCATCTCGGCGTGCTCGCGCTCGGCTCCAGCGTGCGCGCCATCCTCGCAGTCGCAGGTGATGTCGAAGATCGGGCCGAGTTCCTGCTGGAGTTGCAGGGCCTTCTGCATCAGCTTTTCCGAACCGGCGTAATGGTCGGCGGCGGGGAAGACGGGAAAGGGCTTCTCGCCGGCGAACAGGACTTGCTTGGGGTGGCGCATGGGGCGTTCCGGGGTTGGCGTAAAAGGCGGATTCTACGGTTCCCGCCGCCGGAAAACAAAACCGCTCACACCCGCCGCGTCGCCTTCGCCAGCGCCATCACGGCTAGCGCCAGCGGCGCGAAGGACACCCAGAGCACCGTGTTCCAGCCGTAAGCGGACAGCAGGCCGCCGGAAGCGAAGGAGCCGATGGTCATCAGGGCGAAGATGATGAAATCGTTGAACGATTGCACGCGCGTCTTTTCCGCCGGTTCGTGGCATTCGAGCACCAGCGCCGAAGCGCCCAGGAAACCGAAGTTCCAGCCGATGCCGAGCAGGATCAGCGACGCCCAGAAATGCGTCAGGTCGATGCCGCCCAGGCCGACGGCGGCGGCCAGACCGATCAGCAGCAGCCCGGCCGTCGCCACGCGGCCCGCGCCGAAACGCGAAATCAGGCCGCCGGTGAAGAAGCTCGGCGCGTACATCGCGATGACGTGCCATTGCATCCCCAGATTGGCCGCCTCCTGCGTATGCCCGCTCAGGCGCATGGCGAGCGGCGCGGCCGTCATCAGGAAATTCATCAGCAGATAGGACACCGCGCCGCAGATCGCCGCGGCAATGAAACGCGGCTGCCGGGCAATCAGCAGCAGCGGCCGCCCGCGCGCGGCTTCCGCCGGGGCTGGCGGAGGCAGGCGGATACCGAGCAGGATCAGCGTTGAGAGCGCCGCCACCGCGGCCTGCACCAGAAAGGTCGCGGCGAAGGTGTGCGGCGGCCAGGCGTGCATCGTCCAGGTGACGAGTTGCGGCCCGACCACGCCGGCGGCGACGCCCCCGGCCATGACCAGCGACAGCGCGCGCGGGCGCTGCGCCGGCGCCACGCCGTCGGTCGCCGCGAAGCGGAAGGTGAGGACGACCGCCGCATAAGCGCCGCCAAAAATGGCCGCCAGACAGAACAGCCAGAACCAGCCCTCGATGACCGCCAGCATCGCCAGCAGGCCGGTCAGCACGCCCGCCCCGGTGCCCGCCAGAAAGGCGGCGCGCCGGCCATGCCGACCAGCAATCGCGCCGACCGGCAGAATGCAGACCGCCATGCCGACGACGAACAGGGAGATCGGCACCGTCGCCAGCGCCGGCGACGGCGCAATCTGCGCGCCGATCACCGCGCCGGTGGCGTAAATCACGACCGCATTGGCACCGGCCAGCGCCTGGGCAAGCGCCAGCCGCCAGATGTTGCCGCGCTGGACGGCTTCGGGAAGGAGGGCGGCAGCGCTGCCGGCGGCGGGGGAGGCGTTTTTCATCGTGTTCGTCGGGGCGCGGGCCGGAAAGCTCCGGCGTCAGGCAGTTTCGTAAATGCGGATTTCGGGAGGAGCGGCCAGCAGCGGCCCGAGCGCGCCGACGACGTCGGCGGTGAACAGCGTGCTGGTCAGATAAAGCTGCGCATTGTGCACGGAATCGAAGCCGTGCAGAACCTGCACGTCCTCCTCGCGCACCAGCAGTTCCTTGGATTGCGCGCCGGCGATGGTGTCGAGGAAGGCGGTTTTGTATTTCTGATAGACGCCCGCGGCAGCCGGGCGGTTGCTGGCGGTGATCTGGAGGGTGATTTGCAGATAGGCGGCCATGATAAAAGCTCCTAGTGGGGGTGAATGGCGGGGTGTCTTGTGGCGAGGATTTCCTTGTGTGGTTTCCCCGTTCAAAAGAGCAGCCCGGAAACGGATTTTTCCTGCCATGCCAGCCTTCGGCAAATGAGATAAAGTTTCTTCCATTGAAAGAAAAGCTTTGTCGAATGAAAGCCCCTGTCCACCTCAACGCCTTGCGCGCCTTCGAAGCCAGTGCCCGTCACCGGAGTTTTTCGGCGGCGGCGCAGGAACTCAACGTCACTCCCGCCGCCGTCGGCCAGTTGGTCAGGAATCTGGAGGAATGGCTAGGGACGCCCCTGTTCGTGCGCGGTGCCAGCGGTCGGGCGAGACTGGTCGCCACCGACGCGGCGCAGCGCGCCCTGCCGGATCTGCGGGCCGGTTTCGACCGTCTGGCGCAGGGGCTGGCACGGCTCAGGGAAGGCGTCGATGGCGGCGTGCTGACGATCACGGTCAGCCCGGCGTTTGCCGCCAAGTGGCTGCTGCCGCGTTTCGAGCGCTTCCAGGCGCGCTGTCCGGATACCGACGTGCGGCTCGAAACCAGCCTGAAGCCGGTCGATTTCGTGGCGCAGCGGGTCGACGTCGGCGTGCGCTATGGCCTGGGTCACTGGCCGGGGCTGTCGGCGGAGAAGCTGATGGACGAGGAAATCTATCCGGTCTGCTCGCCCGAATTGTTACGGCGCACCCCGCCGCTGCGCCAGCCCGGCGATCTTGCCCATGTGACCTTGATCCACGATCTGTCGATAGATGGCCATACGGGGTTTCCGACCTGGGAGAAGTGGTTGCGGAAAGCGGAAGTGAGCAATGCCGTCGCCTCGCGCGGCCTGCGCATCAACAATTCCGCCGCCGTGCTCCAGGCCGCCATCGAAGGGCGCGGCGTGGCCCTGGCGCGCAGTGTCATGGCTGGCGACGATCTGGCGGCGGGGCGCTTGCTGCGGCTGTTCCCGGAGATCGGCTTTGAATCGGAACTGGCCTATCACGTCGTCTATCGCTCCGAGTGCGCCGGTCGAGCCAGGCTGCTTGCTTTCCGGGACTGGCTGTTCGACGAGGCCGCGCAGGGCAGGGCCGGAACCTTGCCCGCCTGAGTTCCGGAAGCGTCAGGAGAACGGATGCAGCGCCAGTTCCAGCCCCAGGACGACGAGGAACAGGAGAAAGCAACGGCGGAAGGTTTGCGGGCTGATCTTCTGCCGTACGAGCGAACCCAGCCACATGCCGACGAGCGCGGGGACGACGGCCAGCAGCGACAAACCGAGCTGATCCGACCGGAACGCGCCATTGGCAAGGAGTCCGCCGGCCAGCGCCAGGGTGGAGACGGTGAACGACAGGCCCAGCGCCTGCACGAGTTCGTCCTTTTGCAGCCCCATGGATTGTAAATAGGGCACGGCCGGGATCACGAAAACACCGGTCGCGCCAGTCACCATCCCGGTAAGCATGCCGACGGCGGGAGAAAGCCATGATTCGGCTCGCTGCGGAATCGAGAGCGTCGGCGAGAACAGCGCATACGCCGCATAGGCGATCAGGGCGATTCCCAGGGCGCGGCCCGACCAGACCGGATCGACGGCGACCAGCAGCCGCGTTCCTAGAACGGTGCCGATCACGATGCAGAGCATCATCGTCCACAGCCGGCGCATGAGGCGGCGCTTGCCTGGCCCGGCCAGCATTTGCCAGGCATTCGTCACGAGCGATGGAACGATCAGGATTGCCGCCGCCTCGACCGGCGGCATGACATTCCCGAGCAGGCCCATGGCGACCGTGGGCAGGCCCATTCCGGTCACGCCTTTGACGATGCCGGCCCCGAGAAAGGTGACAAGGAGCAGGCCGGTCGATTCGATGGTCAACGTGTTCATGGCGGGTATTACGCCGCCAATCCGGGGACGGCACAATGCGGAATTTCCGATGTATCCTTCGGCTCGTCCGAAGGGTATCGGGTCATGGTGAGCACATGAGATTCGATCTTGCAGATTTGCGCCTGTTCCTTTGCGTGGTCGACGCCGGCAGCATCACCGCCGGGGCCAGGCAGGCAAATCTCGCCTTGGCGTCGGCCAGCGAGCGCATCGGCAATATCGAAGCGGATGCTGGTGTCGCGCTTCTCGAAAGAAGCCGCCGGGGCGTGGCGACCACCGAGGCCGGAGAGGCGCTGGCGCATCATGCGCGCCTGATACTGCGGCAACACAGCCTGCTGCAAGGAGAGTTGCGCGAATTTGGCAGCGGTGCGCGAGGCACGCTGGTGCTCTACGCGAACACGGCAGCGTTGCTGGGTTGTCTGCCGCAGTGGCTTGCTCCGTGGCTGGCACAGCGACCTTGCCTGAGCCTCGATCTGAGAGAGCGCACGAGTGCCGAGATCGTCAAGATGATCGACGCTGGGCTGGCCGAAGCCGGGGTGGTATCGGATGCGGTCTCCCCGGCAGACCTTGCCATCCAGCCAGTCGCCAGCGATCCCCTGGTTCTGATCGTGCCCGTTGCGCATCGGCTCGCGGGAGCGAAGGAAATCGGCTTCGCCGATGTGACGGGCGAGCCGTTTGTCGGTCTGGAGGCCGGGAGCGCGTTGCAAGACCACATCGATGAGCATGCCGCCGCGCTGCGCAAGACTCTGGCATTGCGTGTCCGCATGAAGAGCTTCGAGGGATCGTGCCAGATGGTGTCGCAAGGGGTGGGCGTGGCGATCATCCCGCTGCGGGCCGCCAGACGCTTTCGGCGCGCATACCCGTTCAAGATCCTGTTGCTCGGCGATCACTGGGCGCGCAGACAGCTTTGTCTATGCTTCCGGCAATGGCACACCCTGTCCGCGCCGATGAAAAGTCTGCTGACGCATCTCGGTGGCGGGCCGCAAACCGGATAAGCCTGTGGTAGCAAGCTACCAGACAGGGGGCGCCACAAACGAAAAAAGCCGTGGCGAACCACGGCTTTTCGGGATTGCGGCAGTTGCTTATTTCAGCATGTCGGCGACGGCGGCGCGCTCGTCTTCGAGTTCCTTGAGGGTGATGGCGATCTTGCCCTTGGCGTACTCGTCGATTTCCAGACCCTTGATCAGCGTGAAGCTGCCGTTCTTGCATTCGCAGGGCAGGCCGAAGACCAGACCTTCCGGGATGCCGTAGCCGTTGTCGGCCGGGGCCGGGATGCCCATGGTGACCCACTCGTCCGAGCCGAGGTGCCAGTCGCGGACGTGGTCGATGGCGGCGTTGGCGGCGGAGGCGGCGGACGACAGGCCGCGCGCGTCGATGATGGCGGCGCCGCGCTTGCCGACGGTCGGCAGGAACACGTCGTTGTTCCAGGCGGCGTCGTTGATGAGGCTCTTGACGCTGTCGCCGTTGGAGGTGACGAAACGGTAGTCAGCGTACATCGACGGCGAGTGGTTGCCCCAGACGACCAGCTTTTTCAGCGAGGACACGGCGCGGCCCGATTTCTGCGCCAGTTGCGTCAGGGCGCGGTTGTGGTCCAGGCGCAGCATGCCGTGGTAGTTGTTCGGGTTGGTGCGACCGACCTTGATGGCGGCGGCGCGGGCGATGTAGGCGTTGGTGTTGCAGGGGTTGCCGACGACCAGCACCTTGACGTCTTCCTTGGCGTTCTCGGCGATGGCCTTGCCCTGCACGGTGAAGATGGCGCCGTTGGCTTGCAGCAGGTCGGCGCGCTCCATGCCGGGGCCGCGCGGACGGGCGCCGACCAGCAGGCAGACGTCGGCATCCTTGAAGGCAACGTTCGGATCGTCGGTGGCGACCATGCCGGCGAGCAGCGGGAAGGCGCAGTCGTCGAGTTCCATCATCACGCCCTGCACGGCTTTCTGGGCTTGCGGCAGGTCGAGCAGTTGCAGGATGACCGGCTGGTCTTTGCCGAGCATTTCGCCGGAGGCAATGCGGAACAGCAGGCTATAACCGATCTGGCCGGCGGCGCCGGTAACGGCAACGCGCATGGGGGCTTTGGACATGTAACGCTCCTGGAATCTTGGGTTGAACAGCGAATATTAGTGTCTGGCGTAAGTGTGCATCGCGCGGCAGAAGTGTTTTGTAGCACCGATGCAACAATTTCGACACACGAGGCGCGATGGTAGAAGTTCGCTTTCAGCCTGTCAATTCTGTGTCTTATATAAGACAGCTTTTAATGGACGCTGGCCCGATTTTGTGCTGAAATCCGCAGCCATGACACAGGAACTTTCTCCGCTCGCGGCACGCGCGACGGCACCGACATTCAGCCCGCTGTATCGCCAGATCAAGGACTTTCTGGTCGACTGCCTGGCGCGCGGCGAATGGGGGCCGGGAGCGGCGATTCCGAGCGAGGCCGAACTGGCGCAGCGTTTCAACGTGAGCCAGGGCACGGTGCGCAAGGCGATCGACGAAATGGCGGCAGAAAATCTCCTGGTGCGCCGCCAGGGCAAGGGGACTTTCGTCGCCACGCACGATGATCCGCGCTCGCACTACCGTTTCCTGCGCTTGTTGCCGGACGACGGTGTGGCGGTCGAGTCGCGCAGCGCGCCCTTTTCCTGCGAAACAGTGGCGGCCCGCCCGGAAGTGGCGGCCGCTCTGCAGCTTGCCGAGGGCGCGCCAGTCATTTTGCTCAAGCGCTTGCTGAGTTTTGCCGGCCACGAGGTGATCTATGACCAGATCTACCTGCCGTCTGCGCAGTTTGCGGGCCTGACCCTGGAAACCCTGCGCGCCGGGGAGCGTTCGCTGTACAGCCTGCTCGAAAACGATTTTGGCGTGCGCATGATCCACGCCGAGGAACGCCTGCGTGCCGTGGCGGCCGATGCGGAAAGCGCCGGCCTGCTTGGCGTAGCCGTCGGTGCGCCGCTGTTGCTCGTCGAGCGCACGGCCTATACTTACGGCAATCAGCCCGTGGAATGGCGGCGTGGTTTGTACCTGACGACGGCGCACTACTATAGGAATGATCTGGGGTGATTTTCAGCATGGATGCGCCGTAAAAGCGCGCTCTGTGGCGTTTTGTAACAGCCTTTTGTCTGTATAATTACCGCTCTTTTCAAACCACGTACAAGCGGAAAACCGCACTTCTTACACGCGAGGGATGACGTTCATGGCAGAAATGTCCATCAAGAAGAAGCGTCCAAAAAATTTGGACCTCACAACGATCAAATTGCCGTGGAGCGGCAAGGTATCGATTCTTCACCGAATCAGCGGCGCGGGTTTGTTCCTGATGCTGCCCCTGATCATCTGGCTGTTCGGCGCGAGTTTCACTTCGCCGGAAACCTTTGCGGCGGTGAGCGGCAACCTGTTGGTCAAGGTGATCCTGGCAGGTCTGATCTGGGCATTTACGCACCATTTCTGCGCCGGCATCCGTTTTCTGCTGATCGACCGCCACATCTGCGTCGAGAAGGAAGCAGCGCAGCAGTCGGCGCTCGTCGTCCTGGCCGTGAGCATTCCGCTGACGCTCGTTCTGTGGGGGATTCTGCTGTGATCAATCGTATCGTTGTCGGCGCGCACTATGGTCTGAAGGACTGGATCATCCAGCGCGTCACCGCCATCGTCATGGCGCTTTACACGGTCGTTCTGCTGGCCGTCCTGCTGGTGCAGCGCCCTTCCGGTTTCGAAGCTTGGCGCGAGATGTTCGCTTCCTGCGGCCTGCTGAAGATGGCGACCTTCCTCTTCTTTGCCAGCCTCTTCTATCACGCTTGGATCGGCATGCGTGATTTGTGGATGGATTATGTCAAGCCGGTCGGCCTGCGCCTGACCCTGCATGTTGTGACCGTTGTGGTGCTGGTGGTGTACACCGCGTGGGTTGCCACGATTCTCTGGAGGCTGTAAGCGTGAGTATTCCTGTTCTCAAATTTGATGCGGTGATCGTGGGGGCCGGCGGTGCCGGTCTGCGCTCTGCCATCCAGTTGTCCGAGGCCGGCCTGAAAACCGCCGTGCTGTCCAAGGTTTTCCCGACCCGCTCGCACACCGTGGCGGCCCAGGGCGGCGTCGCCGCTTCGCTCGGCAACTCCGAGGAAGATCACTGGCACTGGCACATGTACGACACCGTCAAGGGTTCCGACTGGCTCGGCGACCAGGACGCCATCGAATTCATGGTGCGCCAAGCCAACCAGTGCGTGGTCGAACTCGAACACTACGGTATGCCGTTCGACCGCACCGACAATGGCAAGATCTACCAGCGTCCGTTCGGCGGCCACATGTCGAACTTCGGCGAGAAGCCGGTGCGCCGCTCCTGCGCCGCGGCCGACCGTACCGGCCACGCCATGCTGCACGCCATGTACCAGCGCAACGTCAAGGCCAACACCCAGTTCTTCGTCGAATGGATGGCGCTCGACCTGATCCGCGACAGCGAAGGCCACGTGCTCGGCGTGACCGCGATGGAAATGGAAACCGGCCAGGTCGTCATCTTCCATTCGCGCGCCACCATCTTTGCGACCGGCGGCGCGGGTCGCATCTTCCATTCCTCGACCAATGCCTTCATCAACACCGGCGACGGTCTGGGCATGGCGGCGCGGGCCGGCATTCCGCTGGAAGACATGGAATTCTGGCAGTTCCATCCGACCGGCGTGGCCGGCGCGGGCGTGCTGATTACCGAAGGCGTGCGTGGCGAAGGCGGCATTTTGCGCAACGCCAACAAGGAACGTTTCATGGAGCGCTACGCGCCGAACGCCAAGGATCTGGCTTCGCGCGACGTGGTTTCGCGCGCCATGACCACCGAAATCAACGAAGGGCGCGGCTGCGGTCTGAACAAGGATTACGTGCTGCTCGACATCACCCACCTCGATCCGAACGTCATCATGAAGCGCCTGCCGGGCATCCGCGAAATCGGCCTGCAATTTGCTGGCGTCGATTGCATCAAGGAGCCGCTGCCGGTGGTGCCGACCTGTCACTACCAGATGGGCGGCATTCCGACGCACTACTCGGGCCGTGTCGTGGTGCCGCAGGACGGCAACCCGAACACCGTCGTGCCGGGCTTCTACGCCGCCGGCGAGTGCGCCTGCGCCTCGGTGCACGGGGCCAACCGCCTCGGCACCAACTCGCTGCTCGACCTCCTGGTGTTCGGCAAGTCGGCCGGCGATTCCGCCGTGGAAGACCTCAAGGGTGGCAAGGAACATCGCCCGCTGCCGCAGGATGCGGCGGAAAAATCGCTCTCGCGCATCGCCGCGCTCGACAACCGCAAGGGCGGTGCCAACGTGCACGAAACCCGGCTGGCCATGCAGCGCACCATGCAGGCCCACGCCGGCGTGTTCCGCTTCGGCGACCTCTTGAAGAGCGGCGTCGAGAAGATTCTCGAAGTCGAAAAGGCCGCCCGCGAGCTGGAAATCAAGGACAAGTCGATGGCCTGGAACACGGCGCGCACCGAAGCCCTGGAGATGGAAAACCTGATCGAAGTCGCCAAGGCCACCATGCTCTCCGCCGAGGCGCGCAAGGAATCACGCGGCGCGCACGTGCGCGACGATGCGCCGGACACCCCGGAATTCCCGAACGGCCGCAACGACGCCGAATGGCTCAAGCACACGCTGTTCAGCCCGGTGGACAACAGCATCAGCTACAAGCCGGTGACCATGCAGCCGCTGACCGTCGAACCCATCGCGCTCAAGACGCGCTCGTACTAATCGGAGAAGAACATGAGCAAACGCATGGTTCAATTCAGCATCTACCGCTACGATCCGGACAAGGACGACGCGCCCTACATGCAGGACATCTCGGTCGAGCTGGAACCGACCGACCGCAAGCTGCTGGACGCGCTGGTCAAGCTGAAGGCGAAGGACGACACGCTCTCCTTCCGCCGCTCCTGCCGTGAGGGCGTCTGCGGTTCGGACGCCATGAACATCAACGGCAAGAACGGTCTGGCCTGTCTGATCAACGTCGAAGATCTCAAGCAGCCCATCGTCCTGCGTCCGCTGCCGGCGCTGCCGGTCATCCGCGACCTGATCGTGGACATGACCCAGTTCTTCAAGCAGTAC
Organism: uncultured Rhodocyclaceae bacterium; assembly: GCA_900549295.1. GTDB lineage: Bacteria > Pseudomonadota > Gammaproteobacteria > Burkholderiales > Rhodocyclaceae > Azonexus. Next base: position 16,319 of record URNG01000048.1, read on the forward strand.
CACTCGATCAAGCCCTACCTCATCAACAACGATCCGCCGCCGGAGCGCGAGCGCCTGCAATCGCCGGAAGACCGCGAGGAACTCGACGGCCTCTACGAGTGCATCCTGTGCGCCTGCTGCTCGACCTCCTGCCCGTCGTTCTGGTGGAACCCGGACAAGTTCGTCGGCCCGGCCGGTCTGCTGGCGGCTTACCGCTTCATCGCCGACACGCGCGATCAGGCCACCAACGAGCGTCTCGACAACCTCGAGGATCCGTACCGTCTGTTCCGCTGCCACACCATCATGCACTGCGTCGATGTCTGCCCGAAGGGTCTCAACCCGACCAAGGCCATCGGCAAGATCAAGGACATGATGGTGAGCCGTGCGGTTTGATGGAACGCGCTGACTACGAACGCCTGCGCTGGCGGTGCATCCGCCGCGCCCTGCTCGAACTCGACATCACGCTGACGCGTTTTCTCGATCATGGCTTCGCTGAACTCAGCGAAGCCGAGCAGGCGGCGTTCGTCGATCTGGTGGCGCTGGAAGACCACGAACTGTGGTACCTGGTCAGCGGCAAGGAGGAGTGCACCGCGGAGCTTGCACACTTCGCGCCGCTGGTCGAAAAAGTCCGTAAGTGTTCAGTAAGGTTGGCGGATTAAGTTTCGCCTGCTAACGAGACAAGTAGTTTTTGGCAGTGCAGTGATAAACCAATACCTGTAAAGGGAAACAAAACCATGACGACCGAACGCAAGGCAACTCTGAGCATCGACGGACAGTCCGCCGTCGAATTCCCGATCATGACGCCGACCCACGGCAACGACTGCATCGACATTCGTACCCTGGGTGGCAAGACCGGGCTGTTTACCTACGATTCCGGTTTCCTGTCGACCGCAAGCTGCAAATCCACCATCACCTACATTGATGGCGACAAGGGCGAACTGCTCTACCGTGGCTATCCGATCGAACAACTGGCCGAAAACTGCTCCTTCCTGGAAGTCGCCTATCTGCTGAAGAACGGCGAATTGCCCAACGCCAAGGAAAAACTCGATTTCGAGTCGGTCATCAAGAAGCACTCGATGGTGAACGACCAGCTCACCCGCTTCTTCAACGGCTTCCGCCGCGATGCGCACCCGATGGCCGTGATGGTCGGCGTGGTCGGCGCGCTGTCCGCCTTCTACCATGAGGCGATGGATTTCTCCGACGCCGAGCATCGCAGCATCAGCTTCAATCGCATCGTTTCCAAGATGCCGACCATCGTTGCCATGGCCTATAAGTACAACAAGGGCATGCCCTTCATGTACCCGGACAACGAGTTGGATTACACCGCCAACTTCATGCGCATGATGTTCGGCAATCCGTGCGAGAAGTACGTGCCGAACCCGGTGCTGGTCAATGCGCTCGACGTGATCTTCACCCTGCACGCCGACCACGAGCAGAACGCCTCGACCTCCACCGTGCGTCTGGCCGGTTCCTCCGGCGCCAACCCCTTCGCCTGCATCTCGGCCGGCATCGCCTGCCTGTGGGGTCCGGCCCACGGCGGCGCCAACGAAGCCTGCCTCAACATGCTGGAGCAGATCGGCGACGTCTCGCGCGTCGGCGAATACATCAAGCGCGCCAAGGACAAGAATGATTCCTTCAAGCTGATGGGTTTCGGCCACCGCGTCTACAAGAACTTCGACCCGCGCGCCAAGCTGATGCGCAAGGTGTGCAACGACGTGCTGGGCGAACTCGGCCTGGAAAACGACCGCCTGTTCAAGCTGGCGATGGAACTGGAAAAGATCGCCCTGGAAGACGAATACTTCGTCGAGAAGAAGCTCTACCCGAACGTGGATTTCTACTCCGGCATCGTGCAGAAGGCCATTGGCGTGCCGACCGAGATGTTCACCTGCATCTTCGCGCTGGCCCGCTCGGTGGGCTGGATGGCGCAATGGGAAGAAATGATCTCCGACCCCGAGTACAAGATTGGTCGTCCGCGCCAGCTTTATGTGGGCGCGGCCAAACGCGACGTGGTGCCTCTCGCCAAGCGCGGTTGATCGCATGCATGACGGGCGGCCGCAAGGCCGCCTTTTTCACATGTAGGGTCTTGTTGCTCTGCACAAATACAAAGAAATGTTGGTGGAGGTGCCTATGAATACGATGGACGACAAATTCGACAGCTCGCTTTACTTCGGCGGCAACGCGCCTTTCGTCGAAGAAGTTTACGAGAACTACCTCAACGATCCGTCCTCGGTGTCCGCCGAGTGGCGCGATTACTTCGACCGTCTGGCGCAGATGCCCGGCTTCGTCGCCCGCGACGTGGCGCACACGCCGGTCATTTCGGCCTTTGCCGAACTGGCGCGCGACGGCGGCTTCCGTCCGGCTGCCGCGCCGGCCGCCGGCGCTGAAAACAGGAAACAGTCGGCGGTCGGCCAACTGGTCACGGCCTACCGTTCGCTCGGCACGCGCTGGGCCGACCTCGATCCGCTGAAGCGCGTCGCTCGCCCGAAGCTCGACGAACTGGAACCGTCCTTCTACGGTTTCACCGATGCCGACCTGAAGCAGACCTTCAACGTCGGCTCGCTCAAGGGGCTGCCGGAAAACGCGCAACTGTCGGACATTCTGGAAACCCTGCGCCAGACGTACTGCGGCACCATCGGTGTTGAATATATGTACATGACCGATTACAACGAAAAACGCTGGTTGCAGGACAAGCTGGAAAGCATCCGCTCGCGTCCCACCTACAGCAGCGAGCAGAAAAAGCGCATCCTGGAGCGCCTGACCGCCGCCGAAACCCTGGAACGCTACCTGCACACCAAGTACGTCGGGCAGAAGCGTTTCTCGCTGGAAGGCGGCGAGTCGCTGATCGTCGCGATGGATGAAGCCATCCGCAGCGGCGGCGCGATGGGCGTCGACGAAGTGGTGGTCGGCATGGCCCACCGCGGCCGCCTGAACGTGCTGGTCAATACCCTGGGCAAGGCGCCTTCCATGCTGTTCGAGGAGTTCGAGGGCAAGAAGAAAAGCGATCTCTCCGCTGGCGACGTCAAGTACCACATGGGCTTCTCGTCCGACGTGGCGACGCCGGGCGGCGCCTGCCACCTGACGCTGGCCTTCAACCCCTCGCATCTGGAAATCGTCAACCCGGTGGTCGAAGGCTCGGTTTACGCGCGCCAGCTGCGCCGTGGCGAAGGCAGCCAGCAGAAGGTGATGCCCATCCTCATTCACGGCGACGCGGCGGTTGCCGGGCAGGGCGTGAACCAGGAAATGCTCAACTTCTCGCAGACGCGCGGTTACGGCGTCGGCGGCACGCTGCACATCGTGGTGAACAACCAGGTCGGTTTCACCACCAGCGACCCGCGCGATTACCGCTCCGGCCACTACTGCACCGACATCTTCAAGATGGTCGATGCGCCGATCTTCCACGTCAATGGCGACGACCCGGAAGCGGTGGCGCTGGCAACCCAGATCGCCGTCGAGTACCGCCAGACCTTCCACAAAAACGTCGTCATCGACATCTTCTGCTTCCGCAAGCTCGGCCACAACGAGCAGGACGAGCCGATGGTGACGCAGCCTTTGATGTACAAAATCATCGCCAAGCACCCCGGCACCCGCAAGCTCTACGGCGACAAGCTGATCGCCGAGGGTATCCTGGCCGCCGACGGCCCCGATCAGATGATCGCCGAGTACCGCGCCCATCTGGACAAGGGCGAGTTGCTCTACAACCCGGTGCTGGCTGGCTACAAGCACCCGATGACCATCGACTGGGCGCCCTATCTGGCCAAGAAATACATCGAAACCTGCGATACCAGCGTACCGACGGCTGAATTGCAGCGTCTGGCGCAGCGCCTGACGACGATTCCGGAAGGCTTCACTCTGCACTCGCGGGTCAAGAAGATCGTCGAAGACCGCGCCGCGATGGGCGAAGGCAAGCTGCCGGTGGATTGGGGCATGGCCGAGAATCTGGCCTACGCCTCGCTGCTGGTTTCCGGCTACGGCGTGCGCATCTCCGGCGAGGATGTCGGGCGCGGCACCTTCTTCCACCGCCACGCCGCCTTCCACGATCAGAACCGCACCAGTTGGGACGAAGGCACCTACCACCCGCTGAAAAACCTCCAGGAAAAGCAGGCCGGTTTCCAGTGCTACGATTCGGTGCTGTCGGAAGAAGCCGTGCTCGCTTTCGACTACGGCTATTCGTCGGCCACGCCCTACGAGCTGGTGATCTGGGAAGGCCAGTTCGGCGACTTCGCCAACGGCGCGCAGGTGGTCATCGACCAATTCATTTCCTCCGGCGAAGCCAAGTGGGGCCGCGCCTCCGGTCTGGTCATGCTGCTGCCGCACGGCTACGAAGGGCAGGGGCCGGAGCACTCCTCCGCCCGCCTGGAGCGTTTCATGCAGGCTTGCGCCGAAAACAACATGGAAGTGTGCGTGCCGACCACGGCGGCGCAGGTGTTCCACATGCTGCGTCGGCAGGGGGTGCGCATGCAGAGGAAACCCTTGGTGGTCATGTCGCCGAAATCGCTGCTGCGCCACAAGGACGCCGCCTCCTCGCTGGAAGAATTGGCGACTGGCGAATTCCAGCGCGTCATCGGCGAAACTGACGCCATCGATGCGAAGAAGGTGAAGCGCGTCATTCTCTGCTCCGGCAAGGTCTATTACGACTTGGTCAACGCCCGCCGCGAGAAGAAAATCACCGACATCGCCATCGTCCGCCTGGAACAGCTTTATCCCTTCCCGAAGGAATCGCTGGAGAAGGAAATGGCCAAGTATCCCAAGGCCACCGAAGTGGTGTGGGCACAGGAAGAGCCGCGCAACCAGGGGGCCTGGTACTGGATGGCCTCGCGCAACCATCTGGTGAGCCAGATCGGCACGAAGCAGAAGCTGCTGCTGGTCGCCCGCCCGGCCTCGTCCTCGCCGGCCGTGGGCTACCTCGCCAAGCACAACGAGCAACAAAAGGCATTGATCGAGTCCGCTCTGGGCAAGATCGACTACCAATAACTACTACCGCAGAGTGGAGTCATCATGAGCATTATCGAAGTTCAAGTACCGCAACTCTCCGAATCCGTCGCCGAAGGCACGCTGGCTTCCTGGAAGAAGAAGATCGGCGAAGCCGTTGCCCGCGACGAAATCCTGATCGACATCGAAACCGACAAGGTCGTCCTCGAAGTGCCCTCGCCGGGTGCCGGCGTGCTGGTCGAAATCATCAAGGGCGACGGTGAAACCGTCGTCTCCGGTGAATTGATCGCCAAGATCGACACCACCGCCGTGGCGGGTGCTGCCG
>URNG01000049.1 GCA_900549295.1 uncultured Rhodocyclaceae bacterium
CCGACGCGCAAGCCGCCGCACTGCGCGACGCCCTCGACCGGGCCGGCATCCCGTACAAGAAAAGCTCGCCCGCGCCCATTGCCGGCCAGCCGCTGGTAGCGGCGCTGCTCGACGCCCTGCCGGCGCAGGATGGCGATCAAACGCCTCTCCCCGGGCGCATCGCCGCCGCTGCCGAACGATTGCGCCCGGAACAGGACGCCGCCGGTCAGACCGCGCTGACCGAAGCCCGCCACTGGCTCACCGCGCTGGCCGCCAGCGCGACCGACGAAACGCAACTGCGCGAGCAAGTGGCGCTATCCACCGAAGCCGATTTCTGGGACGCCCGCGCCGACCGCGTTTCGCTGCTCACCCTGCACGCCGCCAAGGGGCTGGAATTCCCGGTGGTTTTCATCGTCGGCGTCGAGGACGGATTGATCCCCTTCGCGTGGAGCGCCGCCGACCCAAGCGACTCCGACACCACCGCCGAAGAACGCCGCCTGTTCTACGTCGCCCTCACCCGCGCCAAGGACCGCCTGTTCCTCACCCACGCTCGCGAACGCACCTGGCGCGGCCAGCGCCGCACACCGCCGCCCTCGCCCTTCCTGGCAAGCATCGCCCCGGAACTCCTGCGCCCGCAGGACGCCCCGCCACGCAAACCGCGCCCGAGACAGCAGCAATACAGCTTGTTCTGAATCCCGGCGGAGCGCCTTGCGGGGCGGTTTTCCGGGCGCACCGGCATTCGGTCGGTTCAAAAACCACGGGCCGGAAAACCCACAATGGTTTTCCGGCCCGTCCGGCCATTTCTGTCTCCAGGTACTCGTCACCAACGGTGTTCCGCTCACACCGCCCGGCGAGCACTTTTCTCTCTGTGGTCTTGGGACCATGCCCCAGGCAATCCCCTCACCACAAAAATCAAGCCCGGGTCATGGCCCCGGGCCTGCAATGGTGGCAAAAACGGGGGCGAGTTTTCAGGTGGAGCCTTCCGCCTGGCAACCCCGGCGGCTACCCGCCCCGCCTCAGCACAAGCGCCGCAAACGCTCGATGGCTTCCCTGGTGTCTTCCGGCGCGCCGAAGGCGGTGAGCCGCACATAGCCTTCGCCCGCTGCGCCGAAGCCGGCGCCGGGGGTGCAGATGAGGGCCGTTTGTTGCAGCAGCGTGTCGAAAAAACCCCAGGAATCGGTGTTGCCCGGCACGCCGACCCAGAGGTAGGGCGCGTTGATGCCGCCGTAGACCGTCAGGCCCATACCGCTGACGGCGGCGCGCAACAGGGTGGCGTTGTTCTGGTAACCGGCGATGACGGCGTTGATTTCCTGCCGCCCCTGCTCGCTGTAGACGGCTTCGGCGGCGCGCTGCACGATGTAGGGGCAGCCGTTGTATTTGGTGCATTGGCGGCGGTTCCAGAGGGCGTTCAGGCTGGTCTTGCCGCCCTGCCCGTCGCTGATCTGCAAAGCTTTGGGCACCACGGTGTAGGCGCAGCGCAAGCCAGTGAAGCCGGCCGTCTTGGAGAAGCTGCGGAATTCGACGGCGACTTCCTGCGCGCCGTCCAGTTCGTAAATGCTGTGCGGCACGTCGGGATCGGTGATGAACGCTTCGTAGGCCGAGTCGTACAGGATGACGCAGTTTTCGCGCCGCGCGTAATCCACCCAGGCTTGCAGGGCGGCGCGCGACAGCACGGAGCCGGTCGGGTTGTTCGGGTAGCAGAGGTAGATGATGTCGGGTCGGGTTTTGGGAAAATCCGGCACGAAATCGTTTTCCTGCGTGCACGGCAGGTAGATGATGCGTTCCCACTGCTTGCCGCGCATTTCCCCGGCGCGGCCGGCCATCGCGTTGGAATCCACGTAAACCGGATAGACCGGGTCGGTCACGGCCACGCGGCTGTCCGGGGCGAACAGTTCCTGAAAGTTGCCGATGTCGGATTTCGCGCCGTCGCTGATGAATACCTCGTCGGCGCTCAAGCTGACGCCGCGCGCCGCGTAGTCGCATTCGACGATGCGGCTACGCAGGAAATCGTAACCCTGCTCCGGGCCGTAACCGCGGAAACGGGCGGCATCGGCCATTTCATCCACCGCCTGATGCAGCGCCGCGGTGATGGCCGGCGTCAGCGGGCGGGTCACGTCGCCGATGCCCAGGCTGATGACCCGCTCGCCGGGATGCGCCGCCTTGTACGCCGCGACCTTGCGGGCGATGTCGGCAAACAGGTAGTTGCTTTGCAGCTTGAGAAAATCGGGATTAGCGGTGGTCATTGCGATCTCTTTCTGTGAGTGGGATTCAAAATTCAAAACGCGCATGCAGAACTGGCTCAGACCGGATAAACACCGGTAAACACCGTGGTTGCGCCGCCGGTCATGAAAACGCGGTTGCTGCTTTCGTCCCAGTGGATGGCAAGCGTGCCGCCGCACAATGCAATGTCGACGCGGCGCTCGGCGCGCCCTTCCAGGACGGCGGCCACGGCCACCGCGCAAGCGCCCGTGCCGCAGGCGAGCGTTTCGCCCGCGCCGCGCTCCCAGACGCGCATACGCAGTTGGGTGCGCGAGATCACTTCGACGAATTCCGTATTGGTGCGCCGGGGAAACAGCGGGTGATGCTCGAACAACGGGCCGAGGCGCGGCAGATCCAGTTCATCGATGCCGTCCATGAACACGACGGCGTGTGGATTGCCCATCGACACCGCGGTCAGCGCATATTGCCGGCCGTTTACCTGCACCGGACGGGCGACGAAAGGCTGCTCGTCGGCCACGTTTCCGCCCGCCGCATCGAGCTGCATGGGAATGCGCGCCGGCGTGAGTTGCGGCTCGCCCATATCGACCACCGCGCCATCCACCTCGCCATTCCCGGCAAAGCGCAGGCGCACTTCCTTGATGCCGGCCAGCGTCTCGATCCGCACGGTTTCCCTGGCGCAGATACCCGCATCGTGCACCAACTTGCCCACGCAGCGCACGGCATTGCCACACATCTCCGATTCCGAGCCGTCGGCGTTGAACATCCGCATCCGCGCATCAGCCACCGCCGACGGCAGAATCAGCACCAGCCCATCGGAACCGACGCCGAAATGACGGTCGCTGATCCGCTGCGCCAGCGCGCCCGGATCATCCACCTGCTCCTCGAATCCGTTGACGTACACGTAATCGTTGCCGATGCCGTGCATCTTGGTAAACCGCAAGCCTGCTGCCATGAGGATTCCTTTCCGGGCAAATTTCATTCCCGGACTGAAAAGCAGCAAACATGCCAACCTGGGGAGGTTGGCTACAAAATTGATTTACAAGATTATTTTTGTGTTTTTTCAGGGTGCGGCAAGAAACGATGCACCGCTTTAGTGCGCCATGCACGGTGGCGTGCGCCATTTTTGTGCAGGCCGTGATCGTCCGGGTCATGGCCCCGGATCTACAGCATTCTGCGGCTCGCCTGCCTCTCGATGTTTCTTTGCGGTGCCAGCATCCTTCTATCCCTGTGGGTCCATGGCTCTGACTATTGATCCAGCCCATCCTTCACCCCGGCTGCAACGCAATCACCGCCATCCCCGCCAGTGCGATGCCGGCGCCGGCCACGTCCCAGCGCGTCAGCGCCGCGCCGTCGACGAAGTGCAGCCAGGCCAGGGCGACGGCGATGTACATCCCGCCATAGGCGGCGTAGGTGCGGCCCGCGGCGCTCGGATGCAGGGTCAGCAGCCAGGCGAAGACGGCCAACGACAGGGCGGCGGGCAGCAGCAGCCAGGCGCTTCTGCCTTGTTTCAGCACCAGCCAGGGCAGATAGCAGCCGACGATTTCGGCGACGGCGGTCAAGGCGAAAAGCGAGGCGATCTTGAAGAATTCGGGCATGGCGGCGGCTTCATATTGGGTTGTGGCCGATTGTCCGGGCAAGGCGCTGGCAACCCGGTAACGGCCAATCGGCGCAAACGGCTGGCGATTCAGGGAAGAGCCAAAGGGATGCGAAATTCTACAGGCAGATCGCCCGACAAGCTGCCCGCCCGGCCCATGCCATCGCCCGCCGGGATGTGGCGGAACTCAACCGCCCAAAAAAACCGTTCAAACCGCCCAAACCGGCAAACCACGATGGTGCATTGCACCGAAAAATTGATTCAAAGCGGTGCATGGATGGGTCGAAAACATGAAGTAAAACATCAATAAAACACAATAACAAATTGATTTATTTGTTAATAAAAATTCTGGCACGCAAGATGCTCAAGTGAGGCTGCACGTTTTTGCTGCAACCTTCCTGGAGAGTTCGATGAACACGAAAACAATTGCCCTTCTCGTCAGCACCCTGGCTGCCCCGGCGTTTGCCTTGGCCGACGAGGCGCCCGCCTCGCCGCATTCCTTTACGGGCAACGTGGGCCTGGTGAGCGATTTCGTCTATCGCGGCATCAGCCAGACGCACACTCAGCCGGCGGTGCAAGGCGGTTTCGACTATGCGCATTCGAGCGGCCTGTATGCGGGCGTCTGGGGATCGAGCATTTCCTGGGTGAGCGACGGTCTGGGCGGCAGCTACCCCCTCGAACTCGACATTTATGGCGGCTACAAAGGCGCCTTCGGCGGCGATTTCGGCTACGACGTGGGCGTGCTGTCCTACAACTATCCGGGGCATGGCCGCGCTTCCGGCTCGGTGCGGGCGGATACGGTCGAAGCCTACGGCGCTTTGTCGTGGAAGTGGCTGACCCTGAAATACTCGCACACCGTTTCCAAGCATTTCGTCGGCTGGACCACCGACAGCGGCGGCAAGACGCGCGGTTCGGGCTACGTGGAACTGAACGCCGCCTACGACCTGGGCGACGGCTGGGGGCTCAGCGGCCACGTCGGGCATCAGAAGGTGAAGGGCAACGGCGATGCCTCCTACAGCGACTGGCGGGTCGGCGTCACCAAGGATCTGGGCTTCGGCGTCGTCGGCCTCGCCTATTCGGATACCAACGCCGAGGGCCGCTGCTCGGCTGGCGAAGCCTACTGCTGGGGTACCAGCGAAGGCAGCCGCAATTTCAAGGACGTCGGGCGCGGCACGGCCATCCTGAGCTTCACCAAGTCCTTCTGATCGTCTCTAACGAAAGGAACCACCATGAAAATGCTTACCGCCATCATCAAGCCCTTCAAGCTCGACGAAGTGCGTGAAGCGCTGGCCGCCGTCGGCGTGCAGGGCATCACCGTCACCGAGGTCAAGGGCTTTGGCCGGCAGAAGGGCCATACCGAGCTGTATCGCGGCGCGGAATACGTGGTCGATTTTCTGCCCAAGCTGAAGATCGAGGTCGCCATCCGTTCGGAGATTCTCGACCAAGCCATCGAAGCCATCGAAACCGCCGCCAACACGGGCAAGATCGGCGACGGCAAGATTTTCGTCTATGCGCTCGAACAAGTTGTCCGCATCCGCACCGGCGAAACCGGCGCGGACGCGCTTTGAGGAGTATTGCCATGAAAAAATTTCTCGCCATCTTCCTGACCGTCGCCGGCCTGGGCCTGAGCGGCCTGACGGCGGCGCAGGAAACTGCCGGGGCCGCCGAGGCGGCCGTGGCAACGGAAAGCGTCGCCGTCAGCGAGGCGGTCGTTGCCGCGCCGTCAGCCAGCGAAGCTCCGGCTGCCGAAGCGCCCGCCGCCGAGGCCGCCCCGGCGCTCGATAGCGGCGACACGGCCTGGATGCTGACTTCCACCATGCTCGTCATCCTGATGACCATCCCCGGTCTGGCGCTGTTCTACGGCGGCCTGGGGCGGGCCAAGAACATGCTGTCGGTGCTCATGCAGGTGTTCATGATCTTCTCGGTCATCACCATCCTGTGGGCGATCTACGGCTACAGCCTGACCTTCGCCGGCGAAGGCACGTTCTACGGCGGCCTGGACAAGCTCTTCTTGCGCGGCATCACGCCGGATACCCTGTCCAGCGCCCTGGCCACCATCCCGGAATACGTGTTCGTCGCCTTCCAGTCGACCTTCGCGGCCATCACCTGCGCCCTGATCGTCGGCGCGTTCGCCGAGCGCATCAAGTTCTCGGCGGTGATGCTCTTCAGTGTGCTGTGGTTCACCTTCAGCTACGTGCCGATGGCGCACATGGTCTGGGGCGGCGGCCTGCTGGCCCAGGACGGCGCGCTGGATTTCGCGGGCGGCACGGTGGTGCACATCAACGCGGCCATCGCCGGTCTGGTCGGCGCTTACATGGTCGGCAAACGCATCGGCTTCGGCCGCGAATCCATGGCGCCGCACAGCCTGACGCTGACCATGGTCGGTGCCTCGCTGCTGTGGGTGGGCTGGTTCGGCTTCAACGCCGGTTCGGCCGGCGCGGCGAACGGCATTGCCGGTCTGGCCTTCATCAACACCATCCTCGCCACCGGCGCGGCCACCGTCGCCTGGGTCGCTGGCGAAGCGCTGCACAAGGGCAAGCCCTCCATGCTCGGCGCGGCTTCCGGCGCGGTTGCCGGTCTGGTCGCCATCACCCCGGCGGCGGGTTTCGTCGGCCCGATGGGTTCCATCATCCTCGGCCTCATCGCCGGCCCGGCCTGTCTGTGGGGCGTCAGCGGCCTGAAGCGCCTGCTGCGCGTGGATGACGCCTTCGACGTGTTCGGCGTGCATGGCATCGGCGGCATCGTCGGCGCCATCCTCACCGGCGTGTTCGCCGCGCCCGGCCTGGGCGGCACCGGCGGCGCGGACTTCTCGATCGCGGCGCAGACCTGGGTGCAGACCTATAGCGTGCTCATCACCATTGCCTGGAGCGGCATCGTTTCGCTGGTCGCCTACAAGCTCATCGACCTGACGCTCGGCCTGCGCGTCTCGGAAGAAGAAGAGCGCGAAGGTCTGGACATCAGCGCCCACGGCGAATCCGCCTACCGCTACTAAGCAACCGAATCCCTGTGCGGGTTTTCCCGTCCGAACGCCTTCCCGACGTTCGGACGGTTTTTTTTATGCCCTTGCCCTGCTTTTCTCCCCTCCTCCCGCCCAGCAAGTCGGCGCCTTAATCTCCGCCCTCGCTCTTGGCGTGGTTCGGGCTTGTGCGTAGCTACTACTCGTAGTGTGTCCACATGCGTAGCACCTTGACAGCACGCCCCGACTGCACCACCTCATAGACAAGTCGATGCTGAATATTGATGCGTCTTGAGTACGCGCCAGCCAAATCACCGACAAGCTTTTCGTAAGGCGGCCTGTATGCGCAAGCTGCTGACGATTGCCAACTCAAGGCGCCGGGATGAATTGAGAGAGGCCGGAATGATGGCCTGAACAATCTGATTACAAGACAGTTGCTGAATTCACCGGCCTGCGCGGCTGTTCGCGCAGGTCCGGTGGAATGATGGGTTATGCATTTGCTATTGATAACGTCACATATCATTTGTTATCCATCAACACGGGTAATTCCACGAGAATATCCTCTCGTGCCTTAGATCCGCCGGGAATATTGGATTTTCCCTTTCTGATTTCCAATCGGGCGAAAACAACTTGCCGCCCGTTTTTCTCGGCCCAACCCACGAACCAGCCCTGCGGGCGGTTTTCATTTATCTTGCCGTTACTGTCCCGAAGCCAGCCGCTGCCGCTTTTCCCATGTACAACCCACCCTTCGGCTGCTTGGTACTGTGGGGTCGTGGCATGCGCCATGTCATAAACCGCTTCGGATACGGGCAGCTTGTGCGCGACAAAGCGTAGAAGAAACTGAATTTGCTCCTTGGGAGATATGGTGAGCGACGACATCAGCCATGACTGGGTCAAGCCGTTATGCTTCCCCGAGTCACCGGAAACATCTTGATTGCCGTACTCAAATTTCTTCACGTACTCCGTAAACCGATCAACTCCCAGGCGGCTTGTTAATTGCTGCGAGAACCAGACAACAGAGTCGCTTAGCCATAGCGCCGGATAGACTTGTTTGTATGTGCGATCTCTCGGAGACGGGTTGTATTCCGGCTTCAATTCCCACGTGGGTGATTTTGGCGACTGCAAGACTCCACTATCAAATCCCATGATTGCCAATGGAAGTTTAAAAGACGAGCACGGAGACACGCGACGGGTGCATTCTCCGGTCTCATATAAGGCATTTCCGGTAATGGCGTCTGCGATGATGGTGCATTTAAGCGTTTCAATCTCATCAGAAGCCACGGAACGGATTGGGAGAGTGGCGGAAACGAGCACCAGCAGATGCAGCAGGAAAATTTTTTTCATCGAGGGATCTTTCATCGCTCCACCGTGCGCTTCACAGATGCATAACGTTTGAATTCACCGAACTTGCGCGGTTTTATGCGCAAGCTCCGGTGGAATGATGGGTTAGCCCCAGAATTTCCACCATGGGCGACTATTTTCATTTGTTGTTACAGGCGATAGCGACGACGGGTTATGACCCATCTGATAATTTTGGATGCCATCCGTTGGAAAGTAGGTACAACCGAAACAGAGCGCGGCGGAGTTCTCCATACGTTGAACGTGTTTCGCTTCCCCGGCATAAAATTCGTCTATTGGGTATGGAGCAACACCATCCACGAAAGCACTTGCACGCTTAATGTTCTCCAGCGCTTTGTCCGACAGGCCGTAGGATTCGGCAAACAAGCTCAAGCCTTCTTCTTCGTCAAACAAACAAAGAAGTTCAGAGTAGTCGATTGTTAGGTAAGTGTGCGGCAAGCTATCAAGTGCGGACAAAGCGTCGTTCAAGTAGCCTGCTGCAATAGCGGCACCACCAGCAAGTTCGCCTAGTCTCGCCCCGGCCGTATGTAAGTTCTGGACTGCCTTTTTTACTGTCACATAGGGGGTGCAAATCTTAAGATCCTCTCGTTCAGACAGTAAATAGTCACTGAACAAAAGATCGTTCTCAGAAAAGCAGAAAAGCCAAGTTGCCGGTACTCGATTTGATCCCTCGGCTACTACGATGGAAGTATCGTCAGTAGTTTTTCCCTCCAACGCTTCGTCGGGGTGGTCGGTAAAGTTCAGTAAAAATGCTCGGTTAGACATTGTGGATATGGTGCGGGCAAGAGGGCCAACGTCTGAGTTCAGGGGCGCGCCGCCGATAGGCGGAGCGTCCCCTGCAACGATGGGTTAGAGCGCACTTAGCTTTGCAGGTTGTGCGCACAGTAGATTTCTCCACGCAACGATGCTTGGCGAATGGCATGCTCTAGAAGCTCCTGAAACTTGTACAGCCCGTAAATGACGTTTGCCAAGTGATTGCCATCGAGAAGCAAAACCTTCAGTTCTTTCCCCTTCGGCAGGGTAGCGATTGCACCATCGGAAAACCCGTTCATGGCAATAAACAGCCCCCGGGCTTGAAGCTTTCCGTCAACCTTGTAGAAGAAGTGTCCGATCTCCTTCGGCTCTGTCTTTCCATCGACCCACTTCAGTTCGACCAAGTAGTAGTGACCATCGTATTTCACCGCACCATCAAGTTGTTCGCCCTCGATCCTAAATGGCTCCTCAACGGGAATACCGCTGATTCTCATAAGCTCGGTGAACAACTTTTCGAGTGCGTAGCCTTTCTTCTGTGGAGGCAAATCGTGTGCTTCGGCAAACTTGATACGGAGTTCTCCGAGCTTTGACTCGTAGGTTTCACGGGATGCCTTTTCCGCACTGGCGCGGATGCTGTCGCGATACTCGCGATCCTTCTCCTGTTGGCGGATTAGCTCCCGTAGCTTGAGAGCACTTCGTTCCGCAATTTCAACTCGATGCTTTTCGCTTTGCGGAGTAAAGCCAGTGTGCTCGATGAGGATGCGAACGAAATTTCTCGAAATCTCCAAGCGCCGGTTGTAATCACCACTGCGAAGGCGTTCGTATAGCGCATCCATTTGTCGGCGCTTCGATAGTTCCCGGCCTTCCTCGGATTTCAGTCGAACGATCTCGTCACGGGCTGCCGAGGAAACGCCAGACCGTAGCCATGCCTTTTGCAGGTCGCCCTTGTACCAATAGAGATTAGCAATCCCATCCTTGATGAGGACTTCAACTTCTTCTGTGAATACGTCAAACATGGCTCGGTAGGGTGTGCGCTCTAACGTGGAGCTAACCGGCGCTGCGCGGCTTTATCGCGCAGCGTCCAGCGACCGAAGGGAGCGAGGTTGAGCGCCATGTTAGAAATCATTTCTCCAATTTGGCCTTGCAGGCGCGGACGAAATCTTCGTACATGGGCACAAACTGCGCTGACTTCTCGTTTAGTGCTCTAGCATCTTCAATCACAGATTCAGGTCTAGGTTGGCCTGAAGCTCGTTGCTGATCGGAAAACACGGAAACAAGATCGCCGTTTCCAAGTGGAACTGTGCGGCGGACAATTTCACCAGAAAGCTCTGATGCGAACGAGTAGAAAGCCTTTTTCTTCTTTTCCAGGTCTTCGTCCAAAAACTCTTTGTCTACGGTGCCCCAGGTGCTGACAAACGAGTAAAGAGGTGCAACCGCGGATTTATGGAACGAGCCGCCGAAATCATGCTCTTTGAAGAAACTCGTGGTCTGATTAGGCGGAAGTGCGTTTAGGAATGATTGAAACAGCGCTTTGTCATGGTTGGCGCCTCCTTCTTTGGGCGAAGCAAAGTGGGTGCGGATCGGATCTTTTGCGAGTACCGCGCCAAGAGCCACGAGAAACGCCAAGCCCGGTTCAAAATCAGGTTGGCCTGCAAAGTAGCCTTTGAGAAACCACGCCTCAGCGCCGACCAGAACTGCTATGGCAAAAAAATCTTCGACAAATTTCCGCATGAGTGAGCCTGATTTCTAACGTTTGAATTCACCGGCCTGCGCGGCTTTTTGCGCAGGTCCGGTGGAATGATGGGTTAGGCTGATTTTTTGCATACCTGTTTGCCACGGTGAGAATATAAGAGGCGTGACGCGTGATGGTCTGATAGTTGCCGGGTGAGTAGCTACCGGTTATGTTTAGTTGTGAGAGTACAAATTCAGTTTCTTCGGGGTTTGCTTTGCGGCGCTTGCCGGAAGATAACGGGACAAACCAAAGAGATCCACCTTCAACCTCAACGGAAAAAGGCTTGTTCCGTGCCTCGGTATGTAGGGTTTCACCCTTGAGCGACCGGCAGTAATTTAGAAACTCAGGGAAAGATGCCAAAAGCACGAGTGTCTCCTTGGTTGCCTAACGTGCAGTATACACCGTAACCGGTGTATACATCTTCCAAAAAAGGCGTATAAACAAATCCATATTGAACTACCCAATTTATTTATAAAATCAAATTGAAAACAAACAACCCGCCGCACTGAAAAAACACCCAAATTTCCGGATCAGTTGCGTGATCGTCTTCGCTTGAAGCGCCACAGCATACGGACAGAAGCGCAGTATGTCCAATGGGCGAGGCGCTACATTCTGTGGTGTGACATCGCGGATACCGCTGTGATGATACTCGCCGTTGTAGCAGCGCACGAAGTCATGCCTCCAGGCACGAGCGGCTTCCAGATCGGCAAAGCCACGGGCCGGGAATTCCGGGCGGCATTTGGCGGTCTTGCACAGCGATGCAGGGCGAAACGACCATGATCTAACACAGTGCGCCGGAAGCCTCGTTGCTGAGCCGGTTGACGGCGCACTTCGGCGGCATGCTGCTGAAATCGCGGCGCTGGCGCGGCGGCGTTGCAGTTTTTCGCCGCCGCTTTTCCCGCCTTTTCTTCCCCTTACTCCTGCACCCACCGCGCGAAGCGCGGTAATAGCGCGGCGGTTGCGGGCGTTTCTTCGGCTATCGCCGATTCGGCCGCTGCGGACGATTCCTCCTGGCAAAGATCGAGATAGCCCTGCATCACCGCGCGATCGAATTCCGGGTGAAACTGCACACCCCAGGCGCAGCGGCCAATGCGGAAGGCGTGGTGCGGCTCATGCGCGTTGCGGGCCAGCACGGTTGCGCCGGGGGGCAGGCGCAGGACGGTCTGCTCATGCACGACCTGCGCCTCGAATTGCGCGGGCAGCGCGCCAAACAGGGGATCGCCCTGCACCATTTCCGTGCATTCGATCCGCACCGTGCCGATCTCGATGCCTCGCGGGTGCGGCCCGACGGTTCCGCCCAGGGCGTGCGCCAGCAGTTGATGCCCGTAGCAGATGCCGAGCACCGGCACTTCTTCCCTCACCAACTGCGCCAGCCAGGCGGCGGTGCGCTCGCTCCACGCGGCGCGATCCGTGACCATCGCCGGCGAGCCGCTCACCACCACGCCGGCGATGCGTTCCCGCGCCGGCCATTCGAGCGTGCGGCGCGGGTCGATGGTGCGTACCGGCAGGCCCTGGCCGGCGAGTCCGCGTTCGATCCAGCCCTCGAAATCGCCGTGCCGCTCTCGCAGGGGCGGCAAGGTATCGCCGGTTTTGACGATGTAGAGCGCGGGGGAGAGATCGGTCGGCATGGAAAATCCTGAATAGGGAGTTTTGGAGCTTCTCTAAAAGCAATATTCACGCCATTAAACACCCGCGCTCCCCGTTTCTGAAAACCCAGGCCGGGCGCAGCGGCCTGAAAAGCTGCTAGCATGAAAAAGCCCCTGGCAGACGAACACAGCAAGACGATCCTCAGGAAAAGGCTCCACCCATGACGAATCGCCCCACTGCCGAGCGCCTGGACGCTCCGAGCGCCGACTGGCATACCCTGACGCCGGATCAGGTCGGACAGATTCTGCACACTGGCGCAAGCGGCCTGACGGACGGCGAAGCCCGCCAGCGGCTGACCCGCCACGGCCCGAACCGCCTGGCGCCGCCCAAGAAACGCGGGCCGCTGCTGCGCCTCCTGCTGCAATTTCACAACATCCTGCTCTACGTGATGATGGCGGCGGCCGTCATCACCGCCCTGCTCGGCCACTGGATCGACACCGGGGTGCTGATGATGGCGGTCGTCATCAACGCCATCATCGGTTTCATTCAGGAAGGCAAGGCGGAATCGGCGCTCGACGCCATTCGCGCCATGCTGTCGCCGCATGCCACGGTGATCCGCGACGGACAGCGCCGCGAGATCGACGCCGCCGGCCTCGCGCCGGGCGACGCGGTGGCGCTGGCCTCCGGCGACCGGGTGCCGGCCGACCTGCGCCTGATCGAGGTGCGCGACCTGCGTATCGAGGAAGCCGCGCTGACGGGCGAATCGCTGCCGGTCGAAAAAAGCGCCGCCGCGGTGGCCGCCGACGCGCCCCTGGGCGACCGTTGCGGCATGGCCTACTCCGGCACGCTGGTGGTTTACGGGCAGGCGACGGGCATCGTCGTGGCGACCGGCAGCGCCACCGAACTGGGCAAGATCAACCAGATGCTGTCCGGCATCGGCAGCCTGACGACACCCCTGCTGCGCCAGATCGACGCCTTCGGCCGGATGCTGGCCCTGGTCATTCTGGGCATGTCGGCGGCCACCTTCATTCTCGGCACCCTGTGGCGCGGCAACAGCCCGGCGGAAATGTTCGTGCTGGTGGTGGCGCTGGTCGCCTCGGCCATCCCCGAGGGCCTGCCGGCGATCATGACCGTCACCCTGGCGCTGGGCGTGCAGCGCATGGCCCGGCGCAGCGCCATCGTCCGCAGCCTGCCGGCGGTCGAGGCGCTCGGCTCGGTGACGGTGATCTGTTCCGACAAGACCGGCACCCTGACCCGCAACGAAATGACTGTGCAGCGCATCGTGTGCGGCGGCCAGGTGTTCGAGGTCGGCGGTGTCGGCTACACCCCGGCGGGCGATCTGAGCCTTGGCGGGCGCATCGTCGACGCCGAGCATTACCCGGCGCTGGCCCTGGCGATCCGCGCCGGCGTGCTGTGCAACGACGCCCGGCTGTATGAAGAGGCGGACAGCGACGGCGGCGCATGGCGCATCGAGGGCGACCCCACGGAAGGCGCCTTGCTCGCGCTCGGCGGCAAGACCGGCTTCACGCAGCGCCTCGGCGACGCCGCCTGGCCCCGGTGCGACGCCCTGCCCTTCGAATCGGAACACCGTTTCATGGCGACCTGTCACCGCGACAGCGACGATGCGCCGTGGATTTTCGTCAAGGGCGCGCCGGAGCGCATCTTCGACATGTGCAGCGCGCAGTTGAACCACGATGGCGGCCCCTCCGGCAACCACGACAGCGAGCAGCCGCTCGACATCGACTACTGGCGGCGCATGGTCAACGACACCGCAGCGCAGGGCCTGCGCCTGTTGGCCCTGGCCTGCAAGCGCAGCGCGCCGCAGGGCGGGCGGATCGGCTTTGCCGACATGGAAACGGGTTTCACCCTGCTCGCCCTGGTCGGCATCATCGACCCGCCGCGCGCCGAGGCGGTGCGCGCCGTGCGCGAGTGCCACCATGCCGGCATCCGGGTCAAGATGATTACCGGCGACCACGCCGAAACGGCGCGCGCCATCGGGGCGCAACTGGCGATCGGCGCCGGCAAGCCGGCCATCACGGGCGCCGAAATCGCCATGATGGACGACGACGCCCTGCGCCGGGTGGCGAGGGAAGTGGACGTTTTCGCGCGCGCCGCGCCGGAACACAAGCTGCGGCTGGTCGAGGCGCTGCAGAAAGACGGTCAGGTGGTGGCGATGACCGGCGACGGCGTCAACGACGCCCCGGCGCTGAAACGCGCCGACGTCGGTGTGGCGATGGGGATGAAAGGCACCGAGGCGGCCAAGGAAGCCGCCGACATGGTGCTGGCCGACGACAATTTCGCCACCATCGCCAGCGCCGTGCGCGAGGGCCGCGCCGTCTACGACAACCTCAAGAAGTTCATCCTGTTCATGCTGCCCACCAGCGGCGGCGAGGTGCTGGTGGTGATCGCCGCCATCCTGTTCGAGCTGACCCTGCCCTTGACGCCGGCGCAGGTCTTGTGGATCAACATGGTCACCTCCAGCACGCTGGGGCTGGCGCTGGCTTTCGAGCCGGCCGAGCGCGGCATCATGAACCGGCGGCCGCGCCCACCCGGCGAGGCGCTGCTGTCGGGCTTCTTCGTCTGGCGCGTGCTGCTGGTGTCGGCGCTCATGATGACGGGCGCGCTCGGCCTCTTCCTGTGGGAGCTGAACGCCGGCACCCGCCTCGAAACGGCGCGCACGATGGCCGTCAACGCCGTGGTGGCGGCGGAAATGTTCTACCTCGTGAACAGCCGCTTCATCCTGCAACCGGTCGTCAACCGCGACGGCCTCACCGGCAACCCTTACGTCCTGGTGGCGATTGCCGCCTGCCTGCCCTTGCAGATCGCCTATACCCACCTGCCCGTCATGCAGGCCATTTTCGATTCGGCCGACCTGACGCTGCTGGAATGGGGCAAGGTGCTGGCTGCCGGTCTGCTGGTGTTCTGCGTCGCGGAACTGGAGAAATTCATCGTCCGCAGAACGCCGCTGGCGGCGCGTCTGAGCCTGGCGTAAGCGCCGGGCGGATTACCCTGCACCGTTCCCTTCCCTAAATGCACCAACAAGGTGCATTGTGCAGGTGCGCGGCGCACCATCATGGCGCACTGGCGCGCACCTGTTTCGGGCGTCAGAAAAAAACTGGCTGAAAATCATGGTGTTACATCACCGTCAATGGGTGGCACGCTTAATGCTTTATTGGGATCGCTTGTATCAAACCACGCTGTGATCGTCGCCTCTTTCCCTTTTTATTCAGGAGTTTCCCTCATGACCCCCCAAGACGTAATCCGCATGATCCAGGAACAGGAAGTCCGTTTCGTCGATTTCCGTTTCACCGACATCCGGGGCAAGGAACAGCACGTCGGTGTGCCGGCGCACACCGTCGATCTCGACAAGCTGGCCGACGGCCACGCTTTCGACGGCTCTTCGATCGGCGGCTGGAAAGGCATCCAGGCGTCCGACATGCAGCTCATGCCTGATCCGGCCTCGGCCTACATCGACCCCTTCATGGAAGAAACGACGCTGATCATGACTTGCGACGTCATCGAACCAGCCGACGGCAAGGGCTACGACCGCGATCCGCGCTCCATCGCCAAGCGCGCCGAAGCCTATCTGCAAAGCACCGGACTGGGCGACACCGCCTACTTCGGCCCGGAACCGGAATTCTTCATCTTCGATTCGGTGGAATGGAAGGTCGACATGTCCGGCTCCTACTGCAAGATCTTCTCGGAAGAAGCCGCCTGGTCGACCGACGGCAAGTTCGACGGGCGCAACAGCGGCTACCGTCCCGGCGTCAAGGGCGGCTACTTCCCGGTGCCGCCGGTCGATAGCCTGAACGATTTGCGCGTCGCCATGTGCATCGCCCTGGAAGCCTGCGGCGTGCCGGTCGAAGTGCATCACCACGAAGTCGCCACCGCCGGCCAGTGCGAAATCGGCACCGTGTTCAACACCCTGGTGCGCCGCGCCGACCAGACCCAGATCCTCAAGTACATCGTCCAGAACGTCGCCTACCAGCACGGCAAGACGGCCACCTTCATGCCCAAGCCCATCGTCGGCGACAACGGTTCCGGCATGCACGTGCACCAGTCGATCTGGAAGGACGGCAAGAACCTGTTCGCGGGCAACGGCTACGCCGGTCTGTCCGAATTCGCGCTCTACTACATCGGCGGCATCATCAAGCATGCGCGCGCGCTCAACGCCATCACCAACCCCGGCACCAACAGCTACAAACGCTTGGTGCCCGGCTACGAAGCGCCGGTCAAGCTGGCCTACTCGGCGCGCAACCGCTCGGCTTCAATCCGCATTCCGCACGTGCAGAGCAGCAAGGCGCGGCGCATCGAAACGCGCTTCCCCGATCCTTCGGCCAACCCCTATCTGTGCTTCGCGGCGCTGATGATGGCCGGTCTGGACGGCGTGCAGAACAAGATTCACCCCGGCGATCCAGCCGACAAGAACCTGTACGACCTGCCGCCGGAAGAAGACCGCAAGATCCCGACCGTGTGCTCCAGCCTCGATCAGGCGCTGGATTATCTCGACAAGGATCGTGAATTCCTGACCCGTGGCGGCGTTTTCAGCGATGATTTCATCAATGCCTACATCGACCTCAAGATGGAAGAAGTGCAGCGTTTCCGCATGACCACCCATCCGGTCGAATTCGATATGTACTACGCGCTGTAAAACAGGCGCTGGCGCGCGGTTTCACGCCGCGCGCCGGTTTTGCCGTCCAGCAGCCCTCTTTTTTACAAGGAAAGCCAGACACCGTGCGCACTCCGGGCCGTTCCGACACCATCCCCGCCTTTGCCGGCCTCGACCTTCTGGTCTCGGCCGTGGTGTTGCTCGACGAAGGGCTGTGCATCCGTTACTGCAACCCGGCGGCGGAAAACCTGTTCGCCGTCAGCAAGCGGGTCTGCCTCGGCAAGCCGCTTTCCCTCCTGCTGGACGCCACGCCGACCCTGCTCGCGACGCTGGAAAACACCCTGGCGCACCGCTGGAGCTACACCAAGCACGACATCGTGGTGCTGCGCGACCGGGCCGAGCCGGTGCATCTGGACTGCTCGATCAGTCCGCTGGAAATTCCCGAAGCGCAGCTTCTGCTCGAATTCCGCCCCATCGACCAGCAGCTGCAAACGGCGCGCGAGGAACGCGAAGCCATGCAGCAGGTCGCCAACCGCGAGCTGATCCGCAATCTGGCGCATGAAATCAAGAATCCGCTCGGTGGCATCCGGGGGGCGGCGCAACTGCTCGGAGACGAACTCGGCGACCCCGAGCTGCGGCAATACACCCAGGTCATCATCGACGAGGCCGACCGTCTGCAAGCCCTGATGCGGCGGCTGCTCTCCTCGCACCACGCGATGCAGCCGGCCCCGATCAACATCCACGAAGTCCTCGAACCGATCCGCAAGCTGATCTGCGCCGAATTCCCCGATCTCACCGTGCGCTGCGACTACGACATCTCGCTGCCCGAGATCGCCGGCGACCGCGAGCAGTTGATCCAGGTCGTCCTCAACATCATGCGCAACGCCGCGCAGGCGGTGGCCGGCAGCGGCGAAATCACCCTGCGCACCCGCATCCGCCGTCAGGTGACGCTGGCCAAGAAGCGGCACCGGCTGGCGCTGGAATTGCAGATCATCGACAACGGCCCCGGCATTCCGGAAGCCATCCGCGACCGGGTGTTCTACCCGCTCGTTTCCGCCCGCAGCGGCGGCACCGGCCTCGGGCTGGCGCTGGCGCACGATTTCATCTGGCAGCACCAGGGCAGCATCGAAGTCGAATCCGCCCCGGGGCGCACCTGCTTTACCGTCTGCCTGCCCCTGATTAACGCCGCCCCGGAGGAAAAATGATGAACACCGTCTGGATCGTCGACGACGACCGTTCGATCCGCTGGGTGCTGGAAAAGGCGCTGGGCCGTGAGAACATTCCCGCCGTCAGCTTCGACAGCGCCGATGCCGCGCTGGCCGAACTGGCACGCAGTACGGACGCGCCGGGCGCGCTGCTCTCCGACATCCGCATGCCGGGCGCCAGCGGCCTCGATCTCCTGCGCGAGGCGCACCTGCGTTATCCCGATCTGCCGGTCATCATCATGACCGCCTATTCCGACCTCGATTCGGCGGTGGCCGCCTTTCAGGGCGGGGCGTTCGAGTACCTGCCCAAGCCGTTTGACGTCGATCAGGCGGTGGCGCTGGTGCGCCGGGCACTGCAACGCGATGCCGCGCGCGCCGCGCCGCGCACCGCCAGCGCCGCGCAGCCGCCGGAAATTCTCGGGCAGGCACCCGCCATGCAGGACGTGTTCCGCGCCATTGGCCGCCTGTCGCAATCGCATGCCACCGTGCTCATCAACGGCGAATCCGGCAGCGGCAAGGAACTCGTCGCCCGCGCCCTGCACCGCCACGGCCCGCGCAGCGACGGCCCTTTCGTGGCGCTGAACACCGCCGCCATTCCGCGCGACCTGCTCGAATCGGAGCTGTTCGGCCACGAGAAAAACGCCTTCACCGGCGCGCACGCCCAGCGGCGCGGCCGCTTCGAGGAAGCCGACGGCGGCACCCTGTTCCTCGACGAAATCGGCGACATGCCGATCGACCTGCAAACCCGCCTCCTGCGCGTGCTGTCCGACGGCCAGTTCTACCGCGTCGGCGGCCACCAGCCGATCCGCGCCAACGCCCGCGTCATCACCGCCACCCACCAGAATCTGGAACAGCGCGTGCGCGACGGCCTGTTCCGCGAAGACCTCTTTCACCGCCTCAACGTCATTCGGCTACGCCTGCCGCCGCTGCGCGAGCGGCGCGAGGACATTCCGGCGCTGGCCCGCCACTTTCTCGCCGACAGCGCGCAGCAGCTCGGCGTCGCACCCAAGCATCTGTCGGAAGCCGCCCTTGCCCTCCTGCAAGCCGCGCCCTGGCCGGGCAACGTGCGCCAGCTCGAAAACCTCTGCCAGTGGCTGACCGTCATGGCCCCGGACATGCAGGTCGAAATCGACGATCTGCCACCGGAAATGCGTGGCGAAATCAGCAGCGAACTGAACGGCGCCAGCCTGCACGACGGCCCGCTGCGCCCCGGCGGCGACTGGCAGGCGCTGCTCGCCCACGCCATCGACCAGCATCTCGCCCGCCGACCGGGCGCGGTCTGGGACGATTTCAGCAAGATTTTCGAAACCACCCTGATCCGCCGCGCCCTGGCCGCCAGCGGCGGACGGCGCATCGAAGCGGCGCAGATGCTCGGCATCGGCCGCAACACCATCGCCCGCAAGATTCAAGAATTGGGACTGGAAGGCGCGCCCGCGCATGCCTTGCCAGCAACCCAGTCATCTGTTCAACCGCACTCCCCGCAACCGCACAAGGAAGACTGACATGCACCAGCCAGACCGACAGGGCCTGTACGACCCCGCTCAGGAACGCGACGCCTGCGGCGTCGGATTCGTCGCCCACATCAGGAACCAGAAAAGCCACGCCATCGTCGCCCAGGGCTTGCAGATCCTGAAAAACCTCGAACACCGTGGCGCGACGGGCTACGACCCGCTGCTCGGCGACGGCGCGGGCATCCTGTTGCAGATTCCCGATGCCTTCCTGCGCGCCGAAATGGCGCAGCAGGGCGTCAAGCTGCCGCCCGCCGGGGAATACGGCGTCGGCATGATCTTCCTGCCGCAGAACGCGGAAAGCCGCCGCGCCTGCGAAGCGGCCATCGAGCGCACCATCCGCTACGAAGGCCAGCGCCTGATCGGCTGGCGCGACGTGCCGGTGAATAACCACGGACTGGCGACGGCGGCGCGCGAACTCGAACCCGTCATCCGTCAGGTCTTCATCGCCCGTGGCGAAGACATTGCCGATACCGACGCCTTCGAGCGCAAGCTCTACGTCATCCGCAAGGAAGCCGGCCACCACATCCAGGCGCTCAAGCTGCCGGACGTGCGCACCTTCTACATTCCCTCGCTGTCCACCCGCACCATCGTCTACAAGGGCATGCTGCTGGCCGATCAGGTCGGCGAATACTTCACCGACCTCAGCGACGAGCGTCTGGTGTCGGCGCTGGCGCTGGTGCACCAGCGTTTTTCGACCAACACCTTCCCGACCTGGGATCTCGCCCACCCCTTCCGCATGATCGCCCACAACGGCGAAATCAACACCGTGCGCGGCAACGTCAACTGGATTCGCGCCCGCGAGCATGGCATTTCGTCGCGCCTTTTCGGCGAGGATCTGCAAAAAATCTGGCCGCTGATCTATGACGGCCAGTCCGATTCGGCGAGCTTCGACAACGCCCTCGAACTTCTGGTGATGGGCGGCTACAGCCTCACCCACGCGATGATGATGCTGATTCCCGAAGCCTGGGCCGGCAACGCGCAGATGGACGAGGAACGCCGCGCCTTCTACGAATACCACATGGCCCTGATGGAGCCGTGGGACGGCCCGGCGGCGGTGGCCTTCACCGATGGCCGCCAGATCGGCGCGACGCTCGACCGCAACGGCCTGCGCCCGGCGCGCTACCTCATCACCGACGACGAGCTGGTGATTCTTTCCTCCGAATCCGGCGTCCTGCCCATTCCCGAGGAGCGCATCGTGCGCAAATGGCGCTTGCAGCCCGGCAAGATGCTGCTCATCGACCTCGAGCGCGGCCGCATCGTCGGCGACGACGAGATCAAGAACCAGCTTGCCGCCGCCAAGCCCTACCGCCAGTGGATCGAAACCTCGCGCCGCTATGTGGAAGACCTGCCGGCGGTCAAGCCCGCCGAGCTGCCGCTGGGTGTGCTGACGGCGTTTATCGGCGTGCCGCTGTTCCTCGCCATGCTGCGCCAGTTCAGGAGCAAGGTATGAGCACGGGCCTTGAGTGCCGCGGCGTTGGCGTGGGAGTGGGCGGGCGCACGGCGCGACTGGCGCTGGTGGACGCCCGCTTGCGGCCGGCATGTTTCACCGCCATCGTTGGCCCCAACGGAGCCGGCAAATCCACGCTGCTGTCGCATCTGGCTGGCGAGCGTGCGCCGCTGTGCGGCGAGGTTGTCCTCGACGGACGGCCATTGGCGCGCCACGGAGCCCAGGCGCTGGCTCTGCGGCGTGCCGTCATGCCCCAGGATTGCAGCGTGGCCTTTGATTTCACGGCGCAGGAGGTCGTGGAGCTGGGCCGCTACCCGCATCGGGGCCGGCCTGGGGCGCAGGAAGGCCAGATCGTGCCTCGGGCCATGGAGTTGACCCAGGTCGCGCACCTGGCCGAGCGCAGCGTGACTACCCTGT
>URNG01000050.1 GCA_900549295.1 uncultured Rhodocyclaceae bacterium
TATCATGCCGCAGTGCGCGCGGGAAGAAAGGGCCCGTCGCCCGCCGCTACGCGGTGACGCCGCAGGAAGTGTTCGTCGGCAACAGTTCCGACGAAGTGCTGGCGCACACCTTTCAGGCGCTGCTGAAGCACGACGCGCCGCTGCTCTTTCCCGACATCACCTACAGCTTCTATCCGGTGTATTGCGGGCTGTACGGCATCGCCCACGAAACCGTGCCGCTGGCGGCGGATTTTTCCATCGACCCGGCCGATTACTGCGACCCGGCGCGGCCCGCCGGCGGCATCATCTTCCCCACCCCCACCCCCCCCCCGGCCCGGCTCCTGCCGCTGGCCGCCATCGAGCAGATGGCCCGCGCCCGCCCGGATTGCGTGATCGTGGTCGATGAAGCCTACATTGATTTCGGCGGCGACAGCGCCATTCCGCTCACCCGGAAGCATGACAACCTGCTGGTCATCCACACCCTCTCGAAATCGCGCTCGCTGGCCGGTTTGCGGGTGGGTTACGCGGTCGGCCAGCCGGCGCTGATCGAGGCGCTGGAACGGGTGAAGAACAGCTTCAATTCCTATCCGCTCGACCGTCTGGCGCTGGCCGGCGCGGTGGCGGCTATTGAGGACGACGCCTGGTTTCAGGACTGTTGCACGCAAGTCATCGCCAACCGCGAGCGCCTGAACACCGACCTGCTCGGCCTGGGTTTTTCGGTGCTGCCCTCCGCCGCCAATTTCGTCTTCGCCCGCCATCCGCAGCGCGACGCAGCGGAACTCGCCCAGGCGCTGCGCGAACGCAGCATCATCGTCCGCCATTTCAGGCTGCCGCGCATCGAACAGTTTTTGCGCATCACCATCGGCACGAAGGACGAATGTCAGGCGCTGGCGGATGCCCTGCGTGAAATCCTTGCCTGAAAAACCGCCGCTGCGCCAACGACTGGCGCAAGCGGCCGCCGCCTATCAGGCCGCCGCTGTCATTCCGCATTGCCCGGATTGCGCCAGCCCCTGCTGCAACCTGGACAAGCTGGTGCTCGATCTGGAATGGCGGCAGGTGCGCGTCCTGTGGCAAGTTGCCGCCAGCCGCGGCGAATTCGACCGCAGCCTGGACGCCGGCCAGGGGCCGCCGGAAATCCGCCGCGCGCAGGGCCGCTACTACGTGCATCAGAAACCCTGCCCGGCCTACGACGCCGCGCTTCCCGGCTGCCGCATCTACGGCCAGCCGCTGAAACCGGCGGGCTGCTCGGATTTTCCAGTCTATGAGGACGCAGGTGTCGTCATCGCCGACCTGCGCTGCGAAGCGGTCAATCTCCCCGACCTGCGCGCGACACTCGTCGCTGCGCTCGGCCCGGCAACGCGCCTGCGCGAAAGCGCCGACCGGGATTTTCCCTTCCTCGTCGAACTCTCGGTCAAGCCTGCCCGCCGCCGCTGAGGTTTACATCGATATTCCCACATGTATCTGGTGCGCCACAGTGAAGAAAAAATCTGTCCGAAAAGACAAGCGGGAAATTGTCAGCTGCGCACGCAACAATAATAATTGCGAATTATTATTGTTTATATAGACGCATGAGCGACTGCATCAACCCCACCGACTCCTCGGGCGATCTTGCTGCCGCCTTCGCCCGCTGGCGGCCCAAGCTGCTGCGGGTGCTGTTGCGGCGGCTCGGCAACCGCGACGATGCCGAGGACATCGCCCAGGAATCCTTTCTCCGCCTCGCCGCCGCCGGCAAGGTGCCGCCGCTCGACGAACAGGGGCCGTACCTGCAACGCATCGCCCAGAACCTGTCGCACGACCTCTGGCGCAGCGGCCCGGCCCGCCAGCAGGTCGATCTGGTGGCCTACGACGATTATGAGATGCCCGCCGACGGCATCGCCGCCGAAGGCCTCTGCCCATGCACCCGCACCGAGCAGCGTCAGCGGCTCGAGCGCTTGCAGGAAGCGCTGTCCGAACTGCCCGAACGCCAGCGGCAAGCCTTCGTGCTGCACCGCTTCGACGGTTTGCCGCAGGCGGAGGTCAGCGAGCGCATGGGCATCTCGCGGCGCATGGTCGTCAAGCACCTCGCCCGTGCCTTTGCCTATTGCGAGATTCGCGTTCAGTACGCCAGCCTGGAGCAGATGGAACGCCTGCATCCCGCCGCCAAGTGCGTGGATGACGACTCATGAGCCGCCCCGATCCGTCCGCCGAACTCCACGAAACCGCCGCCGAGTGGTTTTTGCGCCGTCGCGACGCGGACTGGACGCCCGCCGACGAAGCGGACTTCGCCAACTGGCTGGCCGCCGACCCGGCGCACCGGCAGATTTACGCCAGCTTTGCCCGCACTTGGGACGACTTCGCCCAGGTGCGCCGCCCGGCGCTGGCAACCGGCATCGCCCAGCACGCGCCTCGCCGCAACTGGCTTGCCCGCCTGTTCGACACACTTCCCGCCCCGGCCGTTGCCGCCGCCTGCGTCATGCTGGCCGTCGGCGGCTGGTTCGGTTGGAACAACATCCCGCATTACAGCACCGAACTCGCCACCGCGCACGGCCAGACCGGGCAGCTCGATCTGCCCGACGGTTCGCGTATCGTCCTCAACATGGACAGCCAGGTGCAGGTGCGCTACTACCCGCGCCGCCGCGAAATCGTGTTGGGCCAGGGCGAAGCCTTCTTCCGCGTCGAGCCGGGGCCGGAACGCCCGTTCACCGTGCGCACCGGGCGCAGCGAGGTGCGCGTCGTCGGCACCGCCTTCAACGTGCGCGCCACGCCGCCGCGCCTGATCGTCAAAGTGCTGGATGGCGTCGTCGAAGTCCGCCCCGACACCGCCGCCGACCAGCCGCCGCTGCGACTTACCGCTCAGCAAGGGCTGACTTTCGACCAGACCGGCAACTCCTACCAGACCTTCGCGCCGCAGGCCGAATCCATCGGTGACTGGCGCGCCGGCCAACTGGTCTTCCGCCGCGCGCCGCTCTCCGAAGTCGCCGACGACATCGCCCGCTACCTCGGCCAGCCGGTCGAACTGCGCGGCAGCAGCCTCGCCGACCTGAGTGTTTCCGGCTACGCCACCACCCGCGCCCCGCAAGCCTTCCTGGAATCCCTGCCGGAACTGCTGCCCGTGCGCGTGCAGCGCCAGCGCGGCGGCGGCTATGTGATTACCCGGCGCTGAACGGGCGGCGGGGCGTTTGTCCCGCGTTGCCGGAAGGCTGTCCAGCAAATTTCCGGCCAATTCGATCGCCACCGTGGCGCAGCGGCCTGGATTGCGATGAGGGGCGTCGTTCCTGCGGATTATCCGCATCTCCCACGAGATTGCCGGTATCCAAAAAGCCAGCTTGCGCAATACGGTTGCGAATGAGATTGCAAATTTTTTTCATTTATAAGGTTCCCACTTCCCACGAAATACCGTTTACCCATCAGTACCTGGATTTTTCGGGTCTGACGGCTGCCAGCCACGTCTTGGGAAACCGGACTTAGCCACCGGCCGCTAACGCGGCGCGCCATGTTTGCATGGCGTGTGTCTGGAGCGCGACGCGGATTGCGCTTTTTCTCGATGACGAAAATGGAGTTGGCAATGCAAAACAGGCAGCAAACGAAACGGCAGGCAGACCGGGGGCGGCGGTTTGCCGCGCATCTGCGCCGGTGCACGGCGGCATTTCAGCCGGCATTGATGCCGCTGATGGTGGCTTCGGCGCTGGCGGCGATCGCCGTGCCGGCGGGCGCGCAGGAAGCGGCGCGGATCGCCTTCGACATTCCGGCGCAGGCGCTGGACGGCAGCCTGCGGGCTTTCGCGCAGCAGGCGCAGGCGCAGGTGCTGTTCGACGAAGCCACCGTCGCCGGCTTGCAGGCTCCGGCGCTCAAGGGCAGCCATACCGCGGGCGAGGCGCTGTCGCGCCTGCTGGCGGGTACGGGCATCACCGCCAGCGCGTCGCGTGGAAATCAAGGGGGGGGGGTATATACCCTGAAGCCGCGGCCAGCGAAGGGCGCTGGATCGGGGTCTGGAGAAAGCACGCTGCCGCCGGTGGTGGTGGTCGATAAGGCGGAATGGAGCATTGACCGCGACCTGCTGGACAAGATGCCGAACAAGTCCGGCTCCATCGAGGGGGCGCTGGCCCTGCATTCCCAGGTGCAAACCAGCAACAGCGCGGAGCGCTCGATGCAGGGTGGCGAAATCAAGCCGCCACAAATCTCCATCTCGGGTGGCAAACCCTACGAAAGCCGCTACGTCATCAACGGGTTGGGCAACAACAACTACGTCGCGCCGCCCACTTCCAGTTCGGGCCTGGCCTCGAACGGCAGCGTGCAATCGGCCTACCTCGACGACGTCAAGATCGGCAGTCAGCCGCTCGGCACGGCCCAATCCTACAACCTCGATCCCGACCTGCTCGACAACATCGAACTGCTCGACTCGCGCATTCCGGTCAGTCATAGCGGCTTCACCGGCGGCGTCGTTTCCGCCGACACGCGCAAGCCCGATCCCACCCGCTTTGGCGGCAAGATCTACTGGGGCCACAACCGCAGCGGCTGGGACAAGCGTTTCTATGATGATGTCGGCCTGCGCGGTGAGGCTTTCGACGAATCGTTCAGCGCCCTGCGTCAGCCGGAGTACACCCGCAACACGGGTGGTTTCATGGTGAACGTGCCGATCAACGAGCGTTTTGCGGCCATCGTTGCCTATGACAAGACGCTGTCGAAGATTCCTCTCAAATACACGGCCCTGTCCGCCACCACGTCCTCTGCCCAGACTGCAAAAACCAAGGAGCAGACCCGTTCCGCCGAAACCTTCTTCACCTCGATCGGTGGCCGCACCGAATCCGGTCTGGACGTGAACTTGACCGGTGTTTATTACAAGTACAACGGCAATTACTTCAACCCGCGCGCGATCAATTCCGAATGGGATATGGCGCAGCGCACCTACGATTTCGCGCTGAACCTGTCAAAAATGCTGCCCGCCGGCAAGGCTAGCGCCAAGTTCAAGTACGGCAACATGGTTTCCAACCGAGAAGTCGAATCCAACATCTACAAGCCCTGGTCCACCTACGGCGAAACCAACTGGGGTTCTGCCACGTCTTGCACCAACGCCAACATCCTCGCCAACGGCATGATCTCGGGCTGTACCTTTTCCGCCGATGGCAACACGCTGGCCAACGATCTGGATTTCAAACAGCGCACCTTCCAGACGGTGCTGGATTTCGAGTTCAACGAACTGCAACTGGGGGCTACCAAGCACCGCTTCGCAGTCGGCCTGAGCAACGAAATCGTCAAGGGCGAGGCGATCGGCGGCGAAGCCGTCCAGTACAACCTCAGCCTGGCAGCACTCGGCCCGCTCGCCCCCGGCCAGGATGGCGTCAGCTACAACAACGCCCGCACCGGCGGTGCCCTGCGCGACCAGTATTTTTACCGGAAGAGCGTATATGCCAGCTTCGACCGCGATGCCGAGGTGCAGACCTGGTCGCTGTGGTTGCAGGACACCATCACCTTCTCCGACTTCATGCTGCGCCCCGGCATCCGCGTCGATTACGACGACCAGTTCCGCAACACGAATTTTGCCCCGCGCGTCGCCGGTAGCTGGAACGTCCTCGGCAAGAACGTCGCCATGCTGCACGCCGGGCAGGCCCGCTACTACGGTGGCCCCAACCTCTATTACTCGCTGTTCCAGAATTCAGGCAACGCCACCGTATACCAGCGCCCCCTGCCCGCCGCCGTTGGTGCCGGCGGCACCCTGGTTCCATGGACACAAACCACTGCCGGCACCAACGGCGCGGAGTACGAGGCGAAAGACCTGAAAACGCCATATTCGGACGAAACCAGCCTTGGCTTCGACCTGAAGCTTCAGGGCGGGTTCTTCGTCAATTACAACTACGTCTACCGCAAGGGCAAGGATGGCATCATGCGCCGCTTCAAGCAGGACGGCGCTTACGCGGCCACCAACGATGGTGAAAATACCTATGAAGGACACACCATCGCGATTTCCAACAACTACTTCAAGAATCATTTCTTCCGCCTCAGCACCACCTTTGCTGACAGCAAGTCGAACTACCTCGACTACACGGCGGATGCTGGCAGTTGGACCGACATCACCCAGATGATCGATCGCACCCGCGTCATGTACAACGGCAAGCTGATCGACGCCAACGAACTGGACATGAGCAACTTCAACCGTCCGCAGCAGATCGTCGGCTTCTGGAAGGCGCAATTCGGCGATCGCATCAGTCTGATGACGACCGGCACGTGGACGAAGAAGACTGACGTGCTGGTCAACAATCCTCGGGTCACACTCGCTGATGGCTGGAAGGTAAATTCTTACAGCAAGGGCAAACTGCCGTCACGCTTTACCGTCGACATGTCCCTGGGCCTCGACCTGTACCGCCACAAGGAACAGACCCTGCGGGCCACAGTGGATGTGTATAACGTATTCAACCGCAAGATCAAGAACGGTATCGGCTCCTTCACCCAGGGCGGCCAACTGGTCTTCTTCGACTACTACGCGCCGGGCCGCTCGGTTGCGGCCAAGCTGGAATACAGCTTCTAAGCGTGGCTGATCTACTGCAAACCCCGTCCGTGCCGGCGTTGATCGAATGCGATCAGCTCCGGCACAGCTACGCCGGGAAACAGGTGCTGAACGGCCTCTCGTTTCAGGTGCGCAAGGGCGGCATCTACGGCCTGCTCGGCAAGAACGGCGCGGGAAAGACCACCACGATCAATATCCTGATGGGCTTTCTCGAACCGTCCGGCGGGCAGTGCCGGGTGCTCGGCGATCCGAGCCACCGGTTGCGGCCGCAGACGCGCCGCAGGATCGGCTTGCTGCATGAAGGTTTCACGCAGCACGATTTCATGACGATCGCCGAACTGGAAAAGTTCTACAGCCATTTCTATCCGCACTGGCAGCCGCGGGTGTTCGCGCAACTGGTGGAAAAGCTGCCGGTGCCGTCCAGCCGGCGCTTGTCGAAACTCTCTTTCGGGCAGCGCTCGCAGGTGTGTCTGGCGCTGGTCATGGCGCAACTGCCCGAACTGATGATCCTGGACGATTATTCGATGGGGCTGGATGCCGGCTACCGCCGCCTGCTGCTGGATTACCTGCACGCCTACGCGCAGGAATACGGCACGACGATCCTGCTGACTTCGCACGTGGTGCAGGATCTGGAGCGGCTGATCGACCACATGTTCATCATCCAGCAGGGCCGCCTGCTGTATTCCGCCGAGCGGGGGCGCTTTTTCGAGTCGTTCCGGCAATGGCGCTTCCAGCGCTCGCCGCAGTCCGACCGGCTGGAAAAGAACGAGGCGCTGACCAGCGTCGAGCATATCGGCAAGCATTGCATCGTCTGCTCCTTCCACGACGCGGCGCAGGTGCGCCAGATGCTGCGCCAGAACGACGTTGCGCTGGAGGGTTGGGAAGAAGTGCCGCTGAGTTTCGAGGACGCTTTCCTCAGCCTGACCGGCAAATATTGACGCGGAGACAGATGAAGCGATGACCCCCACGCCTGCGACGATGCCCCTGCGCGGCCTGCTGTACAAGGAATGGCTCAAGCTGCGCTACCTCGGGCTGCTGCCTTTCGCGCTCCTGCTGCTCGGGCTGGCCGATGCGTTCTACGACATGCACGGTATGAAATCCGGGCATGGCGGGTTGTCTCTGTGGCAGGCGGTGATTTTCCGTGCGCACATGCCTTTTGAACACCTGCGCTATCTGCCGCTGGCGGCGGGCGTCTGGCTGGCCGCCATCCAGTTCGCGCCGGAATGCCTCAACCGGCGCCTGGGGCTGTTCTTCCCCCTGCCGGTGAATGAGCACAAGGCGCTGTTCCTGATCCTCGGGCTTGGCGCGGGCCTGCTGGCGCTGCTGGCGGGCCTGCTGTGCGCGGCCCTGGCCGCCATCACCGGCCTGTTCATGCCGGCGGAAGCCGCCCGGATGGCGGCGCTGACGCTGGCCCCCTGGTGTCTGGCGGGTTTCGTCGCCTATGCCGCGACGGCGCTGATTCTCATCGAAACCTCGCCGGTGCGCCGGCTGTGGCACGCCGGCGCGGCGGCGGTTTTCATCCCCGGGCTGGTGGATGCCCGCGAGGATGGCCGCCGTATCTACCGGCCGGTCCATTTGCAGCCATATCGACGGCCTGCCGTGGTTCGGCCTGATCGCCGCGCTCTGGTTCGCCGCCATCGGCAGCGTGCTGGATCGCGCCAAAAGGGGCGCGCCATGATGCTGCTTTCCCGTCTGGCGCTGGCCCTGCTTGCCGTGCTGGCGCTGGCGAAACTGCTGCCCGGCCAGATCGAGCAGGTGTTCCCCAAGGATTACGAAACCGTCCTCATCGCCTGGAGCGCGGATCAGGAGCGCCTGATTCTCAAGCATTACCGGAGCGGCAAATGGACGTACAGCGACGATCAGGGCAATCCGCTCACCGAGGACGAAATGCAGGCGGCGCTGCCCTTTTCCCACGCGCAGGAACTCGCCCGGCAGGGCAGGCTGCCCGACACGGTGGCCGGCCAGCCGCTCGACCCGCGCGCCATCGCCCGCCACGCCACCCGCCTGCGCCTGATGCCACGCCAGCTCGACAAGCCGGATTTCGCCCTCTACACGCTGCTCGAATCGGTGCCGGGCGTCAAAGGGCTGGCGACGCCGCCCGACATGTTCCGCATGGGGGGGCGCATCGAATTCATCGACGCCGCAACGA
The DNA here is from genome assembly GCA_900549295.1 of uncultured Rhodocyclaceae bacterium. Taxonomy (GTDB): domain Bacteria; phylum Pseudomonadota; class Gammaproteobacteria; order Burkholderiales; family Rhodocyclaceae; genus Azonexus. The sequence continues at coordinate 8,610 of URNG01000050.1, forward strand.
ACCGGATCGACGAGGAAAAAAGCCGGCGTTTCAGCCAGGCGCTGGCCGCCGCCCGCTTCGCGCACCCGGCCAGACTGGTCGGCGACAGCCCGGGGACACTGAAAAGCTACGACAACGGTGCTCTGCTGGTGGACGCGCAGTGGCGGCTGTTCCATCTCTGGCAGGTAAACGGCGAGCCGCAGGTGGCGCGCACCGAAACCGTGCTGCCGCCGTCCACGCTGGCGGTGCGCGTGTTGCAGCAGCCGAGCCGCGAATACCACGGCCTCGCCATCCTGCCCGATCGGGTGCTGTTCCTGGACTGGCAGGATCACGCGCCGCATCCTTTGCCGCTGGCGGGCTACCGGGCCGACGCCGAATCCTTGTCCACCGAGGAAACGCCCTTGCACTGGGAGTTTTCGCACACCGGGCATGACACGGGCCGGCGCGATTTCGTCCTGGCCGACCGGCAGCTTCAGCCCCTGCTGCGCCACGCCTGGCGCGAGGACGCCGCCGATGCCGGCAAGCGGGCCGTGCGTGACGGCGTGATGGGTTTTCTGTTCCCCTTCCGGCTGGAATTCCGCGTCGAGGAAAACAGCCAGCGCAGTCTGTATTTCCGCACTTTCGGCGCGCCCTGGTGGGTGACGCTGGCCGGTATCGTGACCGCCCTGGGCGCTTATCTCCTGTGGTGCCGGAAACGGCGCGGCGATCTGCCGCATGGGCTGGACGTGCTGTTCGTCCTGTGTACCGGCTGGTTCGGCGCGGTCGCGCTGGCGGTTCTGGGACCGCTGCTGCGCCGGGCGGGTGAGGCACACTCCGGGGCATCTGCCGACTAGGGAAAAGCCGGAAGTGAAAAAAGCGCCCGGATGCCCGGGCGCTTTTGCGTGGTTTGCTGCGAAAGCCGCAGCCTTCCCGGATCAGTTTTCGAGCCGGAACTCCGCCGATTTCGCGTGCGCCGGCAGGCCCTCGCCGTGCGCCAGCGTCGATGCGATGCGGCCGAGCGTCTGCGCGCCGGCTGGCGAAACCTTGATGAGGCTGGTGCGTTTCTGGAAATCGTACACGCCGAGCGGCGACGAGAAGCGCGCCGAGCCGGAGGTGGGCAGGACGTGGTTCGGCCCGGCGCAGTAGTCGCCGAGCGATTCCGAGGTGTAGTGACCGATGAAGATGGCCCCGGCGTGGTGGATTTTTTCCACCCAGGGATCGGGATCGTCGAGCGCCAGTTCCAGGTGTTCCGGCGCGACGCGGTTGGCAATCGCCACGGCTTCCGCCATGTCGCGCGCCAGAATGAACGCGCCGCGATGGGTGAGCGAGGTGCGGATCACCTCCTGGCGCGGCATGGTGGGCAGGAGTTTGTCGATGCTGGCCTGCACGCGGTCGATGAAGGCGGCGTCGGTGCAGATCAGGATGGATTGGGCGAGTTCATCGTGCTCGGCCTGCGAGAACAGATCCATCGCCACCCAGTCCGGGTTGCCGGAGCCGTCAGACACCACCAGGATTTCCGACGGCCCGGCCACCATGTCGATGCCGACGACGCCGAACACGCGGCGCTTGGCGGTGGCGACGTAGGCGTTGCCGGGGCCGACGATCTTGTCCACCTGCGGCACGCTTTCGGTGCCGTAGGCCAGCGCGCCGACGGCCTGCGCGCCGCCGATGGTGAATACGCGGTCGACGCCGGCCAGACAGGCGGCGGCCAGCACCAACTGGTTTTTCTCGCCGCCCGGCGTGGGCACCACCATGATGAGTTCCTTGACGCCCGCCACCTTGGCCGGAATCGCGTTCATGAGCACCGATGACGGGTAAGCCGCCTTGCCGCCGGGAACGTAGAGGCCGACGCGGTCGAGCGGGGTAATCATCTGGCCCAACTGGGTGCCGCGCATTTCTTCCGATTCTTCCGTATACGACCAGCCCGTGAGTTTTTGCCGCTCGTGGTAGGCGCGCACCCGCCGTGCAGCGGTTTCCAGCGCGGCGCGGCGTTCCTGCGGCAGGCTGGCGAGGGCACTTGCGAGTTCGTCGGGTGCGAGTTCGAGCTCGCGCATGCTGGCGACGCTGAGGCGGTCGAAGCGATTGCTGTAGTCCACCACCGCCTGATCGCCGCGCGCCTTGATGTCGGCCAGAATGCCGGCGACGGTGCGTTCGATGTGGTCATCGGCAGCCGCTTCGAAAGCGAGCAGGGTCTTGAGCTTTGCCGGGAAATCGGTATCGGCGGTCGATAAACGTGGGATGTTCAGCATGGGCAACTCGCGGGTGAAGGCTTAGGACTCGATGGCGCGGGCAAAGGCGTCGATGATGGGTTGCAGTTTCTCGCGTTTGACCTTGAGCGCGGCCTGGTTGACCACGAGGCGCGAGGAAATGTCCAGAATGTGCTCGCAGGCCACCAGTTTGTTGGCTTTCAGCGTGCCGCCGGTGGATACGAGGTCGACGATGGCGTCCGCCAGCCCGGCCAGCGGGGCCAGTTCCATCGAGCCGTAGAGCTTGATCAGATCGACGTGCACGCCCTTGGCGGCAAAGTGTTCGCGCGCGGTCTTGATGTATTTGGAGGCGACTTTCAGGCGCGCGCCCTGGCGCACGGCGTTGGCGTAGTCGAAGCCTTCCGGCACTGCCACCATCATGCGGCACTTGGCGATCTTGAGATCGAGCGGCGCGTAGAGGCCGTCGCTGCCGTGCTCGATCAGGACATCGCGCCCGGCGACGCCCATGTCGGCGGCACCGTACTGGACGTAGGTGGGCACGTCGGAAGCGCGCACGATGACCACCCGCACCTGCGGCTGGTTGGTTTCGATGATGAGCTTGCGCGAGGTTTCCGGGTTTTCGACCGGGACGATGCCGGCGGCTGCCAGCAGCGGCAGGGTTTCGTCAAAAATGCGGCCCTTGGAGAGGGCGATGGTGATGGTGCTCACGAAAATGGCCTGAATGCAAAAGCCCGATTCTACCGCAAGCGCCAGCGAAGGCCGGACAGCAAAAAGCCCGGCGAACCGGGCTTTCATCGGAACAAGAGGCTAATCAGATCTTGTTGATGTTTGCGGCTTGCTTGCCTTTGGGGCCGTCGACGATGTCGAAGGACACCTTCTGGTTTTCGGCCAGGCTCTTGAAGCCGCCGCCTTGGATGGCGGAGAAGTGAGCGAAGAGGTCTTCACCGCCGCCGTCCGGCGAAATGAAGCCAAAACCCTTGGAATCGTTGAACCATTTAACGGTACCGGTTGCCATTTGATACATCCTTGCAAAAAAATTGATAAATCCGAGAATCAAGAGCGAGAAGCTGACAAACCGTAACCGGCGCAGGAACAACACACTGCCTGGAAATCCCGTGCCGCGCAGTATGGGCCAGAGTTTTGCCCTTGCAAAGGGCTTTTTCGGGGTTTTTTGTCAGGTAAGCAAAAAAATGTGGCATTTGCAATGAAAATGCGGTTTCAGCGCACGCGCCGTACCCGCGCGCCCAAGGCGTGCAGTTTCTCCTCGATCTTTTCGTAGCCGCGATCCAGGTGGTAGATGCGGTCGATCAGGGTTTCACCCTGCGCGACCAGTCCGGCGACGATCAGGGAAGCGGAGGCGCGCAGATCGGTGGCCATGACGGTTGCGCCTTGCAGTTGCGCCACGCCGCGCACGATGGCGTTGTTGCCTTCGATCTGGATGTTGGCCCCCAGGCGCATCAGCTCATTGACGTGCATGAAGCGGTTTTCGAAGATGGTTTCGCGGATGGTGGCAACGCCCTCGGCAACGCAGTTCATCGCCATGAACTGCGCCTGCATGTCGGTGGGAAAAGCCGGGTAGGGCGCGGTGCGCAGGCTGACCGCCTGCAGGCGCGCCGGTGCTTGCAGGCGGATGGCATCGCGCTCCATGACGATTTCGCAGCCAGCGTCCATCAGTTTGTCCACGACGGTGTCGAGATAGGCCGCCGAGGTGCCGGTCAGGCGCACCGTGCCGCCGGTGACGGCGGCGGCGCAGAGGTAGGTGCCGGTTTCGATGCGATCCGGCATCACCCGGTGCCGCGCGCCGTGCAGGCGCTCGACGCCCTGGATGCGGATGGTGTCGGTGCCGGCGCCGGAGATGCGTGCCCCCATGCTGACCAGGCAATTGGCCAGATCGACCACTTCCGGCTCGCGGGCGGCGTTTTCGATGACGGTTTCGCCCTCGGCCAGACAGGCGGCGAGCATCAGGTTTTCCGTGCCGGTGACGGTGACCATGTCGGTGCAGATGCGCGCGCCCTTGAGGCGGCCCACCTTGGCGTGCACATAGCCTTGTTCGACGCTGACTTCCGCGCCCATGGCCTGCAGGCCCTTGATATGCTGATCCACCGGGCGCGCGCCGATGGCGCAGCCGCCGGGCAGCGATACCCGCGCCTCGCCGCAGCGGGCGACCAAGGGGCCGAGCACGAGAATGGAGGCGCGCATGGTCTTGACGCGTTCATAGGAAGCGACCGGATTGGTGAGGGCGCTCGCGTCCAGCGTCACCCGCGCGCCGTTGCGCTCGACTTTCACGCCCATGTCTTCCAGCAGGCGCAGCATGGTGGCGATGTCGTTCAATTCCGGCACATTGCTCAATTCCAGCGGCTCGGCGGTGAGCAGCGCGGCGCACAGGATGGGCAGGGCGGCGTTCTTGGCCCCGGAGATCGCAATTTCGCCGCGCAGGACAGTGCCGCCTTCGATCAACAATTTATCCACGCTGCGTGCTCCATTCTTCCGGGGTCAGGGTTTTGAACGACAGGGCGTGCAATTCGCCGGTTTCCAGCAGTTCGCCCAGCGCGGCATGCACGTGCTGCTGGCGCTGGACGCGGTTCTTGCCGGTAAATTCCGGGCTGACGATCAGGGCCTGGAAGTGGCGGCCATCGCCGTCCAGTTGCAGGTATTCGCAGGCCAGGCCGGCGAGCAGGCGTTCTTTGATACGTTCGATGTCCATGGGGCGATGTTTTGTTTGCGTGATCAGTTGCGTAATTTCCAGCCACGTTGCAGGAGATGAATGCTCAAGCCGGCGACGAGGACGAGGCTGATCAGAACCACCGCCAGACTGTATTCAGGCGCCACGTCGGAGACGCCATAGAAGCCGTAGCGGAAGCCGTCGATCATGTAAAAGACAGGATTGTACCGGGAGAGCGTCTGCCAGACCGCGGGCAGGCTGTGAATCGAGTAAAACACGCCGGAGAGCATGGTCAGCGGCATGATGAGGAAGTTCTGGAAAGCGGCCAGTTGATCGAATTTCTCCACCCAGATGCCGGCCAGCAAGCCCAGGGTGCCGAACAGGAAGCCGCTGAGGATGGCGAAAACCACGATCCACAACGGTGCTTCGGCGCGCAGTTCGACGAAGAGGGCGGCCACCAGGATGACACCGACTGCCACCATCAGTCCGCGCAGCACGGCGGCGAGCACGTAGGCAGCATAGAAGGCGGCGGGGGAAATCGGCGGCAGCAGCACGAAGACGATGGAGCCGGTGATCTTGGCCTGGATCAGGCTGGAAGATGAATTGGCAAAGGCGTTTTGCAGAATCTGCATCATCACCAGGCCGGGAATGAGGAAGCTGCCGTAATCCACGCCATGCACCTGCACCCGGCCTGCCAGCACGTGGCTGAAAATCATCAGGTAGAGCATGGCGGTCAGCACCGGCGCGGCCACGGTCTGGAAGGCGACCTTCCAGAAGCGCAGCACTTCCTTGTAGAAGAGCGTCCAGAAGCCGATCATGCGCGCAGCGTCCGCATGAAAATGTCCTCCAGCGAAGCGCCGGGGTGCGCCGCCAGCAGATCCGCCGTGCGTTCCAGCGCCACGAGCCGGCCCTGTTTCATCAACGCGATGCGGTTGCACAGGGCTTCGGCTTCTTCCAGATAGTGCGTGGTGAGAATGATGGTATGGCCCTCGTCGTTCAGGCGGCGCACGAACTGCCACAAGCCTTGGCGCAATTCGACGTCGACCCCGGCGGTGGGTTCGTCGAGCACGATGACCGGCGGTTTGTGCACCAGCGCCTGCGCCACCAGCACCCGGCGTTTCATGCCGCCCGACAGGCGGCGCATGTTGACCTCGGCTTTGCCGGTGAGATCGAGGTGATGCAGGATTTCATCGATCCAGTCGTCGTTGCGGCGCAGGCCGAAATAGCCGGACTGGATGCGCAGCGTTTCGCGCACGCTGAAAAACGGATCGAACACCAGTTCCTGCGGCACGATGCCGAGCAGGCGGCGGGCGGCGCGGAAATCCTGCGCCACGTCGCGGCCGAGCACGCTGATGTTGCCGCGATCCGGGCGGGTCAGGCCGGCCAGGCAGGAAATGAGCGTGGTTTTTCCGGCGCCGTTGGGGCCGAGCAGGCCGAAGAATTCGCCCGGCGCAATGTCGAGCGAAATGCCGGCCAGAGCGTGCAGGCGGCCAAAGCTTTTGTGCACGTCAACGAAGGAAACAGCCGTTTGCTGCATGGTTCTTTGCCGGCGGCGCTCAGGCGGCGAGCAGCAGTTCGCTCAAGCCGTACAGTTCGGCCAATGCCCGGATGTTGGCGGGCGCACCGGTAAAGCGGATATGCAGGTTCTGACGGTCGGCGCTGCGCTGCCAGCCGAGGAGAACGGCGAGGGCGGAGGAATCCACGGCATCTACGGCGCTCAGGTCGAAAACGCGGCCGCCCTGACTGAGATGGCGTTCGCCTTCGGCCAGCAGTCGAGCCGCTTCTGTCAGGCGCATCGAACCGCTGACGCGCACCGCTTCGCCGGTAGATTCCATCACTTGCGCGCCGTTTTTGCCGTGGCGGCAGCGTCCAGCGATTTGTTCTTGGCCGCCAGTGTGGCAATCAGGCCGTCGATGCCGTTGTCGCGCACTTCCTTGGCGAATTGCTCGCGGTAGTTGGTGACCAGACTGATGCCCGCCACCACGACGTCGAATACCTTCCAGTTTGCGCCCTGCAATTCCAGCCAGTAATCCAGTTGCACCGGCTGCGTCCCTGGCTGCTGCACTTCGCTGCGCACCAGCACCTCGGTTTCTCCTGCCTTCATCTTGAACGGCTTGACCACCAGTTTCTGATTGCTATAGCTGGTGACGGCATTGGCATAGGTGCGCACCAGAAGCGTCTTGAACTCTTCGGCCAGCCGCTTCTTCTGCTCGGCATTGGCCGAGCGCCAGTCGCGCCCGACGGCCAGCGCCGTCATGCGCTGGAAATCGAAGTGCGGCAGAACCTTGGCGTCTACCAGAGCGGTGATTTTCCTGATGTCGCCACCCTTGATCTCCTGATCCTGTTTGACGATTTCGAGCACTTCTTCGGAGACGCGCTTGACGAGGGCGTCCGGCGTTTCGACGGCGGCTGCATTGAACGCCAGCAGGGCGGCGGCGCAAAGTACGAGAACACGTTTCATCATGGTCGTAGGGGCTTCAGTCATCGAGACGCGGCGGGCGGCCGTCGTAAATCAGGTTCTGGCGGCGCTGCAGATAGGCGTCGCGCACATAGGCGTATTCGTCGATGGCGGCTTCCTCGACGATCTTGTCCGCCGGCAGCAGGCCGGCGCGCAGGTCGACGAAGCGCAGCGCCACCGCGCCGTAGCGGGTATGGTAGTTCTTGATGCCCATCAGCGGATCGGTGAAGAATTCCACTGCCCAGCCCGCCGTGTCGCGTACCGTGCGCGGGCCGATGATGGGCAGGAAGACGTAGCTGCTTTCTTTCGCGCCCCAGACGGCAAAGGTCTGGCCCAGGTCTTCGTTGTGCCGCTCGATGCCGAGTTCGCTGGCGACGTCGAAGAGGCCGAAAATGCCAACCGTGGAATTGACCAGCAGCCGCGCCAAGCTGTCGCCGGCATCGCCCGGTTTGCCTTGCAGGAGGCTGTTGGCACCGATCCAGACTTCGCCGACGTTGCCGAAGAAATTGCCCGCGCCCGCCTTGGCCGGCAGCGGCACGGCAGCGTCGTAGGCCTGCGCCACCGGACGGGTGACATAGGTGTCCAGCGTCTTGTTGACCGCGTACATCGAGCGGTTGAAGTTCTCGTAAGGATCGTGCGGATTTTCCGCGGCCACGCTCAGGCTGGCGAGCAGAACCCCGCCCAGGGCGAGCAGGCTGCGAACGGTGCGGGCTTTGAATGCGCTGGCTTTCAATTTGGTCCTCATTTGCTGTCTTCACCTCCAGCCGCTTTGCTGAAGAGGAATTGGCTGATCAATTTTTCCAGAACGACAGCGGATTGTGTTTTCCTGATGACATCGCCGGCCTGCAGCATTTTTTCATCGCCGCCGGCGTCGAAACCAATGTACTGCTCACCAAGCAAACCCGCTGTAAAGATCGAAGCAAAGGTGTCGCGCGGGAAACGATAGCGTCCGTCGATCTGCATCGTCACCACGGCGTCGTAGTTTTCCGGGTCGAAGCGGATATCCGAGATTCGTCCCACCAACACCCCGGCGCTACGCACCGGGCCACGCACCTTCAGGCCGCCGATGTTATCAAAATGGGCTTCCAGGGTGTATGTCTGCGACAGGTGGGCGGCCGATAAATTCCCCACCTTGAGCGCCAAAAACAACACTGCGGCGATGCCCAGTGCCACGAAAAAACCAACCCACAGGTCAAGGACGGTACGGTTCACGAAGTCCCCCGGAACATAAACGAAGTGAGAATGAAATCGAGCGCCAGTATGGTCATGGCCGAAGTCACCACGGTGCGCGTGATGGCTCTGGAGACGCCTTCAGCCGTAGGCTGGGCGTCGTAGCCTTCGAATACGGCGATCAGCGATACGGCAAAACCGAACACCACGCTCTTGATGATGCCGTTGACGATGTCGTAGCGGAAATCGACGCTGGACTGCATCTGCGACCAGAAAGCGCCATCGTCGACGCCGATGAAAACGACGCCGATCAGCCAGCCGCCGAATACGCCCATGGCCGAGAACATCGCCGCCAGCAGCGGCATCGAGATGACGCCGCCCCAGAAACGCGGCGCGACGACGCGGGCGATGGGATTGACCGCCATCATGTCCATCGCCTTCAGTTGCTCGGTGGTTTTCATCAGGCCGATTTCGGCGGTGATCGACGAACCGGCGCGCGAAGCGAACAGCAGCCCGGCGACCACCGGCCCCAGTTCGCGCACCAGCGACAGGGCGACCAGGATGCCCAGCGCCTCCGTCGAGCCGAAGCGTTGCAAGGTTTCAAAGCCCTGCAAACCGAGCACCAGACCGACGAACAGGCCGGACACCAGGATGATGAGCAAGGACAGCACGCCGTTGAAGTAAATCTCGCGCAGGGTCAGCGGCAGACGGCGGAACGAGGTGCCGGAATGGCGCAGGATGGCGAGGAAAAAGCGGCTGGCGAAACCCAGCTGCCAGACCTTTTCGACCGTGCCGTGGCCGAGTTTTCTGATCCAGTCAAGCGGCCCGGCCATGCGCGCGCTCCAGGAAATCTTCGGCCACCGAGGGGGCCGGGTAATCGAAAGCCACCGGCCCGTCGGCCTCAGCATGGACGAACTGATGCACGAAGGGATCGCGGGAATCGCGGATCTCGTCCGGCGTGCCTTCCGCTACTACTTTGCCGCCGTTGAGGAAGTAGATGTAATCGACCATCAGGAGCGATTCCTGCACGTCGTGCGTGACCATGATCGACGTTGCGCCAAGGGCATCATTGAGGGTGCGGATCAGCCGTCCGATGACACCGAGTGCGATCGGGTCCAGCCCGGTGAAGGGCTCGTCATACATGATGAGGGCGGGGTCGAGCGCCACGGCACGGGCGAGCGCCACGCGCCGCGCCATGCCGCCGGAAAGCGAAGCGGGCATCAGGTGATGCGCGCCGCGCAGGCCGACGGCTTCGAGCTTCATCAGGACCAGATCGAGGATCATGCTTTCGGGCAGGTCGGTATGTTCGCGCAAGGGGAAGGCGACGTTTTCAAAAACCGACAGGTCGGTGAACAAGGCGCCGAACTGGAACAGCATGCCCATCCGGCGGCGCAGGCGGTACAGCTCGGCTTCCGGCATCTCGCTGACGATGGCTTCGCCCAGGCGCACGCTGCCGCCGGTTGGCCGCAACTGGCCGCCGATGCAGCGCAGCAGCGTGGTCTTGCCGCAACCGGAGCCGCCCATGATGGCGACGACCTTGCCGCGCGGGATGCGCATGTCGATCCCTTGCAGCAAAGGCCGGTCGCCGTAGCTGAAATGCAGGTCCTGGATGTCGACCAGGATGTCGTCCGTCAAGGCGTTTTCCCCCAAAAGAATGGCGGAATTCTAGCAGAAGTCCGGCTCAGTGCTTTCCGATGTAGCGTCGTGGCTTGCTTTAATAATGACAAATAGATATTCTTGGGTTATATTTCGTGCAACTTCATTCACGGCTTCGCCATGCGCCCGCTCATGCCAGCACTCATCCTTCTGCTTTTCGTCATGGCTGCCTGCAGTCAGCCGGGGCCGCGCCCGGATTTGCAGGCGCACTTGCCGGGCGGGCAGGCGGACCACGCCCCGCCGCCAGCAGCAGCTCAGGCAGCCGCCGTCCCGGAAACCCGGCCGGTCCCGCCTTTTTCGCTGCCGGCGGAAACCTACAGCGTCACCGTGCGCGACGTGCCGGTGCGGGACCTGCTGTTCGTGCTGGCGCGCGATGCCAGACTGGATATCGACATCGCGCCGCAGGTCGGCGGTACGGTCACGCTCAATGCGCACCAGCGGCCCTTGCCGGAATTGCTCGAACGCATCGCGCGCCAGGTGCCGCTGCGCTATGAGTATCTCGCCAACAGCCTGCTGGTCACGCCGGATTCCCCTTATCTGCAGCACTACCCCGTCGATTACGTCAATCTCGGACGCAGCGTGACCACCTCGGTGTCGAACAACATGCAGATCGGCACTGGGCAAGGGGGCGGTCAGGGGAGCGACAGAGCGGCCGACAATCTTTCCGCGACCCGGATCGAGAACACCACCCAGCACCGTTTCTGGGAAAAGCTCGAAAAAAGCATCGCGCACCTGCTGCAAGAGGGGAGCGCGGGGAAAACCGCGCCGCCGGGCGAGCCGCAGCGTCTGGCGGTGCACCCGGAAGCAGGATTCGTGTCGGTATTCGCCACCCAGGCGCAGCAGCGGCAGGTGGCCCGGCTGATCGCGCAGATGAGCGGGGCGGTGCGCCGGCAGGTGCTGATCGAGGCCAGCATCGTCGAAGTCAGCCTGAACGAAGGCCACGAACAGGGGATCGACTGGACGTCGCTGATCAGCGGCGGCGTTTTCGAATTCGTGGGCAACACGCTCAAGAATGGCGTCAATCTGCGTTACAGCCGCAGCAGCAACGGTAGCGAGAACCCGCGCGCGCTGCTCAACCTGCTGCAGCGCTTCGGCACCAGCAAGGTGTTGTCCAGCCCGCGCCTGTCGGTGCTGAACAACCAGACCGCCTTGCTGAAGGTGGTGGAAAATTATGTCTATTTCAGCGTCAAGGCTGATACCACGAGCACCGCCAACGTCGGCAGCACGGTGACTTACACGACCACGCCACAGACCGTCGCGGTCGGGCTGGTGATGGGCGTCACGCCGCAGATCGCGGCCGACGATTCGGTGATTCTCAACATCCGCCCCACCATCACCAGCATCAGCCGCGAAGTGCCCGATCCCAATCCGGAACTGCGCAAGAACGGCATCGAAAACCTGGTGCCGATGATCCGCACGCGCGAAATCGAGTCGGTGATGCGCGTCGCCAACGGCCAGATCGCCGTCCTCGGCGGCCTGATGGAAGACCGCGCCGACTACCAGACCGCCCGCCTGCCCGGCCTGGGGCAGGTGCCGCTGGCGGGCGAAGTGTTCACCAACCGCAACAACCGCACGCAGAAAACCGAACTCGTCATTTTCCTGCGCCCGGTGGTGGTGCGCGAACCGGCGCTCTCCGGCGCTTATGCGCCCTATGCCCGCTATCTGCCGGATGCGGCCTTTCTCGATGCGCCGCAACATGCGCGGCCCTTTGCACTGCCTGCGGATGCCACGCCGCCGGAGGTGTTGCCGTGAATGCGCCGCTGAATACATCCCGGCTGCTGCTGGGCGAACGGCTGCTGCAACGGCAATTGATCTCGCCGGATCAATTGCGCATCGCCCTGCTGGAACAGCAGAAAAAACGCCAGCCGCTGGCCCGCCTGCTCGCCGACCTGGGCTTTACGGATGAGGCGCTCCTGCAGGATGCGCTTGCCGAACACCTGGCCTGCGCGCGCTTTAACCCCGCGCAGCACGTGCCCAACCAGGATGCGCTGGCGCGGGTGAATGAAGCCGTCGCGCGTCGGCATCATCTCCTGCCGCTGGCGGTGGATGAGGCGGCGCAGCATTTTCTGCTGGCGATGGCCTTTCCGCACGACCCGCACGCCCGCGCGGCTAGCGAAGCAGCCTGCCCGGAGGGGATGCGCTGTGTCGCCCTGCTCGCCGGGGCGGGGGAAATCGCCGAGGCCATAGGCCGGTATTACCCGGCGCCACTCGATATTGACGCCCTGCTCGACCACTGCGGCAGCGCCGTTGCGCATCCGGGGCATGCGCCGGATGACGCGCCCGCCGTGCGGCTCCCCCCCCCCCCGGCCCGCGCGCCCCGCCACCAGTTTCT
>URNG01000051.1 GCA_900549295.1 uncultured Rhodocyclaceae bacterium
GCCGCGCCTTGGTCGTGCGGCAAAAAGGCCTGACTTAGCCGATGCACAGATAGGCGATCGGCACGATGTCGGCGGGCATGCCGAGCGCCGCCTGCAATTGCGGCTGATCGAAAATGCTCACCCAGCCCACGCCCAGACCTTCCGCGCGCGCCGCCAGCCACAGGTTCTGCACCGCGCAGACGCTGGAATACAGATCCATCGTCTTGATGTGCGTGCGCCCGATCACCACCGGCCCGCTGCGCGAGCGGTCGCAGGTGATGCACAGATTGACGGGCGCTTCGAGTATGCCTTCCAGCTTCAGGCGGCGATAAACGCCGCGCTTGTCGTCGGCGAACATCAGCGCCGCTTCATCGTGCGCCCTGGCGAACGCGGCATGCACCCTGGCTTTGACTTGCGGCGAGCGCACCAGCAGAAAATTCCACGGCTGCATGAAACCCACCGACGGCGCGTGATGCGCCGCCAGCAGAATGCGCGCCAGCGCCTCGTCCGGCACCGGCTCGGGCAAGAACTGGCCGCGCACGTCGCGGCGGCTGAAAATGGCTTTGTAGACGGCGGCGCGCTCGTCAGCGGAAAAAGCGTACTGGTTTTCCATGGATTCCCCTTCTGGAAACACGCAGGCGCCCGTCCACGGCACCATTAGTTACGTCTCCCGGCCGGTCTTCTGACTCGGATTCACCCGGACGATGCGCCTTCCCGCCGCAGCAGTGACTTCGTGCATCGCCCGTCCTCCTCACAGCGCTGGGCGCGTGGCGGATTCGCACCGCCTTCCCGATTCTCCTGCCGGGTAAACCGGAAAGCACCGGGAGACACTCTCCTGAATCGCTTCAGGAAGGGCGTGATGGTGCCATAATCGTCCGCTTTTTTCACGGAATCGCCGCAGGAATCCATACATGCAAGCGCAAGCCCTGATGGTGCAAGGCACCACTTCCGATGCCGGGAAATCGACGCTGGTGGCGGCGCTGTGCCGGATTCTGGCGCGGCGGGGGGTGCGGGTGGCGCCGTTCAAGCCGCAGAACATGGCGCTCAATTCGGCGGTGACGGCGGACGGCGGCGAGATTGGCCGGGCGCAGGCGGTGCAGGCGTGGGCTTGCGGGCTGGCGCCGCAGGTCGATTTCAATCCCGTCCTGCTCAAGCCCACCACCGACCGCAAGGCGCAGGTCGTCATCCACGGCAGGGCGGCGCTCGATCTCGATGCGCAGGCTTACCACGACTACAAGCCGCGCGCGATGGTCGCCGTGCTGGCCTCCTGGGAGCGGCTCACCGCCGCCTACGATTGCGTGCTGGTGGAGGGGGCCGGGTCGCCGGCGGAAATCAATCTGCGGGAGCGCGACATTGCCAACATGGGCTTTGCCGAAGCGGTGGATTGCCCGGTGATTCTCGTTGCCGACATCGACCGCGGCGGCGTTTTCGCGCATCTGGTCGGCACGCTGGAACTCCTGTCGGAGAGCGAACGCGCGCGGGTCGCGGGCTTCGTCATCAACCGCTTTCGCGGCGACATTGGCCTCTTGCAACCCGGTCTGGACTGGCTGACCGAGCGCACCGGCAAGCCGGTACTGGGCGTGCTGCCCTATCTGCACGGCCTGTTGCTCGATGCCGAGGACGCCATCGCCCGCCACAGCCTCGGCGACAAGCGCGAGGCCCGCCTCAAGGCGATCGCGCTGGCCTGTCCGCGCACGTCCAATCACAACGATCTCGACCCATTGCGCCTGCATCCGCAGGTCGATTTTTCCTGGATCGGCCCCGGCGAGGCGCTGCCCGCCGCCGACTTGATCGTCCTGCCCGGCTCCAAGGCCGTGCGCGCCGATCTTGACTGGCTGCGCGAACAGGGCCGGGATGCCGCCATCGCCCGCCACCTGCGCTACGGCGGCAAGGTGATCGGCCTGTGCGGCGGCTATCAGATGCTCGGCGCGGAAGTCGCCGATCCGCTCGGTCTGGAAGGCCAGCCCGGCAGTTGCGCGGGTCTGGGTCATCTCCCCATCCAGACGACGCTGGAACCGGAAAAACAGTTGCGCAACGTCGGCGGCCACCTGAACCTGCCCGGCGCACCCGCCGTGGCGGGTTACGAGATTCATCAGGGCGTCAGCCGCAGCACCGTCCCGCTGCAAGCCGCCGTCAATTTTGCCGATGGCCGCCGCGACGGGGCCATTTCCGCCGACGGGCAGATTCTCGCCACCTACTGCCACGGCCTGTTCGACCGCCCCGAGGCGCTCGCCGCCCTGCTGGCCTGGGCGGGCGCCGGGACGACCGAAACCGTGGACATCGCCGCCCGCCGCGCCACCGATCTGGAACGTCTGGCCGACGCCGTGGAACAGGCGCTCGATCTGGAGCGTCTACGTCAGTGGCTGCCTTTCTGATTGCGCCAATCAAGTACGTCTGCATATTTCCGATGCCGGCGCTGTGCTAGACTGCCCCACCCGCTCACCCCCACTCGCCCCACTCGGAGAAAACGGAGAAAAACCATGTTCGATCCCAAAATCCTGGAAGACTTCGGCAACCGCATGAGCGCCCTGCTCGCCAATTCGCCGGCGCGCGACATCGAGAAGAACGCCAAGGCGATGGTCGGCGGCCTGATCGGCAAGCTCGACGTGGTGACGCGGGAAGAATTCGAGGTGCAGGCCGAATTGCTGCGCCGCACCCGCGAACGCCTGCACGCCCTGGAAGCGCGCGTCGAGGTGTTGGAAAAAGCGCAGGAAAAAACCCAATCCAACAACGCCACAGCCGCCTGAAGACATGACCCTGGCCGTTGCCTTGAGTCGCGGCCTGGAAGGGCTGGCAGCCCCCCTGATCACGGTCGAGGTGCATGCCGCCAACGGCTTGCCCGGCCTGACCCTGGTCGGTCTGCCCGATACCGAGGTGCGCGAAGCGCGCGACCGGGTGCGCGCCGCCATCCTCAATTCCGGTTTCGAGTTTCCCAACCGCCGGCTTACCATCAATCTCGCCCCCGCCGATCTGCCCAAGGAATCCGGGCGCTTCGACCTACCCATCGCGCTCGGCATCCTCGCCGCCAGCGGCCAGCTCGCCGCCGATCGTCTGGCCGGTTACGAATTCGCCGGCGAGTTGTCACTCTCCGGCGAACTGCGCCCGGTGCGCGGCGCGCTCGCCATGATGTTGCAAGCCAGCCAGGACGGGCGCTGCTTCATCCTGCCCGTGGCCAGCGCCGAAGAAGCCAGCCTGTGCGGGCAGGCCAATCTGCTGGCGGCGCGCTCCTTGCTCGAAGTGTGCGCTCACCTGAACGGCGCGCAGCCGCTCGCCGCACCGGAACGACAAACGCCCGGAACGGCCATCGGCTTCCCCGATCTGGCCGACGTGCGCGGCCAGCATCAGGCGCGGCGGGCGCTGGAAATCGCCGCCGCCGGCCGCCATTCCCTGCTGCTCTGCGGCCCGCCGGGCACGGGCAAATCCATGCTGGCCGCCCGCCTGCCCGGCCTGCTGCCGCCCTTGAGCGAAGGCGAAGCGCGCGAATCGGCGGCGATCCTCTCCCTCACCGGCCAGTTCGACCCGACCCGCTACGGCGCGCGCGTCTATCGCAGCCCGCACCACACCGCCTCGGCCCCGGCGCTGGTCGGCGGCGGCAATCCGCCGCGCCCTGGCGAAATCAGCCTGGCCCACCACGGCGTCCTGTTTCTCGACGAGTTGCCGGAGTTCGACCGCAAAGTGCTGGAAACCTTGCGCGAACCGCTGGAAAGCGGGCGCATCCACATCGCCCGCGCCGCCCGCCATGCCGACTACCCGGCGGCCTTTCAACTGGTGGCGGCGATGAATCCCTGCCCCTGCGGCTATCTCGGGCAGGCCAACTGCCGATGCACGCCCGATCAGGTGGCGCGCTACCGCAACAAGCTCTCCGGGCCGCTGCTCGACCGCATCGACCTGTTCGTCGAAGTGCCGCCCTTGCCCGCCGCCGCGCTCGCCGCGCCAGCCGATGGCGAGGATTCCGCGAGCGTGCGCCAGCGCGTCGTCAGCGCCCGGGAACGCCAGATGGCGCGCCAGAGCAAGGCCAACGCGCAGCTTGCCGGGCGCGAGATCGACCGGCATTGCGCGCTCGACGAACCCGGCCAGCGCCTTCTGCAACAGGCGGCGGAACGGCTGAAACTTTCCGCCCGCGCCTGGCATCGAATCCAGCGTCTGGCGCGTACCATTGCCGACCTCGCCGCCAGCGAAGCGATTCAGCCCGCCCATCTGCGCGAAGCCATTCAATATCGCCGTTTCACCAGCGAAACCCAGACATGAATCCGACACCTGCCTGTTCACCGCAGAGGCGCAGAGGGCGCGAGGAAAGGCGGAGAAAAGCAGGGCAAACCGCCGCTGCGCGCTTCCTTCCCTCTGCCCCCCGGCGGCGATACCTGCCGTTTTCGACCCAAACTTTCAGATGAAACCTCACGCAGCACAATTTCGCGGCCTGGCACTGCTCCTGGCCGCGCTCTCGGCCATTGGCCCGTTCGCCATCGACACCTACCTGCCCTCCTTCCCCGACATCGCCCTGCGCTTGCAGGCGACGCCGCTGGAAGTGCAGCAGACGCTCTCCGCCTACCTCTTCGCCTTTGCCGCCATGACCCTGTGGCACGGCGCGATTGCCGACCGCTTCGGGCGGCGGCGGGTGATCCTCGTCGCGCTCGGCCTGTTCGCGCTGGCTTCGCTCGGCTGCACCTTCGCCGGCAGCATCGGCCAGCTCTGGTTCTGGCGCGCCTTGCAGGGCGTCACCGCCGGGGCGGGCATCGTCATCAGCCGCGCCATCGTGCGCGACCTCTACGACGGCCCGGCGGCACAGCGGCTGATGGCGCACATCACCATGATGTTCGCCCTGGCCCCGGCGCTGGCCCCGCTGATCGGCGGCTGGCTGCAAGCCGCCTGGGGCTGGCGCGCCGTGTTCGGGTTTCTGGTTCTGTCGACCGGGCTGCTGCTCGTCGCCTGCATTTACCATCTGCCGGAAACCCTGTCGCCGGAAAAGCGCCAGTCCCTGCGCCCCGGCTATCTGCTCGGCGCTTACCGCAAGATTTTCAGTTCGCCGCAGTTCCTCTTCGCCTGCGCGGCGCTGGCGCTGAATTTCAACGGTTTCTTTCTCTACGTGCTGTCCTCGCCGGTCTTTCTCATGCGCCACCTCAATCTGCCGGAAACCGCCTTTCTCTGGCTGTTCGGACCGGGGATGATCGGCCTGATTTCAGGCTCCTGGCTCGCCGGGCGGCTGGCCGGGCGCGTGTCGGCGGACAAGGCGGTGTTGTACGGGCATCTGGTGATGGCGGCGGCGGCCCTGTTCAATCTCGCACTGAGCGCCAGCCTGCCCCCCGGCCTGTGGAGCGTACTGCCGATTCCGCTCTACACCTGCGGCATGTCGC
Source organism: uncultured Rhodocyclaceae bacterium (assembly GCA_900549295.1). Taxonomy (GTDB): domain Bacteria; phylum Pseudomonadota; class Gammaproteobacteria; order Burkholderiales; family Rhodocyclaceae; genus Azonexus. The sequence continues at coordinate 5,331 of URNG01000051.1, forward strand.
TCGCCATGCCCAGCCTGACGCTGTTCGCGCTCGATCCCTTCCCGCAGCAGCGCGGTCTGGCGGCTTCCTGCCAGACTTTCTTCCAGTCCGCCGCCAACGGCCTCACCGCCGCCCTGCTCGCCCCGCTGCTGTGGGATTCGGTCTTCACGATGGCCTTGGGCATGGCTGGCTGCCTGGCCTTCGGCAGCCTCGCCACCCTCGCCTACCGGCGTTCGCTACGGCAAGCCTGGGAAAGTTCTGAATAAATCGAAACCGTTCGGGCTGAGCCTGTCGAAGCCCTTGATTTTGCAGGCGATGCCCTGCGACAAGCTCAGGGCAAACGGATTTGTGCAGAGCCTGCCCTAGCTCTGCTGCCAGGGTAGGCCGCGAAAACGCCAGCCGGCCAGGGTGCCGCGATGGAAATCGTCGTCCAGCGGGCCTTCGAAGCCCTCGGTCACGTTGATGACCTGGGTGAAGCCCGCCGCTTCCAGGACCAGACCGGCATCCACCGAACGCTTGCCGCTGCGGCAGATGAGCAGCACCGGGCGGTTCAGATCCTTCTTCACCAGGCGCACCACCTGCTCGGCGAAGTGCCGGTTCACCTCCCAATCCGGCGCTTCCTGCCACGCCACATGCTCCGCCCCCACCGGATGCCCGACGTACATGTGCTCGATTTCGGTACGGCAATCGACGAGCACCGCCTCCGGGTGCTCGTCGAGAAAAGCGTGCGCGGCGCAGGGGTCGAGATGTTGCATGGCGTTTTCCTCCGGTTTACAGCAGGGGTGCCAGCCAGCGCTCGGCTTCCGGCAGCGCCATGTTCTTGCGCAGCGCCCAGTCTTCCAGTTGGTCGCGGCCGATCTTCGGGATGGCGAAGTAGCGGGCCGCCGGGTGGCCGATGTAGAAGCCGGAAACGGCTGCCGCCGGGGTCATGGCGCAGGATTCGGTGAGCGCCATGCCGATTTCCGGGGCGTCGAGCAGGGCGAACAGTTCGCGCTTGGCGGTGTGATCGGGGCAGGCCGGGTAGCCGGGCGCAGGGCGGATGCCGGTGTAGCTTTCGGCGATCAGCGCCTCATTGTCGAGCCGCTCGCTGGCGGCATAACCCCAATAGTGAGTGCGCACTCGCATGTGCAGCCATTCGGCGGCGGCTTCGGCGAAGCGGTCGGCCAGCGCCTTCAGCATGATCGCCGAGTAGTCGTCGTGGGCGGCCTCGAATTCGGCGACGCGGGTTTCGATGCCGAGGCCGGCGGTGACGGCGAAGGCGCCGACGTAGTCTCGCTCGCCAACGAAATCGGCCAGCGCGGTATTGAAGCGGCGGGGTTGCGTCTGCGGCTGCTTGATCTGCTGGCGCAGGCCGATCCAGCGGGCAGCCTCGGTCGTGCGGTTTTCGTCGGTGTAAAGCACGATGTCCTCGTTCTCGCCGCGCGCCGGGTAGAGGCCGAACACGGCTTTCGCGGTCAGCCATTTTTCGGCGACGATTCTTGCCAGCATCGCCTGCGCGTCGTGGAACAACTGGCGGGCGGTTTCGCCGACCACGTCGTTGTCGAGAATCGCCGGGTAGCGGCCCGCCAGATCCCAGCTCTGGAAAAAGGGCGACCAGTCGATGAAGGGAACGAGGTCGGCCAGGGCAATGGCCAGCGTCTGCCGGCCAAGCTGCACCGGTTTCACTGGCGCATACGCCCCGTTCCACGTGAAACGATTGGCGCGGGCGTCCGCCAGCGAAACCAGCGTCGCGCCCTTGCGTCCGGCGTGTTCACTGCGCACGGTTTCGTATTCGGCGGCGATTTCGGCAACGTAACCGGCCTTCTGCTCGGCGGACAGCAGCTTGGTGGCAACGCCGACGGCGCGCGAGGCGTCCGGCACATAGACCACCGGGCTGTCGGTATTGGTGGCGATCTTGATCGCCGTGTGGGCGCGGCTGGTCGTCGCGCCGCCGATCAGGAGCGGCACGGTGACGCCCTGGCGCCGCATCTCGCCGGCGACGTGCGCCATTTCTTCCAGCGACGGCGTAATCAGGCCGGAGAGGCCGATGATGTCCACCTTGTGCTCGCGGGCGGCGTGCAGGATGTTCTCGCACGGCACCATGACGCCGAGGTCGATGATGTCGTAGCCGTTGCAGCCCAGCACCACGCCGACGATGTTCTTGCCGATGTCGTGCACGTCGCCCTTGACGGTCGCCATCAGGATCTTGCCCTTGGCCCCCAGGCCGGAGCGCGCCTTTTCTTCTTCGATGAAGGGTACCAGATGCGCCACCGCCTGCTTCATGACACGGGCCGATTTCACCACCTGCGGCAGGAACATCTTGCCCGCCCCGAACAGATCGCCGACGTGGTTCATGCCGTTCATCAGCGGCCCTTCGATCACCGCCAGCGGCGGCCTGCCCTCGGCTTCCAGTTGCGCCCGGACTTCCTCGGTGTCGGCTACGACGTAATCGGTGATGCCCTTGATGAGCGCGTGTTCAAGGCGTTTTTCCACCGGCAGTTCGCGCCAGCTCAGGTCGGGGCCAGAGTCCTTGGCCTTGCCCTCCTTCACTGTCTGCGCGAATTCGACCAGCGCATCGCCTGCGCCAGGGTGCCTGTTGAGCACCACGTCCTCGACCTTCTCGCGCAGCGCCGGCTCCAGATCGTCGTACACGCCGAGCATGCCGGCGTTGACGATGCCCATGGTCATGCCCGCCTGAATCGCGTGATAGAGGAAAACGGTGTGGATCGCCTCGCGCACTGGGTCGTTGCCCCGGAAGGAAAACGACACGTTGGAAACGCCGCCGGAAATGTGCGCGTGCGGCAGGTTCGCCTTGATCCAGCGCAGCGACTCGATGAAATCCACCGCGTAGTTGTCGTGCTCCGGAATGCCCGTCGCAATGGCGAAAATATTCGGGTCGAAGATGATGTCTTCCGCCGGGAAGCCCATGCCGGTCAGCAGTTCATACGCCTTGCCGCAAATCTCGGTCTTGCGCGCGTAGGTGTCGGCCTGCCCTTTTTCGTCGAAGGCCATGACAATCACCGCCGCGCCGTAGCGCCGCGCCAGCCGGGCCTGTTCGAGGAACTTGTCGACGCCTTCCTTCATCGAGATCGAATTGACGATGCCCTTGCCCTGAATGCACTTCAAACCGGCTTCGATCACTTCCCACTTCGACGAGTCGACCATGATCGGCACGCGCGAAATATCCGGCTCCGAGGCGACCAGCTTGAGGAACTTGTCCATGGCCGCGACGGCGTCGAGCATCGCCTCGTCCATGTTGATGTCGATCACCTGCGCGCCGTTCTCGACCTGCTGGCGGGCGACGGCCAGCGCGTCGTCGAAGCGGCCTTCGAGAATCATGCGGGCAAACGCCTTGGAGCCGGTGACGTTGGTGCGCTCGCCGACGTTGACGTAGAGCGAATCCGGCAGCACGTTGAACGGTTCCAGCCCGGACAGGCGCAGCGCCGGGGCGATTTGCGGCGGCTTGCGCGGCGCGACCGCGGCAACCCGCCCAGCCACTTCGCGGATGTGCTCCGGCGTGGTGCCGCAGCAGCCGCCGACGATGTTCACGATGCCGCTCGCCGCCCAGTAAGCGATTTCCTCGGCCAGTTCTGCCGGCGTTTCGTCGTAGCCGCCAAAGGCATTGGGCAGCCCGGCGTTGGGATGGGCGGAAACATGGCAGTCGCAGACCCGCGACAGCTCCTCGACGTACTGACGCAATTCCTTCGCGCCGAGCGCGCAGTTGAGGCCGAAGGACAGCGGCCGGACGTGGCGCAGCGAATTCCAGAAGGCTTCGGCGGTCTGCCCGGACAGCGTGCGCCCGGAAGCATCGGTGATGGTGCCGGAAATCATCACCGGCCAGCGCCGACCCGCCTGCTCGAAAAAGCGCTCGATGGCGAACAGCGCCGCCTTGGCGTTGAGCGTGTCGAACACGGTCTCGACCAGCAGGATGTCGGCACCGCCTTCGACCAGCCCGGCGATGGCCTGGGTGTAATCGCCGACCAGTTCGTCGAAGCTGACGTTGCGGTAGCCAGGATCGTTTACGTCCGGCGAAATCGAGCAGGTGCGCGAGGTGGGGCCGAGCACGCCGGCGACGAAGCGCGGCCTGGCCGGATTCTGCGCGGTGAATTCGTCGCACAGGCGGCGGGCCAGCGCCGCCCCCTCGCGGTTCAGTTCATGGACGATGGCTTCGAGCTTGTAATCGGCCTGCGACACGGCGGTCGAGTTAAAGGTGCAGGTTTCCAGGATGTCGGCCCCGGCCTCCAGATAGGCGCGGTGGATGCCGCCGATCACGTCGGGCCGGGTCAGCACCAGCAGATCGTTGTTGCCCTTGAGGTCGTGCGGGTGATCGCGGAAACGCTCGCCGCGGTAGTCAGCTTCCTGCAGGTTGTGGCGCTGGATCATGGTGCCCATCGCCCCGTCGAGAATCAGGAGGCGCTGGGCAAGCAGGGTGTGCAGTTCGGCGGTGCGGTCGGGCTGGAGCATGGTCATCTCGATTGAATTCGTCTCAAACGAACAAGAGGCCGCAGCACCAAAACAAACAGCGCCGCAAACCGGTGGGAACACAGGATTCGCGAGCGCCGTTGAGATATGCCGAGCCTGGCCCTCAAGTTTCAAGGTCGCAGCGCTCCTCGGCAGAGGCGCGCAGTTTACCGAGAGTGGCGCAGAAAACCAAATCCCGCGCCCGCCCTGCCCGGCGCGCCCGCAACGTCACAGGATTGCAACAAGCCCCCTGCACACTGCGCCCACCTTTATCTCTATGCGACGCCTGATGGTCACTCTCCACGACACCGATTTTTCCGAGCTGCACCGCATCATCCACGGCGCGCTGCTGACCCCGGTTTTCCAGCCCATCATCGACTTCCGCACGCGCACGATCCTTGGCTACGAAGCCCTGATCCGTGGTCCGGAAAACAGTCCATTGCACATGCCGGACCATTTGTTTGCCGCTGCCGCCACGCTCGACCTGAGCCTACCGCTGGAACAACTGTGCCGGGAGGCCAGCTTGCGCGCCTTTGCCCGCCTCAACCTGGGCGGGCGGCTGTTTCTCAATATCTCGCTGAGCAGCCTGTTCGATCCACAGTTGCTCAACGGCCAGACGCAACGCCTGCTCAGTGAAATCGGCCTGCCCGCCAACCGCATCGTGCTCGAACTGACCGAGCGCCAGAACATCACCGATCTGCCGGATATTCACGGGGTTCTGTCGCACTATCGCGGGCGCGGCTTCCAGATCGCCATTGACGATCTGGGCGAAGGTTTCGCCAATTTGCGCATGTGGTCCGAGCTGCGTCCGGAATTCGTCAAGATCGACAAACATTTCGTGCAGGGCATCGCCGACGACCGCATCAAGTACCACTTCGTACGCGCCATGCAAGATCTGGCCGGTATCTGCAACGCCGCGCTGGTTGCCGAAGGCATCGAACGCATCGAGGATTTCAACTGCGTGCGCGACATGGGCATCGCCTGCGGGCAAGGCTATTTCATTGCCCGGCCTGCGCCGCAGCCGCTGCGCGCCTTGCCGGAGCGGGCAGTGACGGCGCTCGACAGCCGCCAGATTTCCATCACCCCGCAGGCCTTCGGCCACGGCAAGACGCCAACTGCCGGGGCGTTGCTGCGTTACATCGAACCGCTGCCCTACGGCGCAACCAACGATGAAGCCGTCGATCGCTTCGAACGCGAACCGGCGCTGTATGTGCTGCCCGTCGTCAAGGGCGAACTCCCCATCGGGATGCTGAACCGCTCGAACCTGATCGACCGCTTCGCCCGGCCGTTTCGCCGCGAACTATTCGGAGCCAAGAACTGTGAGATATTCATGGATCACACGCCGCTCATCGTCGACCAGCATGCCAGCATCCAGGAACTTGCCATGATGCTGGCCCAGGCTCCCAAGCATTCCCTGTTCGACGGTTTCATCGTCACCGGCGAGGGTCGTTACCTCGGCGTCGGCAGCAGCCAGGATTTGATGGCAACGATCACCGAAATGCAGATCAGCGCCGCCCGCTACGCCAATCCGCTGACCCAGTTGCCCGGCAACGTACCGATCAACGAACATATCGACCGCATCCTGGCCGCCGGTGCGGAATGCACCGCTGCCTACGTCGATATCGACAACTTCAAACCCTTCAACGACCAATTCGGCTACCGGCGCGGCGACGATCTGATCCAGTTGCTGGGTCGACTGATCTGCGAGGTCACAGACGCGCACAGCGATTTCGTCGGCCACATCGGCGGCGACGATTTTTTCGTGATTTTTCAGAACCCGAACTGGGAAACCGCCTGCCGGGAAATCGTGCACCGTTTCAGTTGCATGGTCAGCAAGATGATCGATCCGCAGGAAAAGATACAGGGCGGCTATCTGGCCGAAAATCGGCGCGGCGAACTGGGTCTGGTACCGCTGCCGACGCTATCCATCGGCGCGGTCAAGGTCAGCCCGCAGCAGTTCGGGTCGAACCGCGAAGTCGCCGCTGCGGCTGCCGAAGCCAAGAAGCAGGCCAAGAAACGCTCCAAGGAGCACGGTGGCAAAGGCCATCTCTTCATCGAGCAGCGGCGCTACGTCAGTCACGCCGCCAGCCTGAACTGAGCCGCGCCGGGCGGTTATTTTTCTTCCCTGTAGCGCAGCGCCTCGACCACCAGCGCGAATACCGGCGACGGCTGGCGGCGGTGCGGGTAATAGAGGTAGTGGCCGGGAAACGGGTCGCACCAGTCGTCCAGCACGCTGACCAGACGGCCGGCCTCGATGTGCGGCGCGACTTCGTCCCGCAGCAGGTAGGCGATGCCCAGTCCGGCCAACGCGGCGTTCGCGATGTGGGGAGAAGTGTTGAAGATCAGTTGCCCGTCCACGCGCACGTTCTGCTGCTGCCCGCCCTTCAGGAAATCCCAGACGTAGAACCCGCTGCCGGATGCCGAACGCTTGTTGATGCAGTTGTGCTCCAGCAGGTCGCGCGGCTTTTCCGGAACGGGGCGGGAGGCGAAGTAGGCGGGCGAGGCGACCGCCGCCATGCGCATCGGCGGCCCGATGGGCACGGCGATCATGTCCTTGTCGATGGATTCACCGAGCCGCACGCCGGCGTCGAAGCGATCCGCCACGATGTCCCGGAAGCCGTAATTCACGTCGAACTCGATGCGGATGTCCGGGTACTCGCGCAGCACGGGCGCGAGCTTCGGCAGCAGCGTCGCTCGCAGGACGTGATCGCTGCACGTGATGCGCACGGTGCCGGCCGGCTTGTCGCGCAGTTCGGTCAGTTCGTCGAGTTCGGCCTCGATCTCGTCGAAGCGGTGACCGATGGCGTTCAACAGGCGCTCGCCCGCCGCCGTCGGCGACACGCTGCGCGTGGTGCGGGTCAGCAGCCGGATCTGGAGCCGCGCTTCCAGACCGTTGATCGCCTGACTCAAAGCCGATTGCGTCACGCCCAGATGCGCTGCCGCGCGCGTGAAGCTGCCGGCGCGGGCGATGGTGACGAAATACAGCAGGTCGTTGAGGTTACGTCTGGCCATGACCGGCCTCCCGTGGGTTTGCGAGGATATTGGTTAGATTACCTTATAGGGTCTTTAAGTATTCATTAGCTAGTCAGGCCGCCCTTCGGCCGGGAAGATACGAGGCATGAAAAAGTCGCTGCCCACTTCCCCCCTGCCCACTTTCCAATATGCCCCGCGCTCCCAATGGCGGCGCTCGGCACTGGCGCGACTGGCCGGCGCGCTCCTCGGGCTGGCCGCCTGTATTCCCGACGCTTCGCTCGCCCAAATCCCGGCTGGCGCCGCCACCGCAAAAGAGTCCGCCATGAAGATTCGCCTGATCGTCGGTAACGAGATCGCCACCGCCACGCTGTACGACAACGCCACCGCGCGGGATTTCGTGTCGCTGCTGCCGCTCTCCCTGACGATGACCGACTACGCCGCCATCGAGCGCGTCGCCGACCTGCCGCGCAAGCTGGCGACGCGAGGCGCGCCCGAGGGCATGGCGCCTGTGGCCGGTGAACTGACCTACTACGCCCCCTGGGGCAATCTGGCGATTTTCATCGAGGGCCGCTCGTGGTCGCGCAGCCTGCTGCCGCTCGGCAAGGTGGACGAGAGCTTGCCCGTTCTCTCCCGGCCCGGCCCGTACACGCTGCGCATCGAGCGCGTGACGCCGTGAACCTTCTTTCGTCGACAACTTATTGGAGCATCGAAACATGAATCCGATTTATGACTTCAAGGGCCAGGTAGCCCTGGTGACCGGCGCTGCGATGGGCATGGGTCTGGCGACCGCCCGCGCCTTCGCGCAGAGCGGCGCGTCCGTGGTGCTGGCCGACCGCGACGGCGAGCGCGCCGCGCAGGAAGCGGCGAAGATCGTCGCCGACGGCGGCACGGCCATCGGCATCGCCTGCGATGTCAGTATCGAAACGCAGGTCGCCGCGATGGTCGAACGCACGGTCGCCGAATACGGCCGCCTCGACATGGCCTTCAACAACGCAGGCGTAATGGCAAAGATCGCACCGACGGCGGATGCCACCAGCGAGGAATTCGAGCGCGTGATCGGCATCAACCTGCGCGGCGTGTGGAACTGCATGAAGTACGAACTGTTCCAGATGCAGCGCCAGGGCGGCGGCGCCATCGTCAACAACGCCTCGGTCGGCGCGCTGACCGGCAACCCCGGCATTGGTGCCTACATCGCCTCCAAGCATGGCGTGGTCGGCCTGACCCGCACCGCCGGCTTGGAGTACTGCACGCAGGGCATCCGCGTAAACGCGGTGAATCCCTGCACGATCGACACCCAGATCGCCCGCGACGTGGTCGGCGGCAGCGAGGAAGCCTTCGCCGAACTGGAAAAAGGCGCGCCCATCGGTCGCGCCGGCCGGCCCGAGGAAATCGCCTCGGCGGTGCTGTGGCTGTGCAGCCCCGGCGCCAGCTACGTGATCGGCGAGGCGCTGACCATAGACGGCGGCCTGACGGTGCGCTGACCCGCCGGTCGGCCTTAATCGAGGAGACGCACAATGCTCAAGCAATCCACTGACCTGAATACCGCCCGCTTCAACCCCACGGCCACCGAGCACGGGCGGCGACGCCTGCTGAAGATGGCCGGCATGGGCATGGCGGGCATCGCCGCCGCCCCCTTGCTCGGCGCCTTCTCCGCAAGCAGCGTACAAGCGGCAGGCGCAGGCCGCGCCGCGCCCGGTTCGGGCGGCTACAGGCATCTGGGCCGCACCGGCCTCAGGGTCGGCTGCATCGCGCTGGGCACGATGAACTTCGGAGAACTGACCGACGAGGCAACGAGCTTCAGGATCATGGACGAGGCGCTCGATGCCGGCATCAACCTCTTCGACACCGCCGACGTCTATGGCGGCCCGCAGTCGCCGGACATGGAAAAGGGCTACGGCACCTCGGAGGAAATCATCGGTAACTGGCTGACCAGGGACAAGTCCCGCCGCGACCGGATCGTACTCGCCACCAAGGTCTATCAGCCGATGGGCACCGGCCCGAACGACAAATACCTGTCGGCTTACCACATCCGCCGCGCCTGCGACGCGAGTCTGAAGCGCCTCAAGACCGACCACATCGACCTCTACCAGATGCATCATGTCGACCGCGCGACGCCGTGGGAGGAAATCTGGCAGGCTATGGAGCAACTGATCCGCGAAGGCAAGATCACCTACGTCGGCAGCAGCAACTTCGCCGCCTGGGACATCGCCCTGGCGCAGAGCGCGGCGGTATCGCGCAATCTGCTCGGCCTGGTGTCCGAGCAGAGCCTCTACAACCTCAGCCAGCGCACCATCGAGCTGGAAGTGATCCCCGCGCTGCGCCACCTCGGCATCGGCCTGATTCCGTGGAGTCCGATCGGCATGGGTTTGCTGGGCGGCGTGCTGGGCGGGATCAGCGAAGGCCGCCGGGCGACGCCGGGCCTGCGAGCGCAGATCGAGCGGTTCCGCCCGCAGCTCGAAGCCTGGGAGGCGCTATGCCGCGAGCTGGGCGAAGCGCCGGCCGTCGTCGCGCTGGCCTGGGTAATCCACAACCCGGTCGTCGCCGCCGCGATCAGCGGCCCGCGCACCGCCGAGCAGTTGCGGCAGAACCTCAAGGCGCTGGAATTGAAACTCTCCGGCGAAACGCTGGCGAAACTGGACGAAATCTGGCCGGGGCCGGGCGGCGAGGCGCCCGAGGCCTACGCCTGGTGAGGGCGGCAGAGGCGCCGATCCAGGCATTTCACCGAACCCTCGCCCCCCTGCACTGCGGAGAAAACCATGAGCGAACCCACACCTCACACTACCCATATCGACCTACCCGCTGATTCAACCCCCTCCCGCCGCCGTTTCATCCGGGGTGCCGCGCTCGCCGGTTCGGCGGCGCTGCTGGCCGGGCATTCGGGCCTGACGCGGGCCGCACCCACGACCACTACGGAGACGAACGACATGCAACCGACGCAGGCATGGGACAAGACCTTCCCCCGAAGCAACGAGGTCGAGCACCGGAAAATCACTTTCAGGAACCGCTACGGCATCACACTGGCGGCCGATCTGTATCTGCCGAAGACGCGCACGGGCAAACTCGCGGCGATTGCCGTCAGCGGCCCGTTCGGCGCGGTAAAGGAGCAATCGTCGGGCCTGTACGCGCAGACGCTGGCCGAGCGCGGCTTCGTCACGCTGGCCTTCGACCCCTCCTACACCGGCGAGAGCGGCGGCGAGCCACGCAATGTGGCCTCGCCCGACATCAACACCGAGGATTTCAGCGCGGCGGTGGATTGCCTCGGCCTCTTGCCGGAAGTCGAGCGTGAGCGCATCGGCATTCTCGGCATCTGCGGCTGGGGCGGCATGGCGCTGAACGCTGCGGCCATCGATAAACGCATCAAGGCCGTCGCCGCCAGCACCATGTACGACATGACGCGGGTGATGTCCAAGGGTTACAACGACAGCACGACCGAACAGCGCGCCCGGACGCTGGAACAACTGGGCCGGCAACGCTGGCTGGACGCGGAAAGCGGCAGCCCCGCCTACCAACCGCCCTACAACGAACTGCACGGCGGCGAGGCGCAGTTTCTCGTCGACTACGCCGACTATTACCGGACGCCGCGCGGCTACCACGCGCGCTCGGTCAACTCCGGCAACGCCTGGACGATCACCACGCCGCTGTCGTTCATGAACATGCCGCTGCTCAGCCACATTCAGGAAATCGCGCCGCGCCCGATCCTGCTGATCCACGGCGAAAAGGCCCACTCGCGCTATTTCAGCGAAACCGCCTACGCGGCGGCGGCAGCGCCGAAGGAACTGCTGATCGTACCGGGGGCCAATCACGTCGATCTGTACGACCGGATGGACAGGATTCCTTTCGACAAGCTGACGGCGTTCTTCCGGGAACATCTGGCTTGAGCGGACGATCCGCCGCGCCACCCGCGTACTGGAGCGGCGTTTTCTCGATGACGCTGTGCGTGTTCACGCTGATCGCCTCGGAATTCCTGCCGGTCAGCCTGCTCACGCCGATAGCGGTCGACCTCCAGGTCAGCGAAGGCATGGCCGGGCAGGGCATCGCCATTTCCGGCGCGCTCGCGGTGCTGACCAGCCTGTCGATTTCGGCGCTGGCCGGCGGCATCGACCGCAAGACGCTGCTGCTGGCGCTGACCGCGCTGATGGGTGTTTCCGGAGCCGTCGTCGCGCTGGCGTCGAACTATCCGGCCTACATGATCGGCCGCGCGCTCATCGGCGTGGTGATCGGCGGCTTCTGGTCGATGTCGGCGGCAATGGCGATGCGGCTGGTGCCTGTCGCCTCGGTGCCGAAGGCGCTGGCGATCTTCAACGGCGGCAATGCGCTGGCGACCGTCGTCGCGGCCCCGCTGGGCGCGTGGCTCGGAGCCGTCATCGGCTGGCGCGGTGCGTTCTGGTGTCTGGCGCCGGTGGCGCTGCTCACCTTCGTCTGGCAGTGGGTCAGCCTGCCGGCGATGCCGGCCGAGCCGCGCGCGCCGGGTTCCGGCAACGTGCTCCGGCTGCTCGGAAACCGTACCGTCGCGCTCGGCATGGCCGGCTGCGGCCTGTTCTTCATGGGTCAATTCGCACTGTTCACCTACGTGCGGCCCTTTCTCGAAACCGTGACGCGGGTCGAAGTTGCCGCGCTGTCGCTGATCCTGCTAGCGATCGGCGTTGCCGGGTTCATCGGCACGGCGCTGATCGGTTCCATCCTCAAGCGCAGCCCGCATGGCACGCTGATCGCCATTCCCGTTCTCATGGCGGCGATTGCCGTGGCGCTGATTCCCTTCGGCGGCAGGGTCGCGCCCGTCACGGCACTGCTGGCGCTGTGGGGACTGCTCGCCACGTCGGCGCCCGTCGGCTGGTGGAGTTGGCTCGCGCAGGCGATGCCGAAGAACGCCGAAGCGGGCGGCGGCTTGATGGTGGCGGTGATCCAGCTATCCATCGCCCTTGGCTCCACCGTCGGCGGCCTGCTGTTCGATGCGAGCGGCTATCGAAGTACCTTCGCCGCCAGCGCGGCACTGCTGCTGGCTACGGCGTTTCTCGCCTTGCGGACGGGGCGCTGGGCAGCCTGAATCCGTTCAAACCATCCAAAAACCGGGGGCCGTGCGTTTTCCGCGCGGCCCCCGGTTTGCATTACCCGTCAATCAAGCCGGCAGAGCCACCAGCGGATTGCCGAACATCGGATCGTCCTTCTGCGAGGCCAGGGCTTTCTGCAAATCCAGGCCCATCGCGGCGGCGACGCCCGCCCCGTAGGCCGGGTCGGCGGCGTGGCAGTTGCGGATGTGGCGGAATTTGACGAATTCCGGCGCATCGCCCATGCCGCGCGCGGTGTTGCCGAACAACGCTTCCTTTTGTTCCGGCGTCATCAACTGGAACAGCTTGCGCGGCTGCTCGAAGTAGTTGCTGTCGTCCTTGTGGAAGCTCCAGTGCTGCGCATCGCCGTTGATCTTCAAGGGCGGTTCGGCGAACTCGGGCTGCGCCTGCCATTGGCCGAAGCTGTTCGGCTCGTAGTGCGGCGCGCTGCCGTAGTTGGCGTCCACCCGGCCCTGGCCGTCACGGTGGTTGCTGTGCACCGGGCAGCGGGCGGCGTTCACCGGAATCTGCTGATAGTTCGCGCCCAGGCGGTAGCGCTGCGCGTCCGGGTAGTTGATGAGGCGCGCCTGCAGCATGCGGTCGGGCGAAACGCCGATGCCCGGCACCAGGTTGCTCGGCGAGAAGGCCGACTGCTCGACGTCGAGGAAGAAGTTTTCCGGGTTCTTGTTCAGCTCGAACTCGCCGACTTCGATCAGCGGGTAGTCGGCATGCGGCCAGACCTTGGTCAGGTCGAACGGGTGGTAGGGCACCTTCTCGGCGTCGGCTTCCGGCATCACCTGCACGTACATCGTCCATTTCGGAAACTCGCCGCGCTCGATTGCTTCGTACAGGTCGCGCTGATGGCTTTCGCGGCAGTGGCCGATGACTTCCGTTGCCTCGGCATCGGTCAGGTTCTTGATGCCTTGCTGCGTCTTGAAGTGCATCTTGACCCAGAAACGCTCGCCGTCCTTGTTCCAGAAGCTGTAGGTATGCGAGGAAAAGCCGTGCATGTGGCGGTAGCTCGCCGGAATGCCGCGGTCGCTCATGACCACCGTGATCTGGTGCAGGGCTTCCGGCAGGAGCGTCCAGTAATCCCAGTTATTGGTGGCGCTGCGCAGATTGGTTTTGGGGTCGCGCTTGACGGCCTTGTTCAGATCGGGGAACTGGCGCGGATCGCGGATGAAGAACACCGGCGTGTTGTTGCCGACCATGTCCCAGTTGCCTTCTTCGGTGTAGAACTTGAGCGCGAAGCCGCGAATGTCGCGCTCGGCATCCGCCGCGCCGCGCTCGCCGGCCACGGTGGTGAAGCGGGCGAACATTTCGGTTTTCTTGCCGACTTTCTCGAAAATTTTGGCGCGGGTGTACCGGGTGATGTCCTTCGTCACGGTAAAGGTGCCGAACGCACCCGAACCCTTGGCGTGCATGCGGCGCTCGGGAATCACTTCGCGCACGAAGTTGGCAAGCTTTTCATTGAGCCACACGTCCTGCGCAAGCAGAGGACCGCGCGGGCCGGCAGTGAGGCTGTCGCGGTTGCTGCTGACCGGCATCCCGAAATCGGTGGTCAGGTGGGTGACGGGGCACTTCGTAGGTTTATCTGACATGGTATCTCTCTCCTAAGGCCGTGATAAAAATGGCGGTTCAACCGCTGGGGAAATACTAGTTTCCTGCTCGCTGTTTTCCCATTGAATAATGGCTATCGGGGGAATAGCGTCATACGAGCAGCCTTCCGTGCACAATGCCTTTCCGTGCAAACGCCTTCCGGCCATTCAAGCGCTCACGCGCGCCTGGTTCGCCAAGGCCTTGTCGGTGATTTCCTTGTAGAGATCAACCAGTTTACCCGCCAGCGATTGATATTCAAGGTGGTCGATAACCAGGGTTTCGGTTTTCCGGGCTTCCTGCATGGACTCCTCGAGGAAGGCGAGATCGGCGTCGTTCAGGGTTTCGCCCCGGCCGAGGCGAGCCTGCATGTCGAACAGGCGCGGCAGGGTCTGTTTTTCCAGGCGTTCGAGCAGTACGGTCAGTACGCCTTGTTCGGTGGTTTCTTGGTCCAAGATGGGCTCCCTGGTTAGTGTAGCGATTCGGTCCGGCAACTCAGTCCAGCAAATCCACGGGCATCACGGCGCGCAGGAAGGTTTGCGTTCCGCCTTCGCGCTGACGGTTTTGCAGCCAGCAGATGCTGCCCTTGCGCATGCTCCAGGCAGCGGGTTCACCGCTGAGCAACAGCGCGAGCAATCCGCCCAGAGCCGGCTGGTGGCCGACCAGCAGCACGCTGCTCCTGTCTTTGTCCCTGTCCTTGCGCGCCCCATCCGGCCAGCCGCTGGCGACAAACAGGTCGTTGGCCGTCGCCGCCGGGGCAATTTCGGAGCAGATGTCGTAGGGTAATCCCAGCGCCTCGGCGGTTTGCCGCGTACGCACCGTCGGGCTGACCAGAATGCGACAGTCCGACGGCAAGCGGCCCGCCAGCCAGGCCGCCATGCGCAGCGCCTGTTTGCGGCCGCGTTTGGTCAGCGCCCGGTTGAAATCGTCACTGCCATCGGCAGCCTCGGCATGACGCCAGAGAATGAGGTTCATCAACGCGCTCCAAACGGCAAGGCAACGCACGCATCTTAGCCCAGCGGCTCGCGGCGCGGCCACAAACCGGAACACGCGTCGCGCAAATTTTCGGCGCGGATCATGCGACCGGCGTAACGCTCGACCGGGGTCGGGTTCCCCCCCTACCAATCCATGCCCGCCCGTCTCATTCGCCGCAGGCAGCGGCAGGCGCAGGCTGGCCGGTTAAAATACCCGCCTCTGCCGCCACAACACAGCACGCCACGCCATGTCCTTCACCGCGCTCGGCCTCTTGCCGCCGTTAGCCGCCACCCTCGATCGGCTCGGCCATACCCGGCCCACGCCGGTGCAGCAGCAGGCCATTCCGGCCATTCTCGCCGGACGCGACGTGCTCGCTGCCGCCCCGACCGGTACCGGCAAGACGGCCGCCTTCACCCTGCCCAACGCGCTGCGCGCGGGCAGCGACGTGCGGTTCACCATGACAGTGTCGGTCTTTTCCATGTGGATGTTCCGCATCGTTTTCAGCTACATTCTGGGCAGCTGGC
>URNG01000052.1 GCA_900549295.1 uncultured Rhodocyclaceae bacterium
ACCGTGAAGACGTGGGCCAGCGGCTGATGGCGCGGGCGGGCTTCGATCCCCGCCGCTTCGTCGTAGGCTTCGTTACCCTGGCGGAAGCCGAACAGGTGAATCTTGTCGTAACGCGCCACGCAGCTTCCCGCCGGATCGAACACCAGACAACTGTTGCGCATCTTGTCGGCGGCCTCGCCGAACAGGGGCAGCGAGCCGGCCACCAGCCAGACGCCGTGCCGCTGCGCGGTTTTGGCCAGCCAGTCCTGGATCGGGCCGCCGCCAGGGCTTTCGCGCGCCGCCAGCCGCGCCGCGTCCGCCGCGCCGATGATGGGAAAATACTCCGGCAGCGCGACGAGCTGCGCGCCCTGCGCCGCCGCTTCAGCCACCCAATGCCCGGCCACGCGCAGGTTTTCCGCCACCTCGGGGCCGGAAATCATCTGCACCGCGGCCAGGGTGCAGTTGCGCGGCGGGTCGGGATATCCAGGATATTCGGGATGCTCGGCGTGATTGGGGGGCAGCGTCATGGTTGGTTCTCCTGCCCGGCAGCCGGGGCCATGACGGCCAGACCGTTCTTTGCCACCTGCGGATCGCTCCAGGTGCCGGTGATGCGGTAATCGTAGGCCAGCGCCTTGTTCAGCGGATTTTTCAACACCGTATTCGCCACCAGCGCCGCCGCGCCGGCCACCGGGTTGATGAGCGCCGTCGCGCCGACCGCCAGCATGCTCACCTCCGGGCGCACCTGCACGCTCAAATCCTGCGTTTCGCGTTGCAGGTGCGTACTGCCGTCGATGCTCACCTGCGCTGCTGGGCCGTTGATCTGCAGGCTGCCCAGGGTTTTCATCTCGCCGTTTTCGACGATCAGCTTGCCGCCGATGCGGTCAAAAGCAAAGCCTTCGCTGAACAGGTCGCGGAAATCCAGCGTCAGCCGGCGCGGCAGGGATTGCAGGGAAATCAGGCCGAGCAGGCGGCCCGCGCCCGGTTTCAACTGGTTGAACTGGCCGTCTTTCGCTTCCACCAGCAGATCGCCGCTCAGGCTGGCGTAATCCACGTCGGTGAGCGCGCCGCGCCAATGCACGTTGCCGGACAGATTGGCCGTCCCCTGGCGCACTGCGTCCTCATAGCCCAGGCGGGTGAGGAGCTTGCCGATGTCTTTCGCGGTCAAGGTGAAATCGAGATCGGTGCGCTGCTGCGCGCCGCGCGTCCAGCGGCCGCTGCCGCTGAGTTCGCCGTCCGGATTGGCAAGGCGCAGCGATTCCAGCAGCCAGGCTTCGCGCAGGTTGCGCGCCTTCAGATCGAGCCGCCCCAGCGCCTTGTCGTCCAGCCACAGATCGTCCACCGTCAGTTGCATGCCCGGCAAGTGCCGGGTTTCGACACTGGCAGACTCGGCGCCCTGGGCCGCTGCCCGTTCATGGCGCACGCGCAGGTGGCGCAGATTCCCGGCCAGCCAGCCATCGCCCGCGCTACGCCAGAACAGCTCGCCATCGGCCTCTTCCGCCCGCAGCCGGATTTTCCAGCCGTCCCGCTGCGCCGTCAGCGCCGCGTCGATGGCGTTGTAGCCGCTCCCGAAAAGTTGCAAGCGCGGCGTTTTCACCTCGATCTGCGCCAGTTGCAAACTGTCGTCGCTGGCCGCTGCATTGCCCTTGCTGCCTGCCTCCGCGCTGGCCGGTGCGGCATCCAGAGCGGCGCGCCAGGCATCGCCGTCGATGCGCGGCAAGGCAATGCGCACGGCCAGGCCGCTCGCGGGCAGGCTATTGCTCGCCGTCCCCACGGCAATGACGCCATTGGCCCAGCGCTCGCCACGGCGCACCAGCGTGCCGTTCATCGTCTTGCCCAGGCTGATGCGGTAATTTTCCTGGCCGGCGGCGGGTTCGCTGCGCTCGATGCGTAGCGGCATGGGCGTATCGGCCGCTTTGTTCAACGGTTCCGGCCAGGGCGACACCGCCCCCAGAAGATCGGAAGTCACCAGCACGTAAGCCCGCCGTTTCTGGATGACGATGTCGCTCTTCCACTGCGCCTGCCCGCTCACCCGGTCGAGCAAGGGCCAGGCGAAATGCCGCCCGACCTCGCCCATGTCGGCGGTGCCGGAAGCCTTGACCAGCACCTTGCCTCCGCCCTGGCCACTTCCTGGCCCACCGGCCGGCTCGCTGCCCACCTGCACGCGCACCGGCCCGGCAAAGGCGCGCCCGGTGATCTCCTTCGCCGTCACGGAAGCTTCGGTGATATCGAGCGCCCCATGCACGGCCGTGATGGGCGGCAGACCATCGACCACCTGCAAGCGGTTGTCCTTGAACTGGTAACGCCCGCGCACCTGGGTATCGGCAATGCGCCGCAGGGGCAGATCAATGGCCAGGTCCAATTCGCCCGTGCCTTCCGCCCGCATGCCAACGGTGAAGTGATCGATGCTTTCGGCCACCGGGCTTTGCTCGATGAATTTGAGAAACTCCCCGGTCGGCCCCGCCGCCTTGCCCTTGATGATGAGCATTTCGTCCAGCACGTCGAAATCCGGCATGCTGACCTCCACCGGCCCGATGGCCGCGCCGAGGATGCGCCCGCGCCGGGCCTTGATGCGCATGCCGTAATCGAAGGCCATGTCAGCGTCGACGTGTTCGATCACCGGCCAGCCATCGGCATAATCGATGCGGGCATCGTGCGCCTTGGCGGTCACGAGAAACTGTCCGAGTTTCGGGTCGCGGAAGGGAAAATCGCGCAGATTGCCGCGCAGCACGAGCTTTGCATCGCTCGCCGTGCCGCCGGTGATGCCATGGCGCAGCCACAGGCGGGCGTCGGCATTGACCGCATGCGGCATGTAGCGCCACACCGCGCGCCCGTCCGCTTTCTCGATCCGGGCAGTGAGGTCGATTTCACCCGGCCCATTGCCGTCATAGCGGTATTTGCCCTGCGCCGAGCCGGTGGCGTCGGGGCTGGTAAACTGCACGCGCTCGATGTGCACATCCACCGCGCCCGCCTGGACCGTCCAGCGCGTATCGGCCAGCAGGCGATCAAACCGCATTTCCGGCTCGGGAAACACCGCCGGCGAAAAGAGCGAAGCCGCCTTGGCGTCGATGTGCACTTGGCCACCGTTTTCGTTCAGATCGATATGGCCGCCCAGGTTTTGCGCCCCCGGAAAATAGCTTTCCGCACGCACCCCCAGGCCGCTGAAGCGGGCTTTCAGGCCATAGCGCGCCAGCGTCTCGTTTTCCCAGCGCCAGTGGCTCTCGATCTGGCTGATTTCCCCGCGCGGCGCATAGGCTTGCAAGAGGCTCCAGGTGCGCGTGTCCAGCGGCAGGAAATCCGACAGATGGGCAAGTTTCTGCAAATCCAGGCGATCTGCGCTGAAGTTCCCCGTATGCGTCCCGGCCTGCGCCCGCACCCCCAGCGAAAAATCCAGGGGTGGCAGATGCACGCCGGTCTGCGTGCGCAATTCCAGATGTTTTGCCGCAAGTTTCCAGGCTTCTGCCTCATAGGTCGCAAACAGCCGCCCGCGCAGATGGGCCAGATCCAGCGCCGGCCTGTCCTTCGCCAGTTGCACGCGCAGGGTATTGAGCGCGAGATCGGCCGTCAGCGCGAGCTGGCCCGCGTGCAGGTCGGCCCACAGGCGCAAGGTTCCCCGGCCACCCGTCAGCGGCACCGGATAATCAAACCAGGGCCGCCAGGCGGCGAGGTCGACATGCGGGAGCTCGACGTACACCCGGCCATTCATCGCGCGCTCAAGTAGCGATGCGATATCCTGGATCGCGCCAAATTGCTCACCCAGGGCGCCGCCCGAGCCATCGCCCAGAAAATCCCCGCGCACCTCCAGGCGGCCCGCCAGCGCCTGCGGCGGCAGCGCCGAAACGCCGAAGCGGTGCCGCTGGCCCTCGTTGTCGAGACGGATCTGCACGTCCTCCAGCACCAGGGGCGGCGCAGCGCGCAGCGCGTCCTCCCAGAGCAAGGTCGCGTCATCGATGCGGATATGTTTCTGCGCCAGCAGCCAGTCCAGGCCGTCGCTGCCCCCACCTTCGCTGCCGCGCATGCCGGCGATTTCGATCTGGCCATCCGCCCCCCGGCGCACGTTCAACACCGGCCGCTCGATGGTCAATAAAGCGAGCATGGGCCGCCAGCGCCAGAGGCTGTGCCAGGACATGACCGCATCGACGCGCGCCAGCGTCAGCCCCGGACTGCCATCAGCCGCGAGCAGGCTCAATTCCTCCAGCACCAGTTCCGGATTGAAACGCCGCCAACGAGCGGAGATGCTGCCGATGCGCACTTCCTGCCCGAGCGCCGCGCCGATCTTCTGCTCCAGGGCAGGCCGGTAATCGTCGATTGCCGGCAACACGGCGAAACGCAAGACAAGAAACGCCGCCACGAACAGCAGCCAGAGCGCAAAAACCGCCCCGCCCATCACCCGCAGCAGCCCGCCCAGCGACACCCCGCAGCAGGAACGCGCCATCAGCCCATGCCACACATGCACGCGGTAATTCACCGCCTGGCGCAGTTGGCGGCGCTCGGGCGAAGGCAACTCGGGCGGAGATGCGCTCACGCTGCGGGGTCGATCCGGCTTTGCCAGAAAAGGAAATTGCTCACTAAAATGCGACTCTCGACGATGCAGCCGTTCCCGGCCAGTATGAAAAACAGCCCGGCATTTTACCCTCTCCCGCCTCCTATCCGATGACCGCCACCCTCGACCCGCGCTGGCAAGGCGCGCTGCGGCACAGCCGCTACCTCAGCCAATTGTTGAACGCCTACCCCAGCCTGATCGACGAACTGGCCGCGCACTGGGAACAGCCGCTCGATTACGCCGCGCTCGAAGCGCGGTTTCATGACACCGAACACAGCGACGACAGTCTGCGCACCGCCCTGCGCCGCCTGCGCCAGCGCGTCATGGCGCAACTCATCCTGCGCGATCTGGGCGGTCTGGCGCCGCTCGACGAAATCATGCAGAGCATGAGCTGGCTGGCCGATTTCACCACCAATCTCGCGCTCGCCCACCATCACCGGCAACTGGCCGCCCTCTACGGCGAGCCGCAGGATGCCGAAGGGCACGCGCTGCGCCTCTTGGTGGTCGGCATGGGCAAGCTGGGCGGACGCGAGTTGAATGTATCTTCCGACGTCGATTACATCTTCGTCTATCCCGAGGAGGGCGAAACCGCCGGGCCGAAAAAGATCGAAAATTTCGATTTCTTCACCCGCCTGGGCAAGAAACTGATCCAGACGCTCGGCGACATCACCGCCGACGGCCAGGTGTTCCGCGTCGACATGCGGCTGCGTCCGAACGGCGATTCCGGGCCGCTGGTCTGCTCGCTCGATGCCCTGGAAAACTACTTCGTCACCCAGGGCCGCGCCTGGGAGCGCTACGCCTGGATCAAGGCGCGGGTCATGAACGACGGTGACAACCGGCAGGACGCCTGGGCCGACCAGCTCCACGCCACCGCCCGCCCCTTCATCTTCCGCAAATATCTGGATTTCGGCACCATCAACGCCATGCGCGAACTGCACGCCCAGATTCGCCGCGAAGTGGCGCGCAAGGACCACATCGACCACATCAAGCTCGGGCCGGGCGGCATCCGCGAAATCGAATTCATCGCCCAGGTGTTCCAGTTGATTCGCGGCGGGCGCGACCCGTCCCTGCAGATCCGCCCGACGCTCGCCGTGCTGGCGCTGCTCGCCGAGCGCCAGATCATCGCCGCCGAAGCCGAGGCCGAACTGCGCAGCGCCTACGTTTTCCTGCGCCGCCTGGAGCACCGCCTGCAATACGTCGACGACGCGCAGACGCACCTGCTGCCCACGGCCGAGGCCGCCCGCGAACTGATCGCGCAGAGCATGGATTTCCCCGACTGGGCCAGCTTCGTGCCGGTGCTGACCGCCCACCGCGCCCGCGTCAGCCAGCATTTCGACAACGTATTCGCCGACCCGGAAGACAGTGAGCACCCGCTCACCGGCCTCTGGCTCGGGCAGGTCGACGAGGACGCCGCGCAAACCCTGCTGGCCGCGCAGCACTTCCGCGACCCCGCCAGCCTCTTGCAGCGGCTGGCCGAACTGCGCCAATCCAGCCGTTACCTGCACCTGCCCGCCAGCAACCGGCAACGTCTGGACGCCATCGGCCCGCGTCTGATCGAAGCCGCCGGCAGCACGCCCGACCCCGACCGCACCCTGCACCGGGCGTTGCTCTTCATCGACCACATCGCCCGCCGCGGCACCTATCTCGCCCTCCTGCAACAGTACCCGATGGCGCTGCGCCGCCTCACCGACCTGCTCGGCGCGTCGGAATGGGCCAGCGAATACCTCATGCGCTACCCCCTGCTGCTCGACGAACTGCTCAATCCGCGCCTCTACGAAGCCGCCACCGACTGGCCCGCCTTTCGCGCCCAGCTCCGGCAAAACCTCGCCGACCACGCCGGCGACACCGAGCGGGAAATGGACATCCTGCGCGAAATGCACCACGCGCAACTGTTCCGCCTGCTCGCCCAGGACCTCGCCGGGCAGCACAGCATCGAGAAACTCTCCGATCACCTCAGCGAACTGGCCGACACGCTGATCCAGGAAACCCTGCCGCTGGCCTGGAGCAAGATCCGCCAGCGCCATTGCGAGTCCCCGAAAATCGCCGTCATCGGCTACGGCAAGCTGGGCGGCAAGGAACTGGGCTACGCCTCCGACCTCGATCTGGTCTACATCCACGACGACGCCGATCCCGACGCCGCCGACAACTACGCCCGTCTGGTGCAGCGCATGAACACCTGGCTCTCCAGCCAGACCGGCGCCGGCACCCTGTTCGAAACCGACCTGCGCCTGCGCCCCAACGGCGACGCCGGTCTGCTCACCGTCAGCCTCGAAGCCTTCCGCGACTACCAGCTCAAGCACGCCTGGACCTGGGAACACCAAGCTCTCACCCGCGCCCGCGCCTGCGCCGGCGACGCCGCCCTGGGCGAGCGCTTCGAGGCGCTGCGCTGCGAAATCCTGTGCCAGCCGCGCGATCTCACCGCACTCAAAAACGACATTCTCGCCATGCGCGACAAGATGGCCGCCGCCCACACGCGCAACGACCCGCAGTTTTTCGACCTGAAACACGACCGAGGCGGCCTCATCGACGCCGAATTCATCGTGCAATACCTGGTGCTCGGCTACGCCCACCAGCACCCGCGCCTGACCGGCAACCTCGGCAACATCGCCCTCTTGCGCATCGCCGCCGAACTCGGCCTGATCCCCGAAACGGCCGCCCAGGCCGTCGGCGACGCCTACCGCGAACTGCGCCGCCAGCAACACCTCACCCGCCTCTCCGCAACCCCCAAAGCCCCGGTCGGGCGGGCGCAGGTACAGGCTGCAAGCGAGGCAATCCGGGATTTGTGGCGGATGTTGTTTGGTGTTTAGGAATGAAGAGATTACTAACCGCGGGTTCAGGTTTACTTTACGGCGCACGCCCCCGACGTTCTTCGCCCGAGCGCTGGCTGGAGCGGTAATCCGGCCGATAGGCATCATTGCCACGCTGCCGTCCCGCCTCATCGGCCCGCCGCGTTCGCGTTTCACCGTCGCTCTGACGAGGTGCTCGCGCCTCGCCCGCGGGCGGCTGCCGTGGGGACTGACGGGTTTCACGCTCACCCCGTAACCGCGGCGAATCCTCGCGAGCACGCGGCGGAGCGTCCGGGCGCGCCCCTACCCCCGGCTGCTGAACATCCGGCCGCCTCCCTGACGGCGCGTCGGGCCGCGTATCCTGCCGCCACGTCGGACGCGCATCCTGCGACCAGCGCCCATCCCTCGACCCACGAATATCGCCGCGCCCATCCGGCATTTGCCGGGGCGGCTGACGCACTTCACGATTACTCCACGGCGGCGGCCCTCCGCCAGCGCGCGGCGGCCCGTCTTGCCGCACATCGGGCCGCTTCTCCGGTCGTGGCGGCGGCGCATCCTGGAATCGGCGCTCATCCCTCGGCCCGCGGCCATCCGGGATGGGCCGCGGCGGCGGAGCCACCATCCGCCCCGGCGGCTGACGCTCCCAGCGCCCGTCGTGCATGCGCCAGCGGCGGCCATCCTGAATCCAACGCGGAGCCACCCAGACATAACCGGGCCGCGGTGCCGCCCAGCGGCCCGGCACCCAGGCGTGTTGCCGGCCGCCCCACGACCAATAACCGTCGATCCAGACATAACCCGGATACGGCGGATACCCCGGATATTCGACCCGAGGCGGTGGCGGCGCAACGACGACCACCTCGTCATACGGCTCTGGCGGCACGCTGACGCACGCGCCCAGCAGGTTGGCAAGCAAGGCGACAACAAGCAGACGTCTGGCAGTCATGGCAACGCTCCTTTGATCGGTTTCCGGAAAGGATAGCGCCCTGTAACGACCCAAGAGGTAGTCCATCACCAGTTGTTACGTTTGCTTGCCTGGCTGAAATCCCTGTAACAAGGAGAGAAACGAGGGGCGGTCTGAACAAGTACGTTTTGAACTTGTTCAGACCGCCCCTCGCGCATCAACGAAGCCGAACCCCGCAGCGAGCCGGACGGCGCGCTTACTTCTTCAGCGCATCGCGAATTTCGCGCAGCAGTTGCACATCCTCCGGCGTTTCGGCGGGCGCGACCGGCTCTTCTTCCTTGCGCAGACGGTTCATCTGCTTGACCATCATGAAGATGATGAAGGCAAGGATGATGAAATTGAGCAGGATGGTCAGGAAAGAGCCGTAGGCAAATACCGGAATCCCGGCTTTCTTCAAATCAGCCAGCGTGACGAGATTGTCCGGGTTCTGGCCCAGCACTACGAACAAATTGGAAAAATCCAGCTTACCGACCACGATACTGACCAGCGGCATGATCAAGTCACTCACCACCGAATCGACGATCTTGCCGAACGCCGCCCCGATGATGACCCCGACCGCCAGGTCCATCGCGTTCCCCTTGACGGCAAATTCCTTGAATTCCTGCAACATACCCATCGCGCTTCCTCGGTGAAATTGGTAACAGCCGAATTATTCCGACCCCTCGCGGCGAGCGCAAGCCGTTTGCGTCTTGCCGGCGCGGCGAGCGCCGTCCGGTGTCAGTGTGTATGATCCGCACAAGCTCCACCCACCACTGCAAACAACCCCATGAACGTCAACGGCATCCCCACCCGCCCCCTGCGTCCGCTGCCTGCGGAAGGGGCGATTGAAATCATCGACCAGACCCAGCTGCCGCAGCGGCTGGTCTGGCAGCGCGTCGATAGCCTGGAAAGTTGCGCTCACGCCATTTCCGCCATGCAGGTGCGCGGCGCGCCGCTGATCGGGGCGACGGCGGCTTATGGTCTGGCGATCGCGCTCGGCACTGCGGCGGACGACGCCCGGCTCGATGCCGCGCTGACCTGTCTGGGCGCGACGCGCCCGACCGCCGTCAACCTGCACTGGGCGCTCTCGCGCATGGCGCGGCGGCTGCGCCCGCTGCCGGTTGCCGAACGTTGCCGGGTGGCCTGGGCGGAAGCCACGGCGATTGCCGAGGAGGATGCGGCGCAGAATGCCGCCATCGGCCAGCACACGCTGGCTTTGTGGAAGGATCTGATCGTCGCCGACGATCGGACGCTCAACGTCATGACCCACTGCAACGCCGGCTGGCTGGCCACGGTCGACCACGGCACCGCGCTCTCTCCCATTTACGCGGCGCACGATGCCGGTATTCCGGTACATGTCTGGGTGTCCGAAACCCGCCCCCGCAACCAGGGGCTGCTCACCGCCTGGGAACTGGCCCAGCACGGCGTGCCGCACACCGTGATCGCCGACAACGCGGCGGGTTTCCTGCTGCGCCAGGGCAAGGTCGATGCGGTGATCGTCGGGGCGGATCGCATCGCGGCCAATGGCGACGTCGCCAATAAGATCGGCACCTATCTGAAGGCGCTGGCCTGCGCCGACAACGGCATTCCCTTCTACGTCGCCGCGCCGCGCTCCACGCTCGATTTCTCCTGCCCGGACGGGGCGGCGATTCCCATCGAGGAGCGCGCGGGCGACGAACTGCGTCTGGTGGCGGGGCTGGATGCCGCACAGCAGCCCGCGACCCTGCGCCAGTTGCCGCCCGACGAGGATGTCGCCAATCCGGCCTTCGACGTCACGCCCGGCTGGCTGGTCAAGGCCATCATCACTGAGCGCGGCGCCTGCCCCGCCAGCCGCGAAGGTTTGCGGGCGCTTTACCCCGAGGCCGATCATGAGTGACCCGCGCCGCCGGCTCATCGATGCCGCCCTGGCCATGCAGGCGGCCGGACTCAATCGCGGCACCGCCGGCAACGTCAGCCTGCGCGAGAAGGGCAACAGCAGCGACGGCTTCTACATCACCCCCACCGGCATGACCTACGCGGCGCTGACGCCGGACGACATCCCGTACATGACGCTGGCGGGGGAAATCAGCGGGCAGCGCAAGCCTTCCTCTGAATGGCGCCTGCACCGCGATCTCTACGCCGCCCGCCCGGAAACCAGCGCCGTGCTGCACGCCCATTCGCCCTTTGCCGTCAGCCTCGCCTGCCTGCGCTGCGACATTCCGCCCTTTCATTACATGATCGCCCGCTTCGGCGGCGACACGGTGCGGTGCAGCCGCTACGAGATTTTCGGCTCGCAGGAGCTTTCCGCCGCCGCGCTGGCCGCCATGACCGACCGCCACGCCTGCCTGCTCGCCAATCACGGCCTGCTCGTCGCCGGCCGCGACCTCGACCACGCCCTCGCCCTGGCGGGCGAACTGGAAGAATTGTGCGAACAATACTGGCGCGCCTGCCAGCTTGGCGACCCGGTGCTGCTCAGTCCGGCGGAAATGGCGGCCGTGCTGGAAAAATTCAAAACCTATGGGCAGCAATGACCTCAAAAAGGCAGGCAGCGGTGGTTTTGCATCCGCTCAGCTTGCCGCCGGCAGCCGCATGAACCCCAAAACCTTCACCGCCAAGGCGCGAAGGCACCAAGGAAACGCAAAGGAACGACAAAAAGGGCTTTCCTTTGCGAAATTTTTGCGTCTTGGCGCCTTGGCGGTGGATTGTTCCATCCTTCAGCCAGCCGCCGACGTTCGTGCGATTGCCTTGGCTAAGGGATGAATTCAGGCCACGTTCGCCGGTCTGATCCACAAACCATAATATTTCAACGAGGTTTACAGCATGGCTACGACACACGATCTTCCCACGCACGATCTCGCACGCTGGGCGCAGTCGCACGATTTCGGCAGCGCCAACGCCCGCGCCGAGGCCGGCACGCGCTGGGTGCTGTGGATCACCCTCGCCATGATGGTGATCGAAATCGCCGCCGGCTGGTGGTTTAACTCGATGGCGCTGCTCGCCGACGGCTGGCACATGAGTTCGCACGCCCTGGCGATCGGTCTGGCGGCCTTCGCCTACGGCGCGGCGCGGCGCTATGCCGCCGACCCGAGCTTCGTTTTCGGCACCTGGAAGATCGAAGTTCTCGCCGGCTACACCAGCGCCCTTTTCCTGATCGTCGTCGCCGCGCTGATGGTGCTGGGCGCGGTCGAGCGGCTCATCACGCCCTCGCCGATCGCCTACGCGGAAGCCATTTCCATCGCCACTCTCGGCCTCGTCGTCAATTTCGTCTGCGCCATGATCCTGCTGCGCGCCGGCCGCCCGGCCTGCTCCGGCCACGATCATGGTCATGCTCACGACCACGGCCACGCGCACGGCCATGACCATGCCGGCGGCGACCTCAACCTCAAGGCCGCCTACATCCACGTCCTCACCGACGCGCTCACCTCGGTGCTCGCCATTGCCGCGCTCGCCGGCGGCTGGTGGCGGGGCTGGTCCTGGCTCGACCCCGCCTGCGCGCTGTTCGGCGCGGCCCTGGTCGCCCTGTGGGCCAGGAACCTGTTGCAGGACACCGCCCGCATCCTGCTCGACCGCGAAATCGACCCGCCCCTGACGCAGGCGATCCGCCGCCGCCTGAGCGCCTTCAACCCCGACCTGCAAATCACCGACCTGCACGTCTGGCGCGTCGGCAACGGCACCTACGCCGGCATGCTGTCGCTGCTCACCCACGACCCGGCGCTCACCCCGCTCACCATCCGCGAACTGCTGGCGGAGGAGCGGGAACTCGCGCATCTGACGGTGGAAATCCACCCCTGCGATACCTGTCAGTAGGCTGCCAGTAACGGAAGCGCTGAACAAACCCGTTCGCCATGAGCTTGTCGAAGAGCATCACCTGCAAAATCAAGGGCTTCGACAAGCCCAGCCCGAACGGTTTTGATTGATTCAGAACATCCCCAACCGGGAGCGCCGGCGTCCCGCCGGCAAGATCCCGCTTAACTACCGCCGAAGCAGCCCGCCAAACCGGGCCGCCAAAATGGCGGCGCTCCCAGAGGCGCTCCCGCCGCGCCTGATTTTGACGCTTTTTTCACCTTTCCTTGACATCCTCTT
Organism: uncultured Rhodocyclaceae bacterium; assembly: GCA_900549295.1. Taxonomy (GTDB): domain Bacteria; phylum Pseudomonadota; class Gammaproteobacteria; order Burkholderiales; family Rhodocyclaceae; genus Azonexus. The sequence continues at coordinate 12,308 of URNG01000052.1, forward strand.
GACGCCCCCCGGCCGACACTGCGCGCGTTTTCATCCGCCCCGTCTGCCATTTCCGCCATGCCGCGTCAAAAAACCGCCTGTTGCGCGCCGCGCCTGCTGCCGCACCACTCTCCCACCCGTTACCTCGCGCTGTTTCTCGCCGTCTGGCTGGGCGTCTTTCTGCTCACGCGCGGCCTGCTCTGGCTGACGCATCTGGACGAAGCGCAGGCCGGGCCGCTGGCGGTGGCGCGGCTGTTCCTGCTCGGCGCGCTGTACGACCTCGCCTTTCTCGTCTATGCCGCGCTGCCGCTCGCCTGTTACCTGCTGCTCTGCCCACGGCGCTGGTGGCAGGCGCGCTGGCATCGGCGCATCCTGACCGCGCTGTTCGCCCTGCTGGTCTTTCTGATGCTGTTCGTCGCCACCGCCGAATGGCTGTTCTGGGACGAATTCGGCGTGCGCTTCAATTTCATCGCGGTGGATTACCTCGTTTATTCCAAGGAGGTGGTAGACAACATCGTCGAGTCCTACCCGCTCTATCGCCTGCTGGCCGTGCTGGCGATCCTGGCCGTCGCCATCACCCTGGCCCTGCGCCCGGCGCTGGCGGCGAGTTTCGCCGCACCGCCCGGGCCGGAAAATTCGCCGCCTGGCACCGCCCCGAAAACCCTGGCCGCCTTGAAAACCCTGGCCGGCCTGTGCGGTCTGGCCGTCATCAACGCTCTGCTGATCGGCCAGGATTTCCCCCACGGCGCCGGCGGCAACGTCTATCAGCGCGAACTGGCGAGCAACGGCCCGTTCCAGTTCTTTGCCGCCTTCCGCAACAACGAACTCGACTACACGCAGTTTTACGCCACCCTGCCGGACGAACAGGCGTCCGCCCTGCTGCGCTCCGAGGTCGCCGAGCCGAACGCGCGCTTCCTGAGCGATGCGCCCTTCGACATCCGCCGCCAGATCGACAACCCCGGCCCGGAACAGCGGCGCAACGTCATCCTGGTCACCATCGAAAGCCTGAGCGCCCGCTATCTCGGCAGCTTCGGCGACACGCGCAAGCTGACGCCCAATCTCGATCGACTGCGCCAGGAAAGCCTGTTCTTCAACAATTTCCGCGCCACCGGCACGCGCACCGATCGCGGACTGGAAGCCGTCACCCTGTCCATTCCGCCGACGCCGGGGCGCTCCATCGTCAAGCGCATCGGTCGCGAAAGCGGCTACGGCAGCCTCGGCCAGCAACTCGCGGCGCGCGGCTACGACAGCGTTTTCATCTACGGCGGACGCGGTTATTTCGACAACATGAACGCCTTTTTCAGCGGCAACGGCTACCGCATCATCGACCAGAGCAGCGTGCCGGACGCCGAAATGCACTTCACCAACGCCTGGGGCATGGCCGACGAAGACCTCTACCGGCAGGCGCTGAAGCAGGCCGACGCCGATGCCGCCAGCAACCGCCCCTTCTTCTTCCACCTGATGACCACCTCCAACCACCGCCCCTTCACCTACCCGGACGGACGCATCGACATTCCTTCCGGCCAGGGGCGCGCCGGCGCGCTGAAATACACCGACTACGCCATCGGCGAATTCCTCGCCCAAGCGCGTGAGAAACCGTGGTTCGCCAACACCATCTTCATCTTCCTCGCCGACCATACCGCCGGCAGCGCCGGGCTGGAGGATCTGCCGGTCGCCAATTACCACATCCCCCTGTTCATCTACGCCCCCGGCTTCATCGCCGCCCGCGAGGTGGACACCCTGGCCAGCCAGATCGACCTCGCCCCGACCCTGCTGGGCCTGCTCGGCATCAGCTACGAATCCACCTTTTTCGGCCGCAACCTGCTGCTCGACAACGGCCACCCCGGCCGCGCCGTGATCGGCAATTATCAGCACCTGGGCCTGTTCGACGGCCACGACCTCGCCATCCTCAGCCCCCGCCGCACCCTGCGCCGCCACCACGACGCCCTGGGAGCCAGCGAGGAGCAAACGGCAACCCTGTCCGATCCCTTGATCGCCCGCGCCATTGCTTACTATCAGGGAGCGAGTTACGCGTTTCGCAAGCGGTTGATTTCCTGGCGCTAGCGGTCATTTGACGGAAGCAGCCGCTCAACCGGGGAATTTGCGCTTCGTGTGCACCACGTTGAGAACGATGATTGCATCCTCTTGCAGCCGGATAAAGACGACGTAAGGCAGTCTGTTCACCACCAGTTCGCGGCAGCCCGGAATCCGGTTGCTTTCCCGGATGCGTTCCGGGTAGGGCAAAAGCGCCTCGACCTCGCCGATGATCCGGCGCTCGATTGCTGCGGCCGTTCGGGGGCTGGCTTCGAGGTAGTAGTAGGCCAGGATTTCTTCGAGGTCGCCGAGCGCCTCGTCTGTCCACAGCACCCGCATCGTCAGGCGGTTTTACGCAGGCGGGCTTCGAGGCGGCCTTTCAGCAGGGCCATTGCTTCCGAATGCTCATGCAAACCCGTTTCGCCCGCGACGACGCGCTCCACGGTCTTGCCAACCTTGCCGAACAGCCATTCCTCATAGCCGGCGTCCGGCTCGATGAAAAAATCTGCCAGCAGCGTGTCTTTCGCGTCTTCAAGCGAAACCATGATGCCGACCGGACGGTCGTTCTTGGTCACGACCACGGGTTCGCGCCGGGCCGAATCGAGAAATTCGCCGAAATGGTTCTTGGCCTCGCGGGCGCTCATCACTTTCATTTTGATGTCCTTGGGGGCGGATACACGGTGTCCATTGTAGCCATTATGGACGTTTGGACAAGCGCTACCCCGTCACACCCGCGCCGGTCGATAGAGCAACAAACGGTAGAGCAGCAGGCAGATCGTCCAGTCGATCAGCAGCGTCCACACATTGTGCGAAAGGAAGTGTTCGCCGCGCATGATCTGGGCGGCGCTGAGCACGGCGCCGGCGGCGAGGACGGCGTAGAGGGCGCGGTGGGCCAGGCGCGGGCTGCTGTCGCGCAGGGCGAAGAACAGGGCGAGTAACGAGAAGGCGGTGGCGGCGTGGCCGCCCGGCCAGCAGCGGCCGCTTTTGTGGTGCGCCACGGCGGGCGCGGTGAGCGGCACGTAGGTTTCGCGGCCGTCGAATTCCGTCAATTCCCTGGGGCAGTGCATCCGGGTGGCGGCCTTGAGGGGCGGCATCAGGGCGCTCGCGGCGGTGATGGCAACGACCAGATACGCCAGATGCCGCCGCCACGGCTTTAGACGCAGGCTCAGGCGCAGATGTAGAAAGCTGCCGGTCAGCAGCAACAGGAGCAGGACGGCAAAGCCGACGGCCACGAAGCGCACGCCGTCGTGCAGCACATCCTGCAGCCAGAAATCCCGGCGCAGGGGAAAGCCCTCGCCCGGCTGCCAGAACAGGCGGCTCACGGCAAAGTCCAGGGTTTCCGGCGGAAAGATGAGCAGCAGGCCCATCGCCAGCAGCGGCAGCAGGAGCCAGCGGCGCCAGGCGAAGGGGCGGCTGGCGAACGATGTTCCGGCGGGCGGTTCTTCGGCCTGCCGCTCCTGTTTCAAAAGCTTTTGCGCCATCCCCGGCCTGCCTCAGCGCACGAAGCGCCGGCATTCCTTGCCGACTTCCGTCAGCAGCGGCTGCGCATCGGCGACGATGCCGTCGCGCTCCTGGCGGGTGACGGGGTGATCGTTTTCGTCATAGACGCTGTAACGGAAATACGTGCGTCCGGTGTAGGGAAAAACGATCTTGTGCGCGCCATCGTCGACACCCATGTGGTCGTATTCGCCAAAGACGAAATACGGCATTTCCCGATCCAGCGGCAGGGCCGAGCTGTAGGCTCGCGGGTCCTGCGTGACGCCCAGCCGCGCCAGCAGCGTCGGGGCCACTTGCAGGTGCGAGGTGCGGTGGCTGACGACGGCCGGGGCCACGCCGGGACGCCACAGGATGAGCGGCACGCGGATTTGCTCCTCCGGGAAGGTATCGCTGTGGCCGTGTCCCCAGCGGCCTTTTTCCATGAATTCCTCGCCGTGGTCGCCGGTAAAGAGCAGCACGGTCTTGTCCAGCATGCCGGTGCGCTCCAGGTGCTCGATCAGCCGCCCGACCTGGGCGTCGATGTGGTGCGCGGCGTTGATGTAACGCGCGTGGATGGCCTCAATGTTGTTCTTCAGATCGAGGTCGATGTAGTTCATGTCGCGCAGGTAATCGGGGCGCAGCGCGCTGTCTTCGGGAAAGCTGTAGGGGGCGTGGGTGGATTCGAAGAACATGAAGCCGAAGAACGGACGTTTCGGGTCGCGCTGGTCGATGTGGCGTTCGAGATCGTCGATGTTGCGGATGTCGCGCCGCCACGGGTCGCCGTCCTGGATGGCGTGCATGTTTTCCGGCGCAAGCTTGGCAAATACGGTGTGATGCAGTTCCGGATAGGTGAAGCTCTGGCTGGTGTGGGCGGCGATCTGGTAATCGTGTTCGCGCAGGATTTTCATCAGCACCGGCTCCACCCGCTGTTTCTCGAAGCTGTACCAGTAGGGCGCGTAAATGCCGTAAAAGAGCGAGAACAGGCCCATGCGGGTGCGGTTGCCGCCGCTGTAGTGGCGCTCGTAGCGCGTCGAGCGCTGGGCAAAGCGCCACAGGTTCGGCGTGATCTGCGCATCGAGCAGATCCCAGCGGAAGGACTCGGCCACCAGAACGATGACGTTCTCCGGGCGCAAACCGCTGCTATCCACCGGCTGTGCCGGATAGACCACTTCGCCGCCCGCCAGCCGCAGGTTTTCCTTGCCGCGCGGCTCGACGCCCAGATATTTGAACAATTTGCTGGCCCCGCTCTTGAACTGGAACGGAATGGCATCGGCCGCCGCCAGAATGTTCTCCCGACCGGTATGCACGCTGTAGGCAAACCCCATTTCCACGCCGGCCAGCAGACAGAACAGACTGACCGCCGCCACGCGCAGCGAGCGCCCGGAAAACTGCCAGCCGCGCGCCCGGTAGCGGTGCAGCAGCCACAGCACGGCCAGATTGGCCAGCACGATGCCCACCACCTGCGCGGCCACCGTGCGTTCCGTCGAGGCGGTCGCCCCCAGCGCGGCGATGCCGCCCGGCGTGGTCAGCAGATTCCAGACGAAGCCGTTGAAGTGGTATTGGTACAGCGAAAACAGCCGGTAATCGGCATAAACGGCCAGCAGCGCCAGACTGCCGCCCAGCGCCGCCGCGCCGGCCAGCCAGCCGCCGCGTCCGGGCAGACGGCGCGGCAGCAGGGAAAGCAGGCCGACCGGCAGCGCCGCCAGCAGCAGATAAGCGCCGGCATAGGCCAGGGTGCTCAAAACGACGTAAATCCAGGCCAGCCGCCCGGCGATCGCCACATGCGGCCAGAAAAAGCTCATCAGCACGCACAAGGCGCAATAGAGCAGAACGAAATAACGGCGCAAGGGGCTGGCGTTTCCAGCAGCAGCGCGCGCGGCAGGGGTCGCGGCATCATTCGCGGCAGCAGACATTCTGTTTCTCCAGTACCTATCGGGTCAGGCTTTGCGCAGCGTATAAACGCGCCACATGGCGTAGCGCGGCAGAAAATCGTGGCGCGCCAGCACGCTGAAACCGGCGGCGGCGAATTCCGCCTCGGCGATGCCGGCGGAAACGATGAAGCGATTCTGGTTTTCGTCCGGACCGCGCAAGGCGCGCCGCGCTTCCAGGCGGCGGCGTTTCCAGGCTTTGTAGTTGCCGTCCACCCACAGGGAAACGATCAGGGTGTCGCGCGTCACCCGGTGGAACTCGCGCAGCATGGCCAGACGATGCGCCGGATCAGCGACGTGGTGCAGGAGACGCATGCAAAAAATGCAATCGACCGCGCCCGCATCCAGATCAATGGCGAACGCCGAAGTTTGCAGGGTGACGACCCGGCTGACCAGTTCCGGCGGCTGGCAGCGGCGCGCCACGTCGAGCATGTGCGCCGAGTTGTCCGCCGCCAGGATGACGCGCTCCGGCTCTTCCGCCAGCAAGGCCCAGAAGCGCCCGGCCCCGCACGGCAGATCGAGCACCCGCCGGGGATTGCCGGCCGCCTGCAAGGCGCGGCGGGCCAGTTGTCGATCGCGCCAGTCGGAAAGGCGGCGGGCCAGTCCGGCGCGGTGTTTGTGGAAATATTGCAGCGAATGCTCGTCGTCGTATTTCTTCGAGAATTCGAGTTCGATCGGCTTGGAGTCGGGTGTGCGTTCGGGTGCGCGCTCGGGGATACGTTCATTCACGGTCGGCCAGACAAGGAGTTGCAGATGCCGGCGACGATAGACAGACGGGCATCAAAGCCGCGTCAAAAGAGCGTCAAATTTTGGTGAAATCAGGCCAGAAGGCGCACTCTGAAGCAGGTGCCGCCGCCGGCCGGAGCTTCGGCGGTGACGCTCCAGCCGGCCTGTTCGCACACCCGGCGCACCAGGGACAGGCCGAGGCCAAGCCCTTCGCCGCGGGCGCGGCGGCCGCGCTGGAAAGGCTCGAAGATCAGCCCCAGTTCTTCCGGGGGAATGCCCGGCCCGGTGTCTTCGACGCGGAATCCGGTCGCTTCCAGACATAAACGAATCTCGCCGCGCTCGGTGTAGTGCAGGGCGTTGCGCAGCAGGTTGCCGAGCACCACGCGCAGCAGCGTCGGGTGCCATGCGCCGGGCGTTTCGGCTTCCTGGCGATAGACGAAGGACAGGCCGCGCTCGAGAATCTGCGGCTGCCACAGGGCGACCTGCTCCTCGGCGGCCTGCGCCAGACTGACGCTCTCCTGCGGCGTCAGCCCGGCCGTCCGGGCGCGCGCCAGTTGCAGGAAGGTTTCCACCAGCGCCTGCATTTCGGCGGCCGCCTTGGCGATGCGCCCGACCTGCCGCCGGCTGTTCTCCGGCAGTTCCTCGCGTTCCAGCAGTTCGCTGGAAGTCGCCACGATCATCAACGGCGTGCGCAATTCGTGGCTGACGTCGCTGGTGAACAGGCGCTCGCGCTCCAGCGAGGCCTGCAACTGGGCGAAGGATTCATCGAAGGCATGGGCCAGTTGCCCCAGCTCGTCGTCGCCGTAGGCGGGGGCCAGCAGCGGGGCCGCGCCCTGCGCCGGGTCATGCGCGCGCACCGCCGTGGCCAGGCGGGTCACCGGGTCGATCACCCGGCGCACGGTGAGGCGGCCGATCAGGTAGGCGAGCGCGATCGCCAGCAGCACGCCGCCGATGATGACCTTGTAGAGCAGCTTTTCCCGCGCCTCGAAGGCATCCTGATTGCGCACCAGGATGAAGCGGTGGCCGTCGATTTCCTCTTCCAGAACGTGCCACGCGCCGTGCGCCGTGACGATTTCCTGATAGCCCGGATGCGATTTCTCCAGCCGGAAAGGCAGCGGTCTGTTCGTTTGCAGGGTCGGCGCGTAAAGCGCGCTGCCCCCGGTCAGGTCGGGAATCCGCCCTTCGGTGAGAAACACCGTTTCCACCACCGCCATTTCCTGATGCAGTTCCTCGCCGACCAGATCTTCCTCGACGACGTGGATGAGAACGATGATGGCCCAGGCGTTGATGCCCGCCACCAGCGCCGTGAGCAGGATGAAGGAGAGCAGGATGCGCCGCGCCAGCGGCTGCGGCGGACGTTCAGGCCGCATGTTCGGGAGCCAGGCGATAGCCGATGCCATGCACGGTGTGCAGCAGGCTGTGCGCGAAGGGGCGATCCACCGCCTGCCGCAAGAGGTGCAGGTGGCTGCGCAGGCTGTCGCTGGGCGGCGGCTGGTCGCCCCACAGGGCGTGTTCGAGGTCTTCCCGGCGCACCACCGCCGGACTTCTGCGCATCAGGATCTCCAGCAGCTTGAGGCAGGCCGGGTTGAGTTTCAGCGGCTGCCCGGCGCGGCTGACCTGCCAGGTGTCGAGGTCGAGTTGCAGGTCGGCCACCTGCAAACGCGGCTGGAATCCCTGGCTGCGCCGCAGCACGGCGTCGATGCGCGCCGCCAGTTCGGCCAGGGCGAAGGGCTTGACGAGGTAATCGTCGGCCCCTTCGCGCAGGCCATGCAGGCGGTCGTCGAGCGTGTCGCGGGCGGTGAGCATGATGATCGGCGTGTGCTTGCCGCTGTCGCGCAGGCTACGGCAGACCTGGTAGCCGTCCATCCCCGGCAGCATGATGTCGAGCACGATCAGGTCGTAGCTGCCGATGAGCGCCAGATGCAGGCCGCCGGGGCCGTTCTGCGCGCAATCCACCACGTGACCGGCGGCTTCCAGGTAGTCGACGATGTTGGCGAGAATGTCGGCGTTGTCTTCGATGATGAGCAGGCGCATGGCAACCTCAGGGCAAACACAGGTCGGGATGGCGCGCCGCCACCGCCGGCCAGTCGAAACAGGGGCCGGGATCGGTCTTGCGGCCCGGCGCGACGTCGCTGTGGCCGGCGATGGCGGGGGGCGCGGAAAACACCCGGCCTATTTCGC
>URNG01000053.1 GCA_900549295.1 uncultured Rhodocyclaceae bacterium
GAAGTCTTGCGCGGGGGGGCCGCGCCCGCCGCGCGTTTGCCCGCCAGTCGCCCCGCCAACCGCGGTTTTCAGGCGGCCCCGGCAGTGGATGAGCAGGATTTCGAGCGTTTTTGAGGCGCGGGAGACAAGGACATGAATCAACTCGTCACGGCCCAGACTGGCGCAGTCGCCCCCCGGCGCAGCACCGGCGGCGGCGACACGCATCAATACCTGACCTTCACCTTGGGCGGCGAGATGTTCGCTGTCGGCATCCTCAACGTGAAGGAAATCATCGAATACGGCAATCTGACCGAAATCCCCATGATGCCGGCCTTCATTCGCGGCGTCATCAATCTGCGCGGGGCGGTGGTGCCGGTGATCGACCTGTCGGCCCGTTTTTCCGGCCGCACCAGCACGGTGCAGCGGCGTACCTGTATCGTCATCGTCGAAATCGAGCAGGACGACAGCAAGCACGACATCGGCATCATGGTCGATGCGGTGTCGGAAGTGCTGGAAATCCAGGCGGCGGAAATCGAGCCGCCGCCGGCTTTCGGGGCCAAGATCCGGGCGGATTTCATCGCCGGCATGGGCAAGGTGGCCGGCAAATTCGTCATCATCCTGGAAATCCAGAAAGTGCTGTCGGTCGATGAAATGGCGATGCTCTCCGACATGGGGCAGGCGACGCCGGAAACCGCCGGCGGCTGATCCCCCATTTTTACCCTACTTTGCCGAGGTTCCTCATGCGTGTGCTGCAGAACATCCGTATCGCTCCCCGCCTCACCTTGTTGCTGCTTGCCGTCATCGCGTTGATGGTGGCGATTGCGGTGATCGGTCTGGGGAACCTGGGGGCTTTGGTCGGGCAGAACGAAAAGACCTTTCAGGAAAACACCCTGCCCAAAGGCGAGCTTGCCAGCCTGAGCAATCATTACGCCGAGATCCGCACTCAGGTGCTGCTCGCCTTGCAGCATGCGCCGGACAGTCCTTATCTGGAGATGCACGACCATCCGGTCGGTATGCACACCAATGCCATCGACCAGCGGGTGCAGGAAAGCGAGCAGATCTGGCACAACTTTTCCACCCGCGCCGTCGAGCGCAGCGAGAGCGAGGCGGCTCTGGTGGCAACCCTGGCGGAAACCCGCAAGGCGCTCGCCGAAGTCGGCCTGAAGCCGACGCTGGCTGCCTTGCGGCAAGGGGACTACCGGCAGACCAACGTGCATCTGTTGAAGGATCTGAACCCACGGCAGAACGCTTTCAACAAAGCGGCGGCGGAACTGGCGGCGCAGATGGAAAGCGCCGCCCAGGCCCTGAACGTGGAAGCCGCCAATACCTACGTTTCGGCGCGCAACTGGATCATCGGCGCGGGGGCTTTTGCGGTGCTGGTGGCGGTGCTGCTCGGTTTTGCCATCGTGCGCTCGATCACCCGGCCACTCAGCGAATCGGTGAGCGTCGCCCACGCGCTGGCCGGGGGCGATCTGACCGTGCGTTGCGCGCCGCAGGGCAGCGATGAACTGGCCGACTTGCAGGCCGCCATGCAGGGCATGGTCGGGAAACTGAACGACATCATCAGCGACGTCAGCAACACCAGCAACGAAATCGGCAATGCCGCCACGCAGGTGTCGGCCACGGCGCAGTCGCTGTCGCAGTCGGCCAGCGAGCAGGCGGCTTCGGTCGAGGAAACCACGGCCAGCATCGAACAGATGACGGCTTCGATCGCGCAGAACACCGAAAACGCCAAACTGACCAACCAGATGGCGGGCCAGGCGGCACAGGAGGCAGCCGAGGGCGGCGCGGCGGTGCGCGGCACGGTGGAAGCCATGCACCAGATCGCCGACAAGATCGGCATCGTCGATGACATCGCCTATCAGACCAACCTGCTGGCGCTCAATGCGGCCATCGAGGCGGCGCGGGCGGGCGATGCCGGCAAGGGCTTCGCGGTGGTGGCGGCGGAAGTGAGGAAGCTCGCCGAGCGCAGCCAGGTGGCGGCGCAGGAAATCGGCCAACTGGCCTCCGCTTCCGTGCAGCAGGCAGAAAAGGCGGGCGTTTTGCTCGGCCAGATGGTGCCGAACATCCGCAAAACATCCGATCTGGTCGAAGAAATTGCCGCCGCATCCAATGAGCAGTCGATGGGAGTTGGCCAGATCAACGGCGCGATGAGCCAGGTGAACCAGGCGACGCAGCAGAATGCTTCCGCCTCGGAGCAGCTTGCCGCGACGGCCGAGGAGATGAACGGTCAGGTGAACCAGTTGCAGGATCACATGGCGTTCTTCAAGCTGGAGAAGTGAGCGGGCCGGTTCCGGCAAAAGATGCCGCCGGAGCCGCCGCAGATCGTCGGATACGCCTGCACAGAGGCGGAAAACAACCACAAAGAGACATAACATGCCCCGAATCCTTGCTACCCTGCGCGGCCGCCTCCTGCTCCTGTTCGGAGCGGTATTGCTCGGCACCCTGTACTACATCGTCACCGGCTTCCTGAACGACTGGCGCGAACTGCGCCAGTCGCGCCAGATCGCCGCCATCGAAAGCACCGCCATCGCGGTCAGCAACGTGGTGCATGAACTGCAGAAGGAGCGCGGCCTGTCGGCCGGTTTCATCGGCAGCCAAGGCGCCCGTTTCGGCACCGAACTCGACAGCCAGCGTGCGCTGACCGACCGCTTTCAGGCGGAACTCGGCGCGCAGGCCGCCAGCCTCGGCGACGGCGAACTGCCTGCCGGACTGCGCCGCGCCCTCGACGACGGCCTCGCCAGCCTCGGCAAACTCGCCGACACGCGCCGGCAGGTCAGCGCCCAGCAGCTATCCGGCCCCGACTCCTTCGGCTTCTACACCAATGCCATCGACCGCCTGCTGGCGATGGTCAACCTCGCGCCGGCCGTGACCGACGAGGCCGGCATCGCCCGGCAACTGATGGCCTACGCGATGTTCATCAACGCCAAGGAGCAGGCCGGCCGCGAGCGCGCCACGGTCAATGGCGCGCTGGCCGCCGACGTGGCGCTCGCCATTCCGCTGTTCCAGCGCTTGCAGACCATCGTCACCGCCCAGGATCTTTACCTTGCGACCTACCGCACGCTGGCCGACGCCGAGGCGCTGGCGAAGCTCGACGCCCTCTTTGCCGACAAGGCGGCGCAGGAAACCGCGCGCATCCGGGGAGCCGTCGTCGCCAAGGCGCTCGAAGGCGGTTTCGGCATCGAGCCGGCGCACTGGTTCTCCACCATCACCGCCAAGATCGACGCGATGAAGGTCTACGAGGACGGCGTCGCCAGCGCCCTGCAGGAGCGCGTCACGCGCTACGGGCAGGAGGCGCTGTGGGGCATCGGTTTCTCCGCCGTCTCGGCGGTTGCCGTGGTCGTGCTCGCCATCGTGTTCTTCTGGCTGCTGTCCGCCATGCTGCGCCGTCTGGGCCAGAGCGTGGCGGTCGCCCGCAGCCTGGCCGAAGGCGACCTCACCGTCGAGGTCAAGGCCGATTCCAACGACGAAATGGGCCAGTTGATGCGCTCGATGGCCCACACCATCGACAAGCTCGCGCAGATCATCGGTTCGGTGTCGACGACCTCGGATGAACTGCTCAATGCCGCCAATCAGGTCTCGGCCACCTCGCAGATGCTGTCGCAGTCGGCCAGCGAGCAGGCGGCGTCCATCGAGGAAACCTCGGCCAGCATCCAGCAGATCAGTTCCTCGATTTCGCTCAACACCGAAAATTCCCGCGTCACCGACGGCATCGCCTCCGCCTCCGCCGCCCAGGCGGGCGAGGGCGGCTCGGCGGTGAAGGGGACGGTCGATGCGATGAAGCAGATCGCCGACAAGATCGGCATCATCGACGACATCGCCTACCAGACCAACCTGCTGGCGCTGAATGCGGCCATCGAAGCGGCGCGCGCCGGCGAACACGGCAAGGGCTTCGCGGTGGTGGCGGCGGAAGTGCGCAAACTCGCCGAGCGCAGCCAGGTGGCGGCGCAGGAAATCGGCCAGGTGGCCGGCGCGTCGGTGAAACTCGCCGAACAGGCCGGCGGGCTGCTCGATGAAATGGTGCCGAGCATCCGCAGGACCGCCGACCTGGTGCAGGAAATCGCCGCCGCCAGCCAGGAGCAGAGCGAGGGCGTCGGCCAGATCAACACGGCGATGCGCCAGATCAACCAGGCGACGCAGCAGAACGCCTCGGCTTCCGAGGAGCTCGCCGCCACCGCCGAGGAAATGAGCGGGCAGGTCAATCAGCTCCACGAGCTGATGGAATTTTTCACCGTCCGCAAATGATCGTCGCAGGCCCGCAGGCGCTTTCCCATGACTGAATCTCCTTCCATGATGCCCAGCGCAACGATCTCCGACGCCGAATTTGCGCAGTTTCAGCGGTTCATCTACCAGGTCGCCGGCATCAGCCTCGCCGACAGCAAGAAAGTGCTGCTCATGGGGCGCCTCGGCAAGCGGGTGCGCACGCTCGAACTGGCGAGCTTCGGCGAGTACTACCAGTACGTCGTCAGCGGCCAGGATGCGCTGGAGCGGCAGACCATGATCGATCTGCTGACCACCAACGAAACCTATTTCTTCCGCGAGGAAGCGCATTTCAACTTCCTGCGCCAAGTGATCGTACCGCAGCATCCCAAGGGGCAGGCGCTCGACGTGTGGAGCGCGGCCTCATCAACCGGCGAGGAAATCTACACCCTGTGCATGGTGCTGGCCGACGAAATGGGCGTGCAGGGTGCCTGGAGCATCCTGGGTTCCGATCTCAGCACGCGCGTGCTGGAAGCCGCGCGGCGCGGCCAGTACTGGCTGGACCGGGTGCGCGGTCTGCCGCAGGAATACCTGAAAAAATACTGCCTGAAAGGCGTGCGTAACCAGGAAGGCAGTTTCCTGATCGCCCCCGAACTGCGCCGGCATACCCGTTTCCAGCAGGTCAATCTGAATGCCGATCTGCCCGACCTGGGCAAGTTTCACGTCATTTTCCTGCGCAATGTGATGATCTATTTCGACAACGACACCAAGCGCAAAGTGGTGGCGCGGCTGGTGGAAAAACTGCGCCCCGGCGGTTATCTGATCGTCGGCCATTCGGAAAGCCTGAATGGCATCAACGACCGCGTGCGCGTGGTGAAACCGACCATTTATCAGTTGCCCGCATGAACACGAAAAAAATCAGGGTCATCATCGTCGACGATTCGGCGGTGGTGCGCCAGGTCAACCGGGAAATGCTGGAAAAAGCGCCCGACATCGAAGTGATCGCCGTCTGTGCCGATCCGCTCTACGCGCTCGACAAGATGCAGCGCGAGTGGCCGGACGTGATCGTCACCGACATCGAAATGCCGCGCATGGACGGCATCAGCTTCCTGAAAAAGATCATGGCCGAGCGCCCGACGCCGACCGTGGTCTGCTCCTCGCTGGCGGAAAAAGGCGCGGCGACGACAATGGAAGCCCTGGCGGCGGGTGCCCTGGCCATCATCACCAAGCCCAAGATGGGAGTGAAACAATTCCTGCAGGAAAGTGGCGACGACATCGTCAGCGCCGTGCGCGCCGCCGCCCGTGCCAACATGCGGCGGGTGAATGCCGGTGCTGCCACGCCGCCGCCCGCCTTGCGCCCGAAATTGTCGACCGATGCGGTGCTGCCACCGACGGGGGCGACGGCGATGCACAGCACCACCGACAAGGTCGTCGCCATCGGCACCTCCACCGGCGGCACGCAGGCGCTGGAAGCGGTGCTGACCCGGCTGCCGGCGACGGCTTCGGGCATCGTCATCGTGCAGCACATGCCGGAAAAATTCACCGCCCTGTTCGCCGAACGCCTGAACAGCCTGTGCGCCATCGAGGTGCGCGAAGCCAGGGATGGCGACCGGGTGCTGCCGGGGCGCGCGCTGATCGCGCCGGGCGGCAAGCACATGGTGTTGAAGCGCAGTGGCGCCCAATACCACGTGTCGGTGATCGACGGGCCGCTGGTGAACCGGCACAAGCCGTCGGTGGACGTCCTGTTCCGCTCGGTGGCCCAGGTGGCCGGGCGCAACGCCCTGGGCATCATCATGACCGGCATGGGCGACGACGGCGCGCGCGGCCTGAAGGAAATGCGCGGTGCCGGCGCGGCGACCGTCGCCGAAGACGAATCGACCTGCGTGGTGTTCGGCATGCCCAAGGTGGCGATCGACCTCGGCGCGGCGGAAAAAGTGCTGCCGCTGCCGCGCATTCCCGATGAGATCGTCGCTTATGGCCGCTGACCAGCCCAGGCAGCCTGCATCGCGGGAGGCGGCCCGTAATGGCGGCTGATCCGGCAGCGCAGCCCAGCGCCAAGGAACTGGAACGGCTGGCCCTCAACATCAATCCGGGCGGCTGGTCGGTGCAGACCCAGCGCCCGGTGGCGACCCTGCTCGGTTCCTGCGTCGCCGTCTGCCTGTTCGATCCCAAGCTGCGCCTGGCGGGCATGAACCATTTCCTGCTGCCCAGCCGCGCCAGCCGTAAGGGCATGGACGAAGACGTGGTATTGAGCGGCGATTACGCCATGGAAGTGCTGCGCAACGCCATGTACGCGCAAGGCGCGCAGGCCGGGCGGCTGGTGGCGAAGGCGTTTGGCGGCGGCAATATCGTCAGTTCGATCAACATGGCCATCGGTGACCGCAACGTCGCCTTTACCCGCGAATGGCTGGAGCGCGAGAAAATTCCCCTGATCGCCTCAGATTTCGGCGGCGCCTGGTCACGCAAGGTCGTCATCGACCCGGTGTCCGGCGATGCCTTCTGCCGCCGTAACGCCATCAATCGCCCCGACGTGCAAGCCATGCTGCGGGCAGAAAACAGCTACGAGCAATCGCTGACCAAAGCCCCGGCAGCGCCTGCGGCGCAGGGCAAGAAGATCGAGTTGTTCTGAGCTGGGGCGAGGAGCGGCAGAAGACTGCTTCCCTGCGCCATCCGGCGGGAATCAGGCTGGCGTGGCAACGCGACCGGATCAATGAGTCATCAATCCGGCAGGGAGTCAACAATCCTTCAGTCCGGATACCATATTCATTTCCAGGGCAGTCTTTTTTCATAAGAAAATTTCTTTTGGAAATCCCTGTTTCCTATTGACACGCTTTCGGCATATTTGCACACTCCGCAGATTACCAATTCCTGATAAGAGAACGGAATATGCAGGGGGCGACTGAGGGGGCGGCTGCTGATCCGGAAGAATCCATAGCGCCACAGGCCGCGCTGTGGCTGCTGGCGAGTCTGGCGGCGCTCCATCGCCAGCCCTTCGATGCCGAATTGGTCATCAAGCGTTTTCCGCCCCCTTTCGACCTGCCGACCCTGATCGAAGCGCTCAACGCCCTGGGCATCAAGGCCGGGCTGACCCACTGGCCGGAAACGGAGTTGTCGGCATTGCCCCTGCCCGCCGTGGCACTGCTGGCCGCTCCCGCCCCCGCGACGGAGCCGGAATCTGCCGCAACAGAAAGCGCCGAACCCTCCCCGCCAACCACCACGCTCATTCCGGCCCTGATCGTCCAGCACGGCGACGACACCCTGGCCTGGGTCAAACCAGGGCAGTCCGCACCGGAAACGCTGTCCCTCGCCGCCGCCCAGGCGCAGGCCACCCCCGTGCTCCTGCTGGTAGCCCAGGCCGATCCCCCCGCGACGGAATCCACGCAGCGCACCGCCATCCCGGAAACGCAGAAAAAACCCTTCGGCTTCTCCTGGTTCATCCCCGAACTCCTGCGCCACAAAGCCCTCTGGCGCGACGTGCTGCTCGCCAGCCTGTCCATCCAGCTCGTCGGTCTGGCCACGCCGCTCTTCACCCAGGTCATCATCGACAAGGTCATCGCCCACCATTCCGAAAGCACCCTCGTCGTGCTGGGCGTGGCGCTGGTGGTGTTCATGTTCTTCACCAGCGGCATGAGCTGGCTGCGCCAGTATCTGGTGCTGCACACCGGCAGCCGCATCGATGCGGTGCTGGGCGACAAGGTCCTGCGCCATCTGCTGCACCTGCCCCTGCCGTACTTCGAGAACCGCCCCACCGGCACCCTGGTGGCCCGGCTGCACGGCGTCGAGCAACTGCGCGAATTCATCTCCGGCGCGGCGGTGAGCCTGGTGCTCGACCTGCCCTTCCTGCTCATCTTTCTGGCGGTGATGTTCGCCTACAGTTGGCAACTGACCCTGATTGCCGTCGGCATTCTGGCGCTCATCGTCATTGCCAGCCTCGTCATGGTGCCGATCTTCCGGGCGCGTCTGGACACCCAATTCCTGCTCGGCGCGCGCAATCAGGCTTTTCTCACCGAGTACCTGGCCGGCATGGCCACGGTCAAATCCCTGCAACTGGAACCGGACGTCGGCAAGCGCTACGGCACCTATCTGGCGCAATACCTCTCGGCGGGTTTCGCCACCAAGCAGGTCGGCAACACCTACAACGTCGTCGCCAACGGGCTGGAACAAGTGATGACGCTCGCCATCCTCATCGTCGGCGCGTGGTATGTGATGCAGCCTGATGTGGGCATGACCGTCGGCATGCTGGTCGCCTTCCAGATGTTCGCCAGCCGCATGAGCCAGCCCCTGCTGCGTCTGGTCGGGCTGTGGCAGGAATTCCAGCAGGCCAGCATCTCCGTCAAGCGCCTGGGCGACATCCTCGACATGCCGCAGGAACCCTTCACCCTCACCCCGCAGCGCGCCGCCGGCGGCGAAGGCCGGATCGACATCCGCGACGTCGGTTTCCGCTACTCCGAACAACACCCCTGGCTCTACCGCAACCTGAATCTTGCCATTCCCACCGGCAAACTCACCGTGCTGATGGGGCCGAGCGGCTGCGGCAAGAGCACGCTGGCCAAGCTGATGCAGGGGTTCTACTGGCCGCAGGAAGGGCAAATCACGCTGGACGGGCGCGACATCCGCCAGCTTGCCGCCAACGAACTGCGCGCCACCTTCGGCGTGGTGCCGCAGGAAACGGTGCTGTTCTCCGGCACCGTGTACGACAACCTGGTCATGGCGCATCCCCACGCCAGCTTCGAGGACGTGATCGCCGCCTGCCGCGCCGCGGAAATCCACGAGGTGATCGAAAAGCTGCCCAACGGCTATCAGACCGAAATCGGCGAACGCGGCACCGGGCTATCCGGCGGGCAGCGCCAGCGCATCGCCATCGCCCGCGCCCTGCTCAAGCGGCCCAAGGTGCTGATCTTCGACGAAGCTATCTCCAACCTGGATCAGCAGACCGCCGAACATTTCGCCCAGACCATCAACCGCCTCAAGGGCAAGGTGACGATGATCTTCATCACCCATCAGGTGCCCAAGGGCTTGCAGGTGGATGAGGTCGTGAATATGGGCAGCCATGCGGTGCATGTGAGTTTGGTGAAGGAGGAAATGTGATGCGATGGCAATTCGGCAACTGGAACCGCAAACTGCACGCGCTCGAAGCCTTCAACGACCAGTATTTCTTCAACTTGCCGGACGGAAAGAACCTGGGGGGTGAAGAAAAAGGGGAATGTGCAAATGAAATGTGGATGGCGGCGGCGTAAATAATAGATTTTGGTTGTTAATTGCTCCGATTGGAATGATAAATAGGCCTGCATTACTGATTTTAATTTCTGTGAGATTGCTGCCAGTACATTTTTTGCTTGCCTCACCCAAGCTGCCATGGCGTTCCAAAGTGGCTTTATTGGCTTGCTTAACGAGTAAAAATTAGAACCGGCCGTGAATAATGAGTGGAGAGGAAAATGCAATTGAAAGACAGGGGCGATAGAGTGAGCGATGAACGTAAATTGACCTTGACAGGCAAAGGCTGGGGTCAGGGGTTTTTCGCTTACAGGTTGATAGAGGTAAGAAAAATGGCATGGTTATTGGTTTCCGTCCTGCTGATACAGGTAATTGGCTTTTTTTTTCTTGGCAATATTCGATTTGCAGCTGGGGTTCCGGGCGATCATTGGGGGATGTTTTTTATTGAAAAATTCCATCCGGTGGTTTGGGGTTTTATAAGAAATGGCTGGCTTCTATATGTTGTATGTTTTATATTCTTTTGGGTAAAAACAAGGTCCTTATTATTTTGCGTAGCAGGCTTCTTCTTGGCAATAGTTGCGGTGGCGATATTTGATTTTTTTGTAATCCCTCCCGGCCATGACAAATTAATGTTTTTTCGGTTTGATTTAATTGGGCTGGTTATTGCGCTATCTTTTGTTATTTTTTCTTCTGCAATAAGATCTGTTTTTTCTAAATTTTCTTGTGAGGCTCGTTAATTTATATGGCTACTTTGACTGTTTACATTGTAAATAAAGGCTCTCCATTCCTTGCTGACAACGGGGCCACACATTATTCTGGTGAAGGTCATATGTTCTTTGAGATTACTGGCCAAACGGGGCAGCCTGATGAGTCATGGGGTAATCAACCCTCTGGAGTGATTCCTGGGGAGAAAGAGCTATATTACCATCGAGACAAATCTGTTTCTTTTGATGTTTCTGATGAGCAGGCGCAGAAAGCTAGAGAATTTGCAGAAAATAATGTTAACGACAGGGCTGGAAATTTCGGTGAATGGGTTCCATGGAACAGTTGTATTGATTTTACGTGGGGAGCTCTAAATGAGGCGGGGATACATTCAACGTCTCCAATTTGGAAAGAGGGGCATTGGTATCCGGAGGATGATGTAGAAAACTTACAAGAGGCATTGGAGGAATATGACAGAAAGAGGAATGGGCGTGAGCCAGAGGGTTTCTTTGGTCGCCTTGGTAAAAATATCCAAGACTTGTGGAAACGTGCCAAAGATTGGATTTGGCCCCGTGACCCTCTAATTCTCGACCTGGACGGCAACGGCCTTGAAACTGTCGGCCTCGCTGCCAACATCTACTTCGACCACGACGGCGACGGCGTATTGACCCGTACCGGTTGGTCTGGCCAGACCGACGCCCTGCTGGTCTGGGACAGAAATGCCAACGGTCGCATCGACACCGGCGCAGAACTGTTCGGCGACTTCACGCCGCTGCCCAATGGCACGCTGGCCCCCAACGGTTTCGCCGCGCTCGCGGCCCTGGACGGCAACGGCGACGGCATCATCGACGCCGCTGACCCGGCCTTTGCCGAACTCAAACTTTGGCGCGATGCCGACCAGAACGGATCGACGGGCGCCGGCGAACTGATTTCCCTCGCCGATGCGGGCATCCTCAGCCTGAATCTGGCCAACACCCTCAAGAACCAGAATCTTGCCAACGGCAACCAACTGGCCCGCGAAGGCAGCTTCACCCGCACGGACGGCACGACCTCGGCGATGGGCGAATTCAATCTTGCCACCGACACCTTCAATACGAAATTTGCCGAACAGATCGAAGTCCCCGAAGCCCTCAAAACCCTGCCCAACATGCAAGGGGCGGGCAAGGTGCGCGAGCTTCGGCAAGCCGCGACCCAGTCGGACGGCGTGGCCAGCCTGCTGGCCCAATTCCAGAACGCCGCCACCCGTGCCGAGCAAAAGGCCTTGATCGACCAACTGCTCACCGCCTGGGCCGATACGTCCGGTATGGCAAAAAGCCTGGAAGAACGCGCCCAGGGCCAATACATCATCCAGTACGAAGCCTTCGGCAACGACCGGCGCTCCGACCACATCAAATCCGCCACCGCCGGTCTTGGCGGCCTGACCTTGGGCAGCGGATCGGTCAACGATATTGCAGTAGCCATGACGGATTTCCACGCCAGCCAGATTACTGAAACCTATCGCACGCTCATCAGCGACTGGAACCGCAAACTGCACGCGCTCGAAGCCTTCAACGGCCAGTATTTCTTCAACCTGCCGACACAGAAAAGCCAGACCGGCAACGCCAGTTGGGGGATGACCGTCACCACCACGTCCGGCAGCACCCAAAACAGCGGCGGCGTCACCATGACCTACAGCGTGCCGACCCTGAAGCTCAATTTCTCGGTAGATCAACTCAACCTGCTGCAACAGGCCTACGACAGCCTGAGCGAAAGCGTTTACGCCAACCTGGTCATGCAGACGCGGCTGAAACCCTACCTCGACCAGATCGAACTCGTCATCGACAACGACGGCATCCGGCTGGATGCTGCGGCACTGAACCAGAAACTGGCCGAGAAAAAGGCCACTGATCCCGAGAACTATCTGGCCGACCTGTTCGAGCTGGACAAATATGCCGGCCATTTCCTCGCCGGCACCAATTGGGTGGGGTTTGCCGACCTCGACAGCGTGATCGAAAGCACCCCGTTGACGGCGGGAAAAAATACGAGCTGGTTGGACGAGTGCGCGAATGAAATATGGAGGATTGCGGCGTGAGTGAAAACCATCGCTTATTCAAGGGGTCAATAGGTCAAAAATGGAATTTTGAAATTAATAATATTCTGGCTGCGGCATGGGTTGGGGTATTGGGCATATTAATATTATTTTATGTTGAAAATTATATTTTCAACAATAGATCATTTGTTGCAGTCAATAAAGAAGAATATAGAAACATATACTTTTCCCCGGATCAAAAACTCATAACTTTTGACTATTGCAACAAAGAAGGTTGCAATAACTTAATATATGAAGTTGGGTCGGGGTTATTTTTTCAATACGTTCACGACAAAGGGGTAAATATCACAAATCTAAGCTTTTCTCCAAGTGGCGAGCAAATTGTATTTGTCGCTAGAAAAAGTGGTTGGTTTGGCCATGGAGAGGAAATGTGTTTAGTAACAGGGGAGTATGGGAGCGGTCAATTCAGAACTATTGGCGAGTGCGAGGCAATAAAGGCCTATCCGAAATTTTCCAGCGAAAATCACATTTTGTTTTGGAGAAGCAAAGAGAAAGCTGACAAAAAATCACAAATAATATTGGCCGAGGCAAATAAAGAAAACGGACAAACAAAATCAATTGACATTGAAAACATTGGTTACCTTTTTCGCCCTTCTGCGCTTTCGTTTTTTGAAAACAAAGATGAAGCTGTTTTTTCTGACTACGGAATTTCCGAGAAAAACAATGGTAATGAAAAAAATGAATATTTTGATAAGATATGGATGTTTTCAAGAGAGGGGAAAAGGGTGTTTCCGGTTGAAACCGGAATGAATTATTCGTCAAAACCTGTTGCAATAAAATCGGATGGGCGGATTTTATTTATCGGGCGAAGTCCGGCAAGTGAAAAAAACGGGGTTTTTGAATACGAAATATATTCGTATAAAGAAAACTCAAAAAAGCAATTAACAAATTTTGGCTCTTATATATCAGGATTTGACGCAACCCTGGATGGAAGTAAGCTAGTGCTGGCGATTGAAGATTTAAGCGACGGAAAATCGAGCCTCGTTGTGCTCAACCTTGAATCCAAAGAAATTCAGAAAATTGTGCCGAAAGATATTTCTAAGTTATTAATTACTATCCATCAATAGGAGTGAATCATGGCTGCTGGTTTTGTCATTGGGGCTGTTGGATTATCAGCGTTCGCAAGCGTGCTATATAACAACCTTGGGTTCTATGGAAATTGGGGAGGGAAAGGTTGGTCTGGGGGGTCTAATGATGGCGATAATATTGACTGGAACGTTCCAGGGAAAGACGCCCTTGATGAGGCATTTAAATCCCATGATAAAAGATATTATGAGGCGGAGCAAGATAAAAGAAACGGTGTGATTGACGACAAAGAATATGATCGCAGAATATACGAGGCTGACAAAAGACTTGTCGACGATATGAGATCGGTCGATACATCAAAATTCCCAAACCCAGCCGAAGCCAGAAATGCTGGAGATATGAAACGCAGAGCTGATGGCTATTTCAGGGCAAAAAACTGGCTTTATGAAAAAGGTGAAGCGTTTAAACCTTATGGCGAAATGGGGCCTAAGGAAATGTATCGGCTTCCAAATTCAAAATTCCAAGGTGCAAAAACCTGGCAGCCGCCCCGCGACCCTCTAATTCTCGACCTGGACGGCAACGGCCTTGAAACTGTCGGCCTCGCTGCCAACATCTACTTCGACCACGACGGCGACGGCGTATTGACCCGTACCGGTTGGTCTGGCCAGACCGACGCCCTGCTGGTCTGGGACAGAAATGCCAACGGTCGCATCGACACCGGCGCAGAACTGTTCGGCGACTTCACGCCGCTGCCCAATGGCACGCTGGCCCCCAACGGTTTCGCCGCGCTCGCGGCCCTGGACGGCAACGGCGACGGCATCATCGACGCCGCTGACCCGGCCTTTGCCGAACTCAAACTTTGGCGCGATGCCGACCAGAACGGATCGACGGGCGCCGGCGAACTGATTTCCCTCGCCGATGCGGGCATCCTCAGCCTGAATCTGGCCAACACCCTCAAGAACCAGAATCTTGCCAACGGCAACCAACTGGCCCGCGAAGGCAGCTTCACCCGCACGGACGGCACGACCTCGGCGATGGGCGAATTCAATCTTGCCACCGACACCTTCAATACGAAATTTGCCGAACAGATCGAAGTCCCCGAAGCCCTCAAAACCCTGCCCAACATGCAAGGGGCGGGCAAGGTGCGCGAGCTTCGGCAAGCCGCGACCCAGTCGGACGGCGTGGCCAGCCTGCTGGCCCAATTCCAGAACGCCGCCACCCGTGCCGAGCAAAAGGCCTTGATCGACCAACTGCTCACCGCCTGGGCCGATACGTCCGGTATGGCAAAAAGCCTGGAAGAACGCGCCCAGGGCCAATACATCATCCAGTACGAAGCCTTCGGCAACGACCGGCGCTCCGACCACATCAAATCCGCCACCGCCGGTCTTGGCGGCCTGACCTTGGGCAGCGGATCGGTCAACGATATTGCAGTAGCCATGACGGATTTCCACGCCAGCCAGATTACTGAAACCTATCGCACGCTCATCAGCGACTGGAACCGCAAACTGCACGCGCTCGAAGCCTTCAACGGCCAGTATTTCTTCAACCTGCCGACACAGAAAAGCCAGACCGGCAACGCCAGTTGGGGGATGACCGTCACCACCACGTCCGGCAGCACCCAAAACAGCGGCGGCGTCACCATGACCTACAGCGTGCCGACCCTGAAGCTCAATTTCTCGGTAGATCAACTCAACCTGCTGCAACAGGCCTACGACAGCCTGAGCGAAAGCGTTTACGCCAACCTGGTCATGCAGACGCGGCTGAAACCCTACCTCGACCAGATCGAACTCGTCATCGACAACGACGGCATCCGGCTGGATGCTGCGGCACTGAACCAGAAACTGGCCGAGAAAAAGGCCACTGATCCCGAGAACCATCTGGCCGACCTGCTCGACTTGAACAAGTACGCCGGCAGCTTCCTGTCAGGCAGCAATTGGGAAGGGTTGGATGATTTCGATAACCTCATCGAAGCATTGCCGCAGACAGCGGAGATAATTACATTGCTCGACGAGTTCGGCATCAGGCGTTTGGGGGATGGTAATGACAATACTTACCTGAGTGAGCAGTCGGATATCGGGCTGACCGGGGAGGGTGATGATTGGCTTTATGGCGGTGGTGGTAATGACTACCTGTTCGGTCAGGGAGGCAATGACCGCATCTACGGAGACAGCGGTGACGACCTGCTTTCAGGCGGGGAAGGCGACGATGTGCTCTACGGTGATTCGCGCTTTGGTGGTAAGGGCAATGATCGGCTGTTTGGCGGAGCAGGTGATGATGCGCTGTATGGCGGCTATGGTGACGATCAACTCGTCGGCGGCGAGGGAAATGACCGACTCTACGGCGATGATGGTAATGATCGGCTGCTAGGAGAAGCTGGCGATGATGCGCTTCATGGCGGTACCGGCAACGATCTCCTCGATGGAGGCAGCGGCAACGACGAGTTGCGTGGCGGCACTGGCTCCGACACCTACCGTTTTGGCCGGGGCGACGGTCACGACACGATCATTGAAGATTCGTGGGTTCAGGGTGAGATTGACCGCATCGAACTCAAGGCAGGTATTTCCCCGGATGATGTGCGGCTGGAGCGGGTACGCACAGGAAGTGGCCGACAAGTCAACGATAACCTGAAAATCACCCTCCGCGACACCGACGAAACACTCACCGTCAAGAACCATTTCAACGAAAGCAACCGCTATGCGGTGGATGAAATCGTTTTTGCCGATGGCACAGTGTGGGATATGGAGGCGATCAAATCCCGCAGTCTGCTGGGCGATGCCGGTGATGATGCCTTACTCGGCTTCAATGGGCGCGATGATGTGATCGTGGGCGGTGGCGGAAACGACACACTGATCGGCGGCACGGGCGATGACGTGCTGATCGGCGGTGCCGGTGATGACGTACTGGAAGGCGGCGTAGGTTCCGATACCTACCGGATCGGTCTGGGCGATGGCAACGACGTAATCAGCGATTTTGGTGATGATGGCGAAGACGTGCTTGAACTGGGTGCGGGGATCTCGCCAGATGAAGTGACGGTGCGCTGGACGCTGCAAGGTGACATGGCGGTGACGCTGCTTGATGGGGGGCGCATCACCATACGCCACCAAGGAAACACCTGGTCTGACAAGAACGGCATCGAACTGCTGCGTTTCTCTGATGGCACGACCTGGGATCGGGCCAAACTCGCCAGCCGCGCCCTTGCGACGACTGCGGGAGACGATGCCGTCGTCGGCGGCAATGGTGACGACACGCTGGACGGCGGGGCTGGTAACGACCATTTCCAGAATCTGGGTGGCTACGACACTTACCGATTCGGCGTGGGCGACGGCCAGGATGTGATCGAAACAAACAGTGGTCGCGTTCTGTTCAAACCCGGCATCGGCCAGAACGATATCGTGTTCAGCCGCGATGGCGACGACCTGCTGGCCACGATTGCCGGCACCGACGATTCGGTGCGCCTTACGAACTGGCTGGCTAACCGTTGGCAGAATGTCGACCACTTTGAATTTGCCAATGGCGCGCATTTGAGTAGAAGCGATGTGCTGGCCAAGCTGAACACCAGCGAAGGCGCAGAAATCATCTACGGCTCGCCCGATGGGGAAACGCTCACCGGCACCGAGAAAGACAGCCGCATTTATGGCCGGGAGGGCG
Organism: uncultured Rhodocyclaceae bacterium; assembly: GCA_900549295.1. Classification (GTDB taxonomy): domain Bacteria; phylum Pseudomonadota; class Gammaproteobacteria; order Burkholderiales; family Rhodocyclaceae; genus Azonexus. Next base: position 16,859 of record URNG01000053.1, read on the forward strand.
ATGATGTGCTGCTCGGCGGCGCGGGCATCGATGAATTGTACGGCGAAGCCGGTAACGACACCCTCGACGGCGGCGCTGACCGCGATTGGCTCTATGGTGGCGAAGGCAACAACACCTACATCGTGGCACCGGGTATGGGACTGGATAACGCGCTCGGGGCAAAGCTTGCAGTCGCCAGTGATACCGTACAGTTTGCTGCCGGCATCCGGCCTGAGGACGTATCGATCCAACTCGGCAACGAAAGCTGGCACGGCGAGGCAGGTGATACGGGTTATGATGCCTTGGTCATCGGCATTGGCGGTAACGATGCGCTGATCGTGCAAACCGAGGGCTGGAATGATCTGGGCCGGGGAGCCATCCAGCGTTTTCGTTTCGCCGATGGCACCGAATGGACTTTGGCTGACGTGATTGCCCGCGCCGATGGCGGCAAGATGGGGGGGCAGTATCGTTACAGCGGTGATGCAACACATATCCAGGGAAGCCAGGCAGATGACGAGATCATGGATTATTCGGGTAAGTCAGTTACTGTCGATGCGCGTGGCAACGATGACTACGTCTATCTGGCGGGTGGCGATAACCGGGTGTTGGCAGGCGCAGGCAATGACAGGGTGTACACCGGCCTGGGTAATGATCTGATTGCCGGCGAAGCGGGCGACGATGAAATCGAGTCCGGAGAAGGCGACGACACGATCCTGTTCAACTACGGCGATGGTCATGATTGGCTACGGGCGGGCGAAGGAATGGATACGCTGTCGTTCGGTGCCAGCGTCACCCCCGCCATGCTCTCGGTACTGCTCAACCGCGAGGGGCAGGTGGTGTTGCAGATAGATGGCGGCGCAGGTGGCTCGATCACGCTGCTCGATGCTTCGGTGGACAATCCGGCGGGTGATCTGGAGCGGATTCAGTTCATTGATGCCGAAGGTCAGGCCCGTATTTTCGATCTGGCGGGATGGCTGCGTGCCCATCCAGTGGCGCTGGTGAATGCCACGGCAGATGCACCGCTGGCTTTCGATGGCACTTTTGAGCTGACTGGCACCGTGGCCCCGGCAGGCGGATTGGAAGCAATCGCCTATGCACAGTCGGGTGATTTGTTCGCATCGGCGAACCTTGCGCACAACACGCCCAGCAGCGGCAATGACGTGCTCTATGGCACCGAAGCGGGTGACACGCTGGATGCTGGCGCGGGCGACGACATCGTGCTGGGTCTGGCGGGCGATGACACCCTCTTCGGTGGTGACGGCAACGACCTGATTCAGGGCGGCGAGGGTGACGATGTGCTCGATGGCGGCGCGGGGAATGACACCCTTTACGGCGGCCAGGGTGCAGACACCCTGGTCGGCGGCACGGGGCAGGATGCACTGTATGGCGAGTGGGGCGGCGACACCTACCTGTATCAGGCAGGCGATGGCGTGACAATCATCGACGACGATCACCGCATGTTGGGCTGTGCCTATGAGCCTCAATTTGCCGAAGTAAGTGCAGCGTATGCCTGGGGTGATGGCGATGGCAGCTATTGTGGTGTTGACGATGCGCCCAACATCCTCAGTTTCGGGCCGGGCATCCGTCCCGAAGACCTGCGTTATTCGGAAGAAAACGGTGATTTGGTGATCGAATTTGCCAATCGTCCGGGTGACAAGGTGGTTCTGCGTGGCTACATGCCCGGACGCGCTACGCAAACCCGTTCGGTGGATGTCATTCGCTTTGCCGACGGGACTGAAATCGTGGCGGATACCATCGAGCCGACCGGCAAAACCGAAACAGTGGGTGATGAAGGTGGTTGGCTGCATGGCACGCCGTTTGCCGACACCCTGATCGGCGGCGATGGCGATGACACGATCTACGGCGAAGGCGGCTCGGATGTTCTGGTAGGCGGTGCAGGTTCGGATACCTACAACGTTTATAAGGCATGGGGGGCTGCGCCAGTCCAGACGACCATCGTCGAAACCTGGCGGGCGCAAGACAGTAACCGCCTCGAATTGACCGGCGAGCTTGACGCTGATGCCCTGTATCTGGCCTTCGATGGCCAGGATCTGGTGCTGCACCTGAATGAAGAGGGCGATTTGATCCGCTTTGCCGGGTTCGATCCCCGCGCACCGGGCATGCAAGCGCCGGTTGCAGAAATCAGCCTGCCCTGGGAGGGGGTAACGCTGTCGTTCGACGATTTGCTGGCGCGGGGTGTGCGCTATGACGGAGACACGGACGACGTGTATGAAGTCAATATCGGTGATGGAATCGTCGTGATTGACGATGTTGCAGTACCCGGTGCGGGAAATATCCTGCGCTTTGGCACGGGTATCGACCCTGAGCGCCTGCATAACAACCTGCGCTTTGCTGCGGATGGCAAGGGTGGTCACGAGTTGCTTCTCTTTTACGGCAATACCGGCGATGTGGTGCGGCTGGGCGGCTTTGACCCGGAGGACGTGCTGGGTGGCGGTCACGCTGTCGAGTACTTTGAATTTGCCAATGGCCCCACGATGGATTACGCCACGCTGATGTCCGGGACGTTTGTTGTCGAAGGTGATAATTCCGGCAACCTGCTTGTTGGTACCAATATGAGCGACCGTCTCTACGGCTACGACGCTGACGATGTATTGGACGCTGGAGCCGGTGAGGATGTGCTGACTGGCGGCACAGGCAACGATCTTTTGCGCGGCGGTGCCGGGCGCGATGCGTATGTAGTCAATCCGGGCGACGGCAAAGACACCATTGAAGATGGTGTAGAGACAGGCATCGGCAACGTGCTGACCTTCGGCGAAGGTATCCGTCGTGAGGATGTGCAGGTCGAAGTGGATGGTGCCGACCTGCTGGTTCGTTATGGTGCCGATGGCGATAGCGTGCGCGTAAAAAATTACGCTCCAGACGGCGCTGGCGGCGGCACAGTGATCGACACCTTTGAGTTCGCCGACGGAACGGCGGTCACGCTACGCGAATTCCTGAACCGGGCGCCGACGGTGGCTCATGCCTTGGGCGATCAGGTGGTGCAGGAAGATGCTGCCTTCCGCCTGGTGCTGCCCGACGATTTGTTCGTCGATGCGGATGGCGACGACATCCTGGCCCGGGTGACGGTCAGCGGCTATCAACGGCCGCCGCAGTGGCTACAGTACGACGCGGCCACGCGCACGCTGTACGGCACCCCTGCAAATGACGATGTAGGTGAGTTCGACGTCATCGTACAGGGTATGGATAGCCTGGGAGCCGCCGCGTTCCACAGCTTCCACGTTACCGTGCGAAACACCAACGACACCCCGGAAGTTGGCGCGACCGTTGCTGATTATCAGGCGACCGAGGATGAGCCATTTGCCTTCACCGTGCCGCAGGCTGCGTTCCACGACATCGACGTGGGCGATGTGTTGACCCTGTCGGCCACGCAGGCCGACGGTTCGGCGCTGCCGTCGTGGCTGCACTTCGACGCCGCCACGCGCACTTTCAGCGGCACGCCGGGCAATGCAGCCGTGGGCGTGCTTTCGCTCAAACTCACGGCCACGGATAGCGCTGGAGCGCAGGCGAGCCAGACCTTCGGCATGACCGTAACCAATGTGAACGATGCCCCGGAAGTGGGTGTTCTCCTCGCCAATCAGAGCACTCGTGCGGGTACTGCGGTGAGCTGGCAGATGCCTGCCGGCGCCTTCACCGACGTGGATCAGGGCGACGTGCTGACCTATTCGGTGACGCTGGCCGATGGCGGCGCGCCGCCCGCCCGGCCGGGGCTCGCCCCGGGGTCGG
>URNG01000054.1 GCA_900549295.1 uncultured Rhodocyclaceae bacterium
TGCCGAGCAGTGGCGGCAGATCGGCAAAGCTCGAGGGCTCGCCATCGGTGACGACGAGCGGCAGATAGGCCGGCGTCTGGCGCAGGGCATCTTCCAGCACGCGGTCGCTTTCCGGGCGGAAGCGGTCGGGTTCGCTGAAGATCAGGTCGAAAATGATGGCGCGTGGCTGCTGGCGGGCGAGAAAAGCCAGGAATTCGCCGTGTATGGCGCGCGGCCACGGCCAGTTGCCGGCGAGTTCGAGCATTTCCGGGTGATCCAGGCTGGCCTGGTCGATGTCGATCAGAACGATGTCCGCCGGTGGCGTGCGCGCGGGCACGGCGCGGCGCATGAGAACGTCTCCCAGGCGCACGTCCAGGTCGTGCCAGGGCTGCACGTGGGCCAGCGTGCCCAGCCACAGCAGCGCGCTGACGAACAGGAAAGGCAGGAAGGCACCGTGGGGGGCTGGTTTGGCGGCGTGCATGCGGGTGGGGTGGCGCTGTGACATCGTATTATGCCCGCGCGGCTCTGATTTGTGCCGCCCGTCTGGCGGCGGATCAGTCGTTCGGAATGGGTTCTTCGGCCAGGCAATAACGGCTGCGCCCGGCGGCTTTGGCGCGGTACATGGCGGCGTCGGCCTGGCGGAAGATGTCGGTTTCGCTGTCATTGGCGGTGAACACCACCAGCCCGATGGAGGTGCTGCAATGGTGTTCCAGGGTTTCGCTGCCCTGCTCCAGTTGCAGGCGGTAGCGTTCGGCGAGGCTGACCAGCACCTTCTGTGCGACGCGCTCGGCCTGCTGGCAGGCGGTTGCGTGTTCGTTGCTCAGGCCGTCGGCGAGGATGACGAATTCGTCGCCGCCAAAACGTCCGACGGTGTCGCTTTCGCGCACGCAGGTCAGCAGGCGGTGGGCCACGTCCTGCAGCAGGAGGTCGCCCAGCGCGTGGCCGTGGCGGTCGTTGAGCGGCTTGAAATTGTCCAGGTCGAGAAAGAGCAGGGCACCGTAGCCGCCTTCCCGACGCAGGCGGCGCAACTGGCGGTCCAGGCGATCGTGTAGGAGGCGGCGGTTGGGCAACTGGGTGAGCGGGTCGAGAAAAGCCATGCGCCGGTTTTCTTTTTCCAGGCGCAGCCGTTCGCTGATGTCGATGGCCAGCGAAATATTGCACGCCGTGCCGCCGGGGGGCTCCGGAATCCGGGCGTTGCGCCATTCGCAGGTAATGGTGCGGCCGTCGCGGGTCAGGTTGTTGTTGATGCTGTGTGGCAGGTCGCCGTGTTGCAGGTGATCCAGATTGTCGAGCGACAGGCCTTGTTCATCGGGAGCCAGCATGAAATCGATGAAGCGGCGGCCTTTGACTTCTTCCGGGGTCCAGCCGAACAGCTTGGTGGCTTCGCGGTTCCAGTCGAGCACGGTAAAGTCGTCGGCCCACAGCACGCCGGCAGCGGGGTTGGTGTCGAACATGACGCGGTAGCGCGCTTCGCTGTCGCTTTTTTCAGCCAGCGCTTTGGCGAGTTTGCGGTTACCACGATAAACGAAAGCCACCAGCAGGCCCGCCAGCACGAAGGCCACGGTGACGGCGAACAATATCCGGGAGAGGTTTTTCCAATCGATTTCGCGTGAGGCCTGGTAAAAAAAGCCATCGAGCGGGCGCTGCTCCCGTACCAGACCAAAGCGTTGATAGACATCGACGATGCGTTGCCAGCGTCCGGGGTTGGTGTGCCCGATTTCGATCATCCCGTGCTGAATCAGTCCGCTCAGGGCTTTGGCTTCGAAAGCCAGGTGAGCGCGGGATTTTTGTTCGGTGTTGTAGCGATCCAGGATCAGGTCGATGATTTCGTCCGGATGTTCCAGGGCGTATTGCCAACCGCGCAGGGAAGCCTCGCGGAAAGCCTCGACCAGTCCGGGCTTGCCCTCGAGCAGCGCTTGGCGGGTGAAGAGAAGATCGCCGTAGAAATCGATGCCATAGCTTTGTGGTTTGAGGCTGGTATAAGGCACATCCCGTTGTTCCAGCAGATAAGGCTCGTTTGAAACATAACCGTTGAAAGCTTCGATCCGCCCGGCCAGGAAATCTTCCAGGTGGCGCGAGGTTGCCGATAGATCCAGTTTGTCCAGGGCAATGCCTTCGTCGATGAACATGGCCTTCAATTCGGCATCCTGGTGCCCCACCATCAGCGCGATGCGCCCGCCCCTGGCCAGATCGGCAAGACGGCGGTTGTATCCGCGGGCGATCAGGGTGCTGGGCGAGTGCTGGAAAATATTGGCCAGCATCACCACTGGCGCGCCGTTGAGGTAATCGAGCACCAGGCTGGAGAGGCCGACGCCGAAATCGCTGCGGCCGGTGACGACTTCCGCCACTGCATCCACGCCCGGGCCGCCCTCCTTGAGGGTGACGCGCAGCCCCGCGTCGCGGTAATAACCCTGCTGGATAGCGGCGTAGTAACCGGCAAACTGGAATTGATGCCGCCAGCGCAACTGCAGGCTGACTTCGGTTTCGGCCCACGCCGGACCGGCGCCCGTCAGCCAGATGAGGCTGCAGCAAAGAAGGAAGAAAAAACGGCCAGAACGGCCGTATGGACTCTGTGCGAAGGGCATGCCCGCTGTTTTATGAGGTATGGGTGGAGCGGGTGATGGGAACAGCACCCAGCACCCAACAAATTGATTTATAAATGGTTACTCCTGTTCAGAGAGCAGGAATGGACCACATTTTGTACCAGTTTCGCTCTCACTGGCAAGTTCTAGCCACATGCTTTGGATTTCGCTATCATGGACAAAGATTAATTTTTTTGACTTTAATAGCGAACATGCCTCGCAAGCCACCCATTGTCTTTCCACAGGAGCAACGCCTGCTCTCCGAACTGGGTGAACGGCTGCGCCTTGCTCGCAAGAGGCGCAAGCTGAGCAACGCGGTGGTGGCGCAACGTGCGGGGATTTCGAGGACCACCGTGTACAAGGTCGAGGCTGGGGATCCGGGCGCTACCCTGGGGGCCTATGTCCGGGTGCTGGCCGTGCTGGGCCTCGAAGGTGATCTCAATCTGCTGGCCGCCGACGATCGGATCGGGCGCAAGCTGCAGGATTTGGCGCTGGAGCCGTCACCCGACGCCAGGCGCCGAAAGGTCAACCCTTCGCCGGCCCAGAATCGTGAGGGGTCTGCATGAGCAAGCAGGACAACGTCCTGGAGGTCTGGCTGGACGATGACCTTGGCCCTCCTTGCCTGGTCGGCACGCTGGCTCATGACCGTGGCCAGATTCGCTTCCACTATGAACGAGACTGGCTCAAGGACCCTCGTGCCTTTGCGCTGGACCCCGATCTCTCCCTGGACGAGCACCCCTTTTTTCCGAAGCCGGAGATGGGCAACTTCGGCATCTTCCTGGACTCATCGCCTGATCGCTGGGGCCAAACGCTCATGAAGCGCCGCGAGGCGCTGCAGGCCAAGGACGAAAAGCGGCCGCCCCGAACGCTCTACGCCTGGGACTTCCTCATCGGTGTGCAGGACCAGACCCGCCAGGGCGCATTGCGCTTTCGTCGGCCGGGTACGGAAACCTTCCTCGGTGACGAGAAGATGGCGGCGCCTCCGGTGACGACCTTGCGTGAACTGGAAGCAGTCGCCTATCAACTCAGCAGCCGGCGCATCGACGACCTCGATGCCCTGCGCAGATGGTTGGCGGTGCTTGTCGCGCCGGGTGCCTCGTTGGGAGGGGCCAGGCCGAAGGCCAACTTCACGGAGGCCGATGGCTCGCTCTGGATCGCCAAGTTCCCCGCCCGTGATGATGACCGGGATGTTGGGGCTTGGGAGTACACGGTTCACCAACTGGCCCGGAAAGCTGGCGTGGATGTACCACCGGCGAGGCTGATCAGGCTAGGCAACGACTTTCACACCTTCTGCGTGCAAAGGTTCGATCGCGCACATGGTGCGAGGCGCTTCTATGCTTCGGCGATGACGCTACTGCGCAAGACGCAGAGCGAGGGAACGAGCTACCTGGAACTGGCCCAGTTCATCCGCGCCCAGGGCGATGCGGAGCATGCAGACGCAGACCTGGCACAACTATTCCGTCGCGTGGCATTCAACGTCGCGGTCGGCAACCGCGATGATCATCTGCGTAATCACGGCTTCGCGCTTGGCAAGACAGGGTGGCGACTCGCGCCGGCGTTTGATGTCAATCCGAACATCGACAAAGCGGAGCATGTCCTGAACATCGACGATGTCGACAACCGGCCGAGCCTGGAGACGGTTCTCGGCACGGCGGCGTTCTACGGGCTTGGCGACGGCCCTGCTCGGCAGATAGTGAAGGAAGTGGCGGCAGCGGTCGATGGGTGGCACGATGCAGCGCGCAGGGCCGGCATCTCAGGCGCCGACATTGACCTGACGGCAGGTGCTTTCTCGGCTCATGCGGAGCTTCGTACGCAGTAGGGTAGATGGATGCCAGCACTGTGCTGCGCTGGAGGCAGAGAACCCGCTTCCACATCTGCGAATCCTGACTCTCATGCCGTAGATGGGAGACGTCCAAGCGCCGCAATTGGTTAACCGAGGGGGCACCGAGCTTGATTAGATCTTGTTCTGTTCTTCACCCAATGGGTGAAATTCTCGACACAAGATAATCAAAACTCCCGGATAGAGGGGCTGTTTCCGTCAGTATGAGCGAGGCCGCGAGCTACCTGGGACTGGCACAGTTCATCCAGGCCCAAGGCGGCGTAGAGCGTGCAAATGCAGACTTGGCGCAGCTATTTCGTGGCCTGGCATTCAACGTTGCGGTCGACGACCGGGATGGCATCGCAGGCGGCAACATTGACCAGCGGCGGGCGCCTTCTCAGCCCATGCAGAATTTCGTACGGTTGCCGGCCGGTGCGAGAGCTTGTCCACGTCAGAGCCTAACGTCGCCCTTGCCCTCTCTCTGGATTAGCGCTGTGGCTGCCATGCGCCCACATGGCCTGAACCGCACTCTCGAAAAACAGTTCATCGCGAAGAGTGGCTACTTGACCACTCCAGCCACACACCCGCCTTCGGGCAAGCGAAACGCGCCGGTCCGGATCCCAAAGCCGGGTCAGAGGAGGTTTCCGCGGCCAGAGTCGACTGGCCGCGATTCGGCACGAAGCGCGGGGGCGCAGCCCGCGAGCCCAACAGTGGAACACCGGGACGGCATTGGTTTAGTTGGTCGCTATTCCACAGGGGTAAGCACCGAACCACGGTCTAAACTCGGCACCAATTCGACATACAGAGCTTTTCGCCCCACGATAACAACGAGCATTGGCCGCTTGTCCCGCCGCTTCGCTGATAAGCGGCTCCATTCCGATCTATCGAGACCAGAAGGATGAGGATGGTCTTCCGGATGGGTGTGCCATTCGTAAGCGCCCGGCGACCCCAGGTTGATTTCTGACTCAGGCGGCGGACTCGGGCTGCCAGCGATGTGGTAGCAACTCGCCGATCTGACTATTGGGCTGAGTCGGTAGGCGATACAGGATGTCCTTCAGGTAGAGGAAGGGATCGTGGCCGTTGAGCTTGGCGGACTGGATCAGGCTCATGCTAGCGGCAGCCCGCTGGCCGGCGCGCAGGCTGCCGGCGAATAGCCAGTTCTTCCGGCCTGTAGCAATGGGCCGGATACGGTTCTCGATCCAGTTGTTGTCGATCGGCACCTGACCGTCGTCGATGTAATGAACGAGCGCCGTCCAGCGTTTGAGGCTGTAATCAATCGTCTTGGCCATCGATGATCCGTTGGGCACCTGCAGTCGGTGCCGGGTCAGCCAATCGTGGAATGTATCCAGAATCGGTTTGGCTTGCGCTTGGCGGATTTGTCGCCGTTTGTCCGGGCTCAGTTCGGCAACCTCCCGCTCCACCTGATAGAGCCTCTGAATGTAGACCAGTGCCTGTTCGGCGACCTGGCTCTGGTTGTTGGCGTGCAGGTCGAAGAATTTGCGGCGCGCATGGGCCATGCAACCGGCTTCGGTCACGCCGTCGGCAATCAGCGCCTTGTAGCCCGCGTAGTCGTCGCAGACGAGCGTGCCGCGCCAGGTGTCGAGGAATTCCTGGGCATGCTTACCGGCCCGGCTGTCGGCAAAGTCGTAAATGACCGCCTTGACCGGCTCGAAGGCGCCGATGCTGTAGGACCACAAATAGGCCCGATGCATCTTTCCCTTGCCGGGGTCGAGCATCGCCACCGGGGTTTCGTCGGCATGCAGAACCGGGTAGGTCAGCATCTCGGTCTTCAGGGCATCGACCAGGGGTTGCAGGGTGGCGCCCATCCGGCCGAAGATGCCCTCCTGACGATACAGCGGCAGGTGATCCAGGTACTTGGCGATCAGCACATGCGCGAGCAGGCCGCTGGTCGGGATGCCCTTGTCGATCACATGCGCAGGCACCGGGGCCTGCACCAGGGTTTCGCATTGGGCACAGGCCCACTTGCCGCGAATGTGGCGTTCGACCGTAAAGACGCCTGGCGTGTAGTCCAGCTTCTCGGCGATGTCTTCGCCAATCCGCTTCATCTGGCAGCCGCAGGTACAGGTGCTCGAGTCCGGTTCGTGGTGAATCTCGGTACGCGGCAGTTCCGGCGGCAAGGGCTGGCGCTTGGCCTGGCCCTTCGGTTTCGATTCGGAAAGCTGGGCGAGTTCTTCGGTGATCGCCGCCATGTCGGCAGCGAGGGTTTCCTCGAACAACTGGCCCTGTTCCGCCGGCAGGCGTTCGGCTTTGATGCCGAGGTCGTGGCGCTTGTAGTACGCCACTTCATGCGTCAGCTTGTCGATTTTGACCTTGCGCCAGTTGAGTTCCCGATCATTGCGTGTGATGACTTCCGCTTGCTGGCGAACCAGTTCGCGCAGTTCGTCGGCGGTCAGTTGATCGAGGTTGGCGGGCAAGGTCATGACCGACATCATGCCGCCAGCAAGGCGAACTGACTATCGTGGACTTCCCCAATGGTGGACCGTCATAAAACCCGGATCACCCCGCCATCGGCCAGGCGTTCCCACGGCAGGCCGAGAATCAGCGCATCGAATTGCCCCCGGGTAAGGGCGACGCTGCCATCGCCCGCTCGAAATTGAAACCGCCCCTGATTCAGTCGCCGGTTGGCCAGCCAGACACCGTAGCCATCATGCACCAGCACCTTCAGGCGGGTACCGCGTCGGTTGGCAAAGAGATAGGCGTGGTGCGGCTGCGCTTCACCGAAGGTCCGCACGACCTGAGCCAGGATCGTTTCCGTTCCGGCTCGCATGTCGAGCGGCCGGGTTGAGAGCCACAAGGCATCGACCCGGATCATCGCAGCCAGTCGCGCAACCAGGCGGCACAATCGCCGGCGGCCTGATGCGGCCACTCGAGCCTGATCACCGTAGTGCCTCGCCGGATCTCGATCCGGATGTCGCGCGATGGCGGTTCGGCCGGTGCTAGCGGCAACGGCATGAACGCCGGAGGGCCTCCTCGACGGGCACCGCCAAGCGTCGGCTGGGCGGTTCAATACCGCGATCCCGCAACCAGCGTCGAACCAGGTTGGCATTGACGCCGTTGGCCAGGGCAATCCCGGCTACCGAGGCGCCAGGCTCGCAGCAGGCTTCCAGCACCGCCTGCTTGAACTCCTCCGGATGATGCCGCCGCCGACCAATCGGCTTCTGTATTTCCATTGATAGTGTCCTCCATTCCTTTTAAGGGGACACGATCTTCGCGGTCTATCAGAGCAATTTATAGATGGGTTTCCCGGGGGCTTACAATTTGTTTTCCAAAAGGACGTAGCTTAGGCTCAAATCGACGGGGCCAAACGAGCCAAGAGGCAAGCAAAAACGCGCCAAGTACAAAGTGAATATCGTTGTTGATGCTCGAATCGAGAAGGGCGGTCGGTAACCAACAGAACCGCCGCTCGGAATAACGACGCACGGACAGCAACTCGGCCTGAGCCGCCATTCATGGGATCCACTGATTCTGGCAGCAATGCGTAGGTAAGTAGGCCTTTGATGGCCCGTCATGCAGATGATGTTAGAAGTTCTGCGATCTCGATCGCTATTTCGTCAATTGTGTGTGTCGCAGTGCTACGAGCGACTTTGTCGGCAAGCGATGGACTGAAATCGACAACTTGCTGCTTTGTGATGTTGTGCCATATGGGAAGAAGGACCTGATCACCTGACACAACTCTAGTAACAATGCCGTCGAGCTCGTAGTTAGTCCAACCCTTCTTGATGAACGATGGGGAGAGGACCACCAACCCTACGCGACTATTTGCAAGGCCCCTGTCAATTTTCTGCCGAAGGCTATCTCCGATCCGAAGAGTCATTTCGTCGTACCAAACATTCAGACCGTGCTGCATCAGTGCATTAGCGAGCGGGCGAACGAATTCATCCTTATCTTCTGAGGCGTGTGAAATGAATACGTCGTGCGTCTCTCCTCCGGACTCTGCGGGTTTGGGGACGTCGTTACGCACCAAGCTAGGCAATTCAGATAGTGGTCGCTCTTGGATTTCCGGCAACAGCCCGGGGAGGACTCGTACTGAAGCATTTGTGCTGCCACGTAATCCCTGCATATCAACTACCACATACCAATGGCCCGAGCTTGGTATTTGTAGGCGAACTGGGGATCGTTTTGCCAGACCACCAATAAAACGATGCGCTCGCCCATTTCTGTAGTTTGAAAACTCAGAACTCGTGAGCAAGCGGACGTTAGCACCGCTGGTAAGAGTCACCTCGACAATCTCGCCGCGTTTTAGGCTACCCAAATCGTACTTAAGAAAGTTCACGCTACACCTCCGTTTTTATTGGTGTTACGTTCAAGTTCCAGCTGGTCGCAGGGTTGGGCACTAGGAGGCAGGCTGAGATTTCCGTTATCGGGATGCTTACTCAACGACCAGTTGGGCATCTCCAGCCTGACAGCTTGGTTAATACATAGTGGACTGTGGCCAGGTTGAACTCACGATATGCCATAGCGTTGAATGCCGGCCGGTTTGGTTTTTCGTTGCCGACTGTATTCACCGCTGGGATCGGGAGGAGGGTCAAACATTAGCGAGAACATATCAATCTCGAATACCGAGATCGATATCTGCTCGCTTCCGTGTGAATGGACAATTTGTCGATGATGAGGGAGTTTGAATGGTGCCTTGGCTGCGCTTCCCCCAAACTCACCTGTGTTCACGAGAACGACGTGTTGGTACATATGATAGTGCAAAGCATCAATCATGTTGTCGAACGTCGTAATATCGTTGTTCAGGGCTGCAATCAAGAACGCATCGGAATGATCGCGTAAATCCGCAGTCAGTCGCATGTCTGTTGCGTCATAGCATATGGCACCCGAAAGCCTATAACCACGTTCGAGATGCGGGAGCGTGCCGGCGAGCTCGATCAGCAGTTGATATGGACGCCAGGGTGATGAGATGCCTGTCTCCAGCTTGGTTAGGTTCCATTTACCCTGCCATCTCTTAATCCATCGCAGGCCGCCATGACTTGTGTGGTACGGAATAAGCCAAAGGGCCCTATTGATCAATTTGTTCTCGTGCTGGTGAAAAACAATGCCGGCGAAGACCATGGCTTTAGTCTTGGCAGATAAGGCTTCCAACAGATCGATATCGTCTTGGTGAACGGTAAGCTCGGGAAAGACGATCAGATTCGCCGTGGCCTTTACTTCACGATCGTTTGCAAACTCCATAGCTTCAAGTTTTTTGAGCGCAAGGTTGCAGAGATCGGTGAGATGCCCGCGGTGTTTTTCGCGGTAGCCCTTGTCGTTCAGTTCTGCTCCATAATTCTTGAAATCGCTCCTCTTGGGCAGAAGTGACTGTACTGTCACCACGCGTAGCACATAGTTGGTATCAGCCGGTGGCATGACGCGCTGCACGTACAGGGGCATATCCGAGGCGACGCCATACAGGCGGAGTTGATGCTCAAGGCGGCCTTCCAATATTGGTTTGAGTGTGGCTAGGGATAGATCGGCTGGCCACTGTTCCTCCCAACTCTCGGTATCAAGACCCGGCCATTGCAACAAGATAAACAGCAATTCCGTTATCCAGCCGGACATCGGTGCTGCTTCACCCACGAGTGTCTCGGGTGAATGCATCATGCCCATACGCCGCTTATACCAACTGCTTTTGAGTCCCATGTAGGCATCACTGATGTCCTGACGAAAGAGCATCTGGCTAGCGGTGAAATCGCAGTTTCCAATGGCGCATGCCCTGAGCAAGCAACCTAGGGCGTAGAGAAATCGTCCGTCCCCTTCTTCTGGTATCCACGGAGCAGGTGCATAGCGCGGGTCGGCGTTCGTTTGCTGGATAAGCTGTGAAGCTTCTACAGTAAGTGGTGTGCTAAGGGGACCTTGAATGCTTTTCCAGTTCGGGCATGAAACGGTAAGAATTTGGGGTAATAGCAAGATACTGGTCCCCGCCTGGAGGTTCTCGACAACCGCAATGGCGAGCTTGATAAGTGCATTTTCATGAATAAATGGGTTGGCAGGAGATTGAATAACCGCTGCCAATAGATATCTACCTTGCCAATCGGCAGGGTTCTCGGGAAGGCTTGGTGAGCTAAGCCCAAGGGATTCACTGATAGCCTTTGCTGCTGAATCAAGTGAGGGTTTGGTGCGTTGGAAGTAATCCACCAGACCTTGGAATAGATCAGGATTGTTCACTGCAATGGTTTCCAAAGCCTGATTTCTAGCGCGTACTCCAAAGCTTTCGAGCCAAGCGCTCAACGACGTGATAACGGGTGATGTATCTTCAAGCATTTGCCATGCTACTAAAGCAGCAGGTATAACGACGTTGGGCGCACCCGACGCATGTCCTAGCGAAATCGACATGACTTGGGAAAGCATTTCATTATGTTCGAAATCGAGTCCACCGCCAGCCGGCGCTTGGCCAACCAAAAGTAGTCCGGCCTGCTGCTTTAAATACCAAGGCAAGGCCGGTCTTTGGATAAGCTGATGGACTCGCTCGTAGAGGTATGCGTAGTAACCATTCAAATCCGCTGCCTCCGGGAGGTCTGCGGCTACTGTTCTCCGAAGATCGGTAACAGAAAGGCGACAAATCTCGGCAAGGCAATAGCTCGCGATACATCGTTCCCGTAATGGGGTTTCATCCGACAATTTCTCCACAAGCGGATCCCACACGGTACTCAGCAGCATCGGGGAAGGAAAAAGTTGAAGGCCTTTCTTCAGCAATAAAGTTAGCGCAGGGTTTCTAGCCCAACTTGCGACAAAACGCCTTGCGACAGCCTCTTGGGTCGTATCGAGAGCTTCCCGCTCACTGCGGTTTGCCAACCGACGCTTGGCCTTCAGCACCTTCGCCCAGCGGTTTGCGGCAAAGCGTAATACCGTGTCTTCTCGAACATCCAAGGTGACTTGGTGCACGGTCGCGAGTGGATGTGGGCATGTCGCCAGTGGTAACTTGGCGCTGTCATCCAGGGCGACTTCTGCTCGCAAGAAGAGGCTATCGAGGGAGTTTTCGACGTGGATTAGTGAATCGAGATCCATGGGGCCGCTAGTAATGGCCTGAAGGCGACTCATCTGACTTGAGATGTCGCTGTCTTCACCGGACAACCGGATCAGTTTTGTCTTGTCGGGATTAAATTTGAGGCTGCCGCCTGGAGGAAGTAGCAGTCCTAGCATCGTGACAATCGTTTGCTTGATTGCCTCCAGCGTCTCACTGTCCGCATTTTCATCCACCGAAATCACTAACCGCAAATCATCCACATAGCGACAGTAGTCGTGGATGCTGAAGCTGTTGAAATTGGATCCGGCCAAGGCTCGGCAGGCTGCATCGAAGTCAAGCAGATATACATTTGCGAAGAAACCGCTTGCTACCAATCCCTGAGGTAATCCGCTGTTGCTGAGCGGGATCTTCAAGCATGGATTTAGTTTCGAGTCCTGACGGTTCCATCTCCAACTTGAGAAACAGCTATTTACAGCATTCCAAAACCCCTCTGTCTCCTCTCTACGCAAGCCGTGGTATCCGTCCACAACCTCTCTGAGCTTCAACAGGAGTCCCGTGCGGTCGATCGAGTCGTAGAAGGCAGACATATCTAGCTGCACTTCATAGATTGCACGTGGCGCGGCGAAAAAGGCTTGAAAGACCTCTAGGCTCTTCGCTGCACCCGCCGTTCGCTTTAGGAAACGCTGATAGTCTTGGAAATACTTGCTATACGTGGTGCTGCTTCCCCAGCCGAATCGTGCTCGCCCTTCGTCCCAAGAGCAGAAAAGGCGATTACCAAAGCTCGATACATTGGTGCCATCCGTTGGGCCTTGCGCAGTTTCAACCGCATCGGCCATACACATCATCATCGCCGTCGCAACGGTCTGATCTTTGATCGTAAGATGGGCTAAAGGACGAAGTGGCTCACTTAACTGTGTGCGCCTTCGCTTCGCTGACAATTTCGTCTGCGTTTTTGCTGGTCGCCACTCCCAATGGCCATTCCGCTTCTCAAACGTCCATACGTCTGTCTTCGGGGCGGGTACCAGGCGCATCGGCTTTGATTGATAGCGTTGAGCCGCAAGTTCTTTCCCCCATGCGATCAGATTAGCCTCGAGGTTGATGGCAGATGCATCCAACTCCAGCGTGTCGGCGTACCAGTTATGCGAACGGATATAGCTGTGGCTCTTCTTCCAAGCCTGAGCTAGAACAACGGGGTCAGACAGATAATCGAGTGTCGGTTTGAGCTGCTTATACTTATCTTTCATTAGGCTCATCAGGCAGATCCTTTGCGTTGCCCCACAATTTGATGATTAGTGTCTCACATGTCAGGAGCAATTTGGCTGCAGTGAGTCGCCCCTGCATTCGTAGACAATTTGGAGCGTCTGCTCTGAGACCGAAATCAGACGAATAGTGCAAAAACTATGGACAGCAGCTTTGGCCGAGTTGCTGTCCGTGAGTCGTTATTCCGAGCGGCGGTTCTGTTGGTTACCGACCGCCCTTCTCGATTCAAGCATCAACAACGATATTCACTTTGTACTTGGCGCGCTTTTGCTTGCTCTTGGCTCGTTTGGCCCCGCCGATTTGAGCCTAAGCTACGTCCTTTTGGAAAACCAATTTCAATAGTGGTACAAAAAGCCAACACAACCATGTTCAGCGATGATGGTCACGAGCGGCAGACTGGATGATCACGTCGTCGGACTTGGTGATGACGAAGGCTGGAATACGCAACTTGATCGCGTGGAAGGAGTCTCCGATAGTCCCTGTAGATGCACGATCAGATGTCGGCTTGCAACCTCTACCGCGCCCAGTTCCAGCAAGTCCAGCCGGTTCGCCCAATCCTGCATCATCACGCGTCGCTGCTCCACATACTGCGCATGGTTGTAGGTGGCTCTGATGCGATTCGGATCTGCATGTGACAGCTGAGCATCCACCCATGCCTTGGGATAGCCGATCTCATTCAAGGCTGTCGACATCGTTGCTCGCAACCCATGCCCGGTCAGCCGACCATCGAAGCCCATGCGTTTCAGGGCGAAGTTGACGGTGTTCTCGCTCATGCGATCCGTCAGCCGCAGCGCGCTTGGGAAGAGATATTTTTGAGCAGGTTTGAAGTCGTTCAGCGACTGCTTGACGATCTCCTGCGCGTGGCTCGACAAGGGCACGATGTAGGGTGGTATGTCATTCACACGCTTACGCTGTTTACGGGTCAGCGTCATGCGCTGTTTGAGTGACGCCGCAGGGATGCTCCATAGCCCTCGCTCCAGATCGAACTGGGCCGGTGTGGCCAGTCGCAGTTCGCCTGTACGTACTCCAGTGAGCAACAGCAAGCGAACGGCCAATTGCGTCACCTGTCTTCCCTGGTAGGTACGCAAAAGTCGCAAGAACGAAGGGATTTCCTCCATTCGCAGAAACGGATTGTGCTGAACCGGCGGCAAGGGGACCGCGACCACATGTAGATCTTGCGCCGGGTTGTTCTCCATGTCCGGCACGATCACCATGGCATACCCGAACAACTGCCGGAACCAGGTGCGCACCTTTTCGGCCACCGACAAAGAGCCGCGTTTCTCGATCCGCTCAATCACCTCCAGCAAATGATACCGCGTGATCTCGTAGATGGTCATTCTCCGTAGCAGTGGGATGACGTCCTTCTTGAATACCCGCCGGATTTGCTCCAACGTGCTCTGCCGTCCTTCTTCCAATGCCAGCATTCGGTAAGCAAGCCATCTTTCGTATACCGCGATGAAGGTGTACTCACCAGCCAATCGAGCGGCCTGCTGCTTCTGCTTGCGGGCGATTCTGGGATTGATACCCTTGGCGATCAACGCCCGCGCTTCGTCTCGCATGGCTCGCGCATCGCGCAGACCCAATTCGGGGTATGTACCCAAGGACATCCTTGATCGATTACCCAGCCAGTTGTATCGGAAGTGCCAAGCCTTACTGCCCTTGGCTGAGACAAACAACGACAACCCATCGTAATCACCAAGGTTGTAGACCTTGCCCGTTGCCTTTGCATTCCGGATATGCAGATCGGTGAGCGCCATTCTCGAACTCCAAATCCCGAATTAGACGGGACAGGAGCCATAGCCGCTTCAGGACCGCTCCTCGAGAGCAACAATGCGGTACGTCGAGTACCGCATTGTTGGGCCAAAAGATGTACCTGTTTGGATAGGCTGTAGGCAGATTTCACTGGATGCCAACAAAGCCTAGAAGAGAAATCCCTTAATATTTCAAGATATTAGGAACTTCCCAAAGTCACACGCCGAGTGTGGAGCGTTACTTGGAGCGGGTGATGGGAATCGAACCCACGTATGCAGCTTGGGAAGCTGCCGTTCTACCATTGAACTACACCCGCCCGGGTGCGTGCGGGCGTGATTCTATGCCGGGCCTTGGTTTTTTTCCAAGGATTTCAGATTTTTGCAGCCAGTTTCCGGTATTGGCCGCTGTGGAAGATGAGCGGTTCGCTGGCGGTGTGGGCAAAGTGTTCGACGCGGCCGATGAAAATCGTGTGGTCGCCGCTCAGGTGGCTGGTTTCGTTGGCGACGACGAAATGCGCGCAGCAATCGGCCAGCACCGGTGCACCACCGGCGGCAGGCGTCCATTGCAGGCCGGCAAAACGGTCGACCGGCCAAGTGGCGAAGCGGTTGGATAAATCTTCCTGCGCCAGCGACAGGATGTTGATTGCGTGGTGGCGGGCGGCCTGGAAAGCGGCGAGATTGTGGGAGCGGTTGTCCAGGCACCAGAGCACCAGCGGCGGGGTGAGCGATACGGCGGAGAAGGAATTGACCGTCAGGCCGATGGGTTCTCCGTCCGGATCGATTGCCGTGACCACCGCAATGCCGGTGGCAAACTGACCCAGCGCCTGGCGCAGGGCGCGGGCGTCGATTTCGGCAGCGACAGGGTTTGCGGGGGAAGGCGGGGCGCAATGGCTCATGGGCAGCACAGGCAAGGGGCGAAAACCGCGTATTATCCTTCTTCGTTTTCCTCAAGTCGAATCAGAATTGTCCGAGACAGATTTCTTCGCGCCCGCCATCGTGGCCTGGCAGCGTCAGGCAGGGCGGCGTGGCCTGCCCTGGCAGAACACGCAGGACTCTTACCGCATCTGGCTGTCCGAAATCATGTTGCAGCAAACCCAGGTGGCGACGGTTATTCCTTATTACCAGCGTTTTCTGGCGCGTTTTCCCGATCTTGCCAGCCTTGCGGCGGCTTCCCTGGATGAAGTCATCGCCCACTGGGCCGGTTTGGGCTACTACGCCCGGGCGCGCAACCTGCATCGTTGCGCGCAGGAAATCATGGCTGCGCACGGCGGCAAGTTTCCCCACACGGCGGCGCAACTGGAGACGCTGCCCGGCATTGGCCGTTCCACGGCGGCGGCAATCGCGGCCTTTGCCTGGGCCGAGCGCGCCGCCATACTCGATGGCAATGTGAAGCGGGTCTTATGTCGCGTTTTCGGTATTGCCGACGATGTGTCCAAAGCGGCTGCCGGGCGGGCGCTGTGGGCGCGGGCCGAAGGTCTGCTGCCGCCTGCCGCCGACATGGCGAGCTATACGCAGGGCTTGATGGACCTGGGGGCGACCGTATGCACGCGCCGCCAGCCCGATTGCGCCATCTGCCCCTTGTGCGCGCAGTGTGTGGCGCAGCGTGAAAACCGCCAGCATCTTTTGCCGGCGGCGCGCAGCCGGGCCAAAGCGCCCGAGCGCCGGGCCACGTTTTTTCTGGTCAGCGATGGTCGCGGCGTTTTGTTGGAACGCCGCCCGGCGCACGGCATCTGGGGCGGTTTGCTGGCGTTTCCGGAAGGCGAGGCGGCGCAGTTCCTGCCGCAGCTCGGCGTGGACGTCGTGGAGCTACGCCGGTTGCCGGCGCTACGCCATGTGTTCACCCATTTCGTGCTGCAACTCGAGCCGTTGCTCTGCCGTGTCAGCAGCCCGCCCCGACAGGCGCGGGAAGGCGGGCAATACTGGCTGCCGCTTGCCAGCGCTGCCCAGGCGGGCGTGCCGACGCCGGTGAAAAAATTGCTTGCGGCGCTGGCGGCAGAGGTGAATGGGGGTTCCCCGCCGTGTAATGAAGCTCAATCCTTGGCGGATTGATCTGCGGGCACTGTGCTTTCTGCTTTTTTTCTCGCTGCTTTGGCGGCTTTCGCTTCGGCACGGGCTTTTTTCTTGGCGACGCGGGCTTCATGCTCGGCAAGTTTGCGCTGGTGCGCGGCCTGTTGTTCGGCGTTTTTCTGGAGGCGGGCGGCGGCCTCGGCGTCTTTGTCCTGCTGTTTTGCCTGGCGCAAGCCGCTCGCTTCTTGTGCGGCTGCTTCGTTTTCTGCGGCACGCTGGGGTAATTCGGCCGTACGGTTGGTGCGGCGCTCGGTTTTTTCTGCCATGCGGGCGTCGCGTTGTTCGCTTTTGACGGCGCGCTCGATGCGGTCGGCCTCGATTTCATGCTGGCGGTTTTCGCGGCGCACCAGCAGATGCTCGTCCTCGGCTTCCTTGATGCAGGCGTTGACCTGGAATTTGTGCTGGCAGGCGGCTTTTGCACGCGCGAGTACCGCGTCGGCGGCTTCTAGCCTTTGTTTGCCTTCCGCGCGCAGGGTGGCCGCCTGAGCCAGGCGCGCGTCCCAATTGGCCGCGTCGGCTTGCGCGCCTAGCGGCATGAACAGAATGGCGCCGGTGAAGCTCAGCCCGGCAGCCAGCGATAGGGGTCGATTTGCCATGTTTCTGGATTCTCGTAAGCAATGATTCTTTCTTCGTCGTGCGTAGCCAGATCGAGCATGTAGGGCTCGATGTAGGCGCGGCGCCGGGTGTCGAAAAAGACGCAGAGGAAGGGGGTGAGCAGGTTGGTTTCGTGTTGCTCCAGCACCACGCCCAGGCGGTCGTTGCTCAGCGAAACCAGCGAACCGCTGGGGTAGATGCCCACGGCGCGGATGAAGCTATGCACGAGCGCGGCGTCGAAATGATGGGCGCTCCATTCCAGGAGCTTGCGCAAGGCCAGCGTGGGCGGAATGCCTTTGTGGTAGACCCGGTTCGAGGTGATGGCGTCATATACATCGACGATGGCCGCCATTTTCCCGTACAGGGAAAGCCCGGGCGCGCTCAGGGCATGCGGGTAGCCTGAGCCGTCGAAGCGTTCGTGGTGCTCGGCGGTGACTTGCAAGGCAATGGCGCTGATGTGCGGCGTGTCGTGCAGCACGTCCAGTCCTTCATCGACGTGGCAGCGCATGCGGGCAAATTCGGCATCGCTCAACTTGCCCGGCTTGTTGAGGATTTGTTCGGCAATGCGCGCCTTGCCGATGTCGTGCAGCAGACCGCCCAGGCCCAGTTCACGGGCGGTGTCGCGGCTCAGGTCAAGGTGGCGGGCAAAGGCGGCGAGCAGGGCGGCAACGCTGACGGAGTGCTGGAAGGTGTATTCATCGTGGCGCTTCAGGCGCAGGATGGGCAGCAGGGCATCGCGATTGGCAAAGATGGAATCGACGATGCTCTCGACCATGGGCTCGGCCTGATCCACTTCGATCTGGCGTCCCAGACGGACGTCGTGCATCAGCTTGTGCACGATGCGATTGGCTTCGCCGCGCAGCCGCCGGGCGCGCACGGCTTCCACCTGTAGTGCCGTTCGCATGGGCGGGGGCGGTGCTTCTTGCGCGATTTGCTGCAGTTGCCGATCGAGCACCGCTTCCACTTCCCGCTGGGTGGGCGCGGTGTGCGCGTCGTCGCCGCGCGCAGTATCGATATAGAGTTCGCGGATGCCGTGGCGGGCGATTTTCTCCACTGTCGCCTGCTCGCCGACATGGAAGGTATTGGTGAGGAAGGGATGATCGAGCCAGCCGCAGTTCAGATCGTGGATGAACATCCCGGGCCGTAACTGGTCGATACGGATCTTCTTGATCATGCGGGTGATTCTAGCAGCGCCCGTTATAATCCGCCGCCTCATGATCGCCTTACGCCAACTCACTTTCGCCCGCGCCGGCCGCCCTTTGGTGGTCGATGCCAGCCTGCAACTGCACGCTGGCTGGAAGGTGGGCGTGGTGGGGGCCAACGGCAGCGGCAAATCCAGCCTGTTTGCCCTGGTGGCGGGTGAATTGCACGCCGAATCCGGCGACCTCGAATTGCCGCCGAACTGGCAGATTGCCCGCGTCGCCCAGGAAACCCCCGCCCTACCGACGCTGGCGCTGGAATTCGTGCTTGATGGCGATAGCGAACTGCGCCGCGTCGAAAGCGATCTGCGCGCCGCCGAGATCAGCGGCGACGGCGAAGCCATTGGCCGCCTGCACGCTCTCTATGCCGACATCGACGGCTACACCGCCAAGGCCCGCGCCGCCGAGGTGCTGCACGGTCTGGGTTTTAGCGATGCCGATTTCAGCCGCCCCGTGGCGGATTTTTCCGGCGGCTGGCGGGTGCGCCTCAACCTCGCCCGCGCCTTGTCTTGCCGCGCCGATCTGCTGCTCCTCGACGAGCCGACCAACCACCTCGATCTCGATGCCGTGCTGTGGCTGGAAAACTGGCTGAAAACCTCGCCGGCGACGCTCTTGCTGATTTCGCACGACCGCGATTTCCTCGATGCCGTGGTCGGCCACATCATCGCCATCGACCAGCAGCGCCTGAGCCTGACCAGCGGTGGCTATTCCGATTACGAAAAAGCCAAGGCCGCGCGGCTGGCGCAGCAGCAGGCCACTTTCGCCGCGCAGCAGCGGCAGATCGCCCACCTCACCCGCTTCGTCGAACGTTTCAAAGCCAAGACGACCAAGGCGCGCCAGGCGCAGAGCCGGGTCAAGATGCTGGAACGCATGGAGGTAGTGGCGGCAGCGCACGTCGATTCGCCCTTCACCTTCAGCTTCCGCGCGCCGGACAACCTGCCCGATCCGCTTCTGGTGATCGAGGACGGCGCGGCGGGCTACGGCGAGCGCCGGATACTCTCCGACATCCGCCTCACCCTGCGCCCCGGCTGCCGCATCGGCCTGCTCGGGCGCAACGGCGCGGGCAAATCGACGCTCATCAAGCTCCTGGCTGGCACGCTGGCGCAGGCAAGCGGCGAGCGCAAGGAGGCCCGGACGCTCAACATCGGCTACTTCGCGCAGCATCAACTGGAACAGCTGCGCCCGGAAGAAAGCCCGCTCTGGCACCTGCAACACCAGGAACCGCTGACGCCGGAACAGGAATTGCGCGACTACCTGGGCGGCTTCGATTTTCGCGGCGACATGGCGACCCGCCAAGTCGGGCCGTTCTCCGGCGGTGAGAAATCGCGCCTGGCCCTGGCGCTCCTGATCCGCCGCAAACCCAATCTGCTGCTCTTGGACGAGCCGACCAATCACCTCGACCTGGAAATGCGCGAGGCGCTCACCTTCGCCCTGCAGGATTACGAAGGCGGCATGGTCGTGGTGTCGCACGACCGCCATTTGCTACGCAGTTGCAGCGACGAACTATGGCTGGGGGGGGCGGGCCGCCGCGGCCGCCTCCCCCCCGTCCGGATCGG
>URNG01000055.1 GCA_900549295.1 uncultured Rhodocyclaceae bacterium
GAACACCCACCCGCTCCTGTGCCGGGACCGGCGGGGCGCCCAGCGGCAACCAGGCGCCCGTCACCGCGCCGGATACGGCCAGCGTGATCGAGGATCGCAAGCTGCTGGCGACGGGCAATGTGCTGACCAACGACCGCGATCCCGAAGGCAAGAAACTGCATGTGGCCGACCCCGGCATCCGGCGCGGCCAGTATGGCGTGCTGACCCTGCTCGCCAATGGCGCCTACGCCTACGTGCTCGATGACTGCTCACCCAGGGTGCAGGGCCTGGGCGTGGGTGAATCGGCCACGGAAACCTTCAGCTATCAGGCCAGCGATGGCACGCAGCGCAGTGCCGGCACGCTGACGGTCACCGTGCAGGGGACGAACGATGCGCCCGAACTGGTGCGCTGCCTGAGCGATGTGCAGCTTGCCAAGGGCAAGGCGTTCGCGTGGCAGATGCCGGCAGGCAGTTTCAGCGACGCCGACCGCAACGACACGCTCAGCTACGGCGCGACCCTGTCCGACGGCAAGGCGCTGCCCACCTGGCTCAAGTTCGATGCGGCGACGCAGACGTTCAGCGGCACCGCGCCGGGCAATGCCAAGGGCAGCATCGACGTGCGCATTACGGCCAGCGACGGTCATGGCGCGCAGTCGAGCGCTTCGGATGTGTTCAGGATCAGCTTCGGCAGCAAGACGGTCGTTCCCACCGCGCCGAAAGGCAATGCCGGTAGCGGCGGGGTGGATGTGCCGCCGTTCGGGCAGCACAATGGACATCACAACGGGCAGCATAACGACGGGCACGGCGGCGCTGGCGGATCACCCGTCCAGCCGGGGGGCAAGGGACGGGAACACGACGACCATTGCGGCCCGCTGGATCGTTTCCTCGATGGTTTCAAGCACAACGGCAAATCCGATCGGGCGACCTTGCCGGCGCTGGATCGCCGGTGGTTCGAGCAATGGGGCGAGCAACAGCACGGACGGGAGAACCCGTCGGGGCACGCCAGCCACGGCCAGACGAGCCACGATGTGGCGCGTCACTGGGCGGAACTGGCGCACGCGCTGAACCGGCTCGATGTCGAACGCCAGAGTGCGCCGGCCTGGAACCACATCAGCAAGGGGGCCGATCTCGCGGGCTTGACCGGCTGGATGCAGGGCAGCGCGCAGGGCATGCGCGGCGGTGCCGATACGGTGTCGCTGGCCTGCGATACGGGCACCCGGCTCAAGGGGTTCTCCGGCATCAAGGAAGGCTTGGGCCGCCTGCCGTGGTAAGCAACCGCTTCTACCGATGGCCGGCGTGCTGACCGCGGGGACGCCGGGTGAGACTTGTGCTCGACTCACCCGGCGTCCACCCCACGAAAACCCAGGAGAACTTCTGGCATGGCTTCAATGAAATCCCTCGTACAGCACGCCCGGACGGAGCATCAGGCGTTTCATCCGCCGCTGATCCGCTTGCAGCAGACCGCGCCCAATCCGCAAGGGCGGCGGGTGCTGTGGCTGCTGCTGGGCTTGCTGGTGTTCCTGCTGGCCTGGGCGTTGCTCGGACGTCTGGACATCGTGGCGGTGGCCGACGGCAAGCTGGTACCCGCAAGCTACCTCAAGATCGTGCAGCCTTCGGAAGCCGGCATCGTCAAGGAGATTCTGGTACGCGAAGGGGAAACCGTGCGCGCCGGGCAGGTGCTGATGCGCATGGATGCGCTCATCACCGATGCTGATCTGGAAGCGATCACGACGGAATACGTCCGCAAACAGTTGCAGCTCGTCCGTATCGACGCCGAACTGGCCGGCGCGCCTTTTGAGACCGAGGTGCAGGCACCGGCGGCGCTGATTCGGGAAACCAGCGCGCAGTACCGGGCCAACCGCGATGCGCTGGCGGCCACCCTGGCCGAGGAACGCAGCCGTCTGGTCAAGGCGCAGCAGGAACTGGCGGCGGCCCGCCAGCAGAAGGAGCGCCTCGAAGCCGTGCTGCCGCATTACCGCGAGCAGGACAAGGCTTACGAAAAACTGGTCAAGCAAGGGTTCGCCGGGAGCCTGATGGGTTCGGACAAGCGGCGCGAGCGCATCGAAAAGGAACAGGAACTCGCCACCCAGGGCCACTTGATTGCCTCCGCCCAGGCCAGCATCGACCAGTCGCAGAAGAAGCTCCGGCAGATCGAGGCGGACTACTTCCGGCTGCTGCACGCCGAGCGTAACGAAGCGCAGGCGCAGATGGACAAACTGGCCAAGGAGCAGGAGAAACAGCAGCACCGGCGCGAACTGCTGGCCCTCAAGGCGCCGCAGGATGGGGTAATCAAGGACCTGGCGACGCATACCGCCGGCACCGTGGTGCAGCCCGGCACGGTGCTGGCCAGCCTCGTGCCGCATACGGAAAAGCTGAAAGCGGAAGTCTGGGTGTCCAATGAGGACATCGGCTTCGTGCGGGCCGGTCAGCCGGTCAAGCTGAAGTTCGCCACCTACACTTTCCAGAAATACGGCATGGGACGCGGCACCGTCGAGCACGTGAGCGCCGACGCCCAGAACGAAGAGGAAGCGCGAGAACGAGGACTGCGCGGCGAAGGGCAGAACTCGCTACGCTACAAGGCACTGGTATTGCTGGAGGGGAATGCGCTGGAAATGGAGGAGATGAAATACCCCCTGGCCGTCGGCATGCAGGCCACAGCGGAAATCCTGCTGGGCAACCGCACCGTCGCCGAATACCTGCTCTCCCCCGTCAAAAAAGCATGGCACGAGGCCGGCCGGGAACGATGAGATTTCCTCTTGCGTCGGCAGTTCGGAGCTGCCGGGGGCAGTGCCTGCGCCGCGATTCAGTCAGTGGCTGAATCGCCTGGAGGGTGACTACCTGTGGCAAATTTTCAGGTCAGTTCCGCAGCAAGGCCGTATTTTTCAGCTCCCGTTCCTGCTGGCGGGCGTTGTTCTGCACCAGCGATTGAATGTCGAGGATCAGCGCCACTTCGCCGCTGCCGAGGATGGTCGAGCCGCCGATGCCGTGCAGGTGGCGGAAAATGCTGGAGAGCGGCTTGATGACGGTCTGGAATTCGCCGAGCAGTTGATCGACGACGATGCCTGCTTTCTGCCCGCCGTATTGCACGACGACGATGTTTTCCCGCGCCGGGCGCTCGCCTTCGATGCCGAACAGATCGCGCAGGCGGACGAAGGGCAGCACCTCGCCGCGCAGGTTGAGGTAATCGCGTTCTTCCGCGCCGCCGGTCAGTTCGATGCACTCGATCACCATGTCCAGCGGAATGACGTAGGACGCCTTGCCGACGCCGACCAGGAAACCGTCGATGATGGCGAGCGTCAGCGGCAGGCGGATGGTGAAGGTGCTGCCGCTGCCTTCGACCGAAACGACGTCGCAACTGCCGCGCAGCCCCTGGATGTTGCGCCGTACCACGTCCATGCCGACGCCGCGCCCGGACAGGTTGGTGACCTGTTCGACGGTGGAAAAGCCGGGTTCCCAGATCAGGTTGACGATTTCCTGGTCGCTCAGCGTCTGCGTCGGCTGCACCAGCCCTTTGTCGATGGCCTTCTTGAGAATCTTCTCGCGCGGCAGGCCGCGCCCATCGTCCACCACTTCGATGACGATGCTGCCGGAGTCGTGGTAGGCGTTCAGTTCCACCCGTCCGCGCCGGGGCTTGCCGGCGGCTTCGCGGGCGTCGGCGGCTTCGATGCCGTGGTCCATGCTGTTGCGCACCAGGTGCATGAGCGGGTCGCCGATTTTTTCCACCACCGACTTGTCGAGTTCGGTTTCCGCGCCGCTGATGACCAGATCGATTTCCTTGCCGAGTTCCTTGGAAACGTCGCGTACCACGCGGTTGAAACGGGAGAAGGTTTCGCCGATCTGCACCATGCGCAGTTGCAGGGCGGAATCGCGGATGTTTTCAACGAGGCGCGACAGGATGGAGGTCGATTCCACCAGTTCGCCCTGGCCGCTGCGCTGCGCCAGCAGGTTGGCGGAGGCGCCGGCAATCACCAGTTCGCCGACCAAGTCGATAAGTTGGTCGAGCTTGTCGGCCTGCACGCGGATGGAGCGGGCTTCGACCGCTTTTTTCTCCTGCACGCGCGCCTGTTTGCTGGCGGCGGCTTCGACCACTTCCTTCTGGATGCCTTTCTGCTCGATCAGGATTTCGCCGATCGGCGGCGGGGTGTCGGTCTGCTCCGTGCCGCTTTGCGATGTCAGGCCATCGTCGAGTTCGTTCTGGGTCAGCGCGCCGCAGCGGACGAGGATTTCGCCCAGGCGCATTTCGTCTTCCGGCAGTTCGTGGATCAGTTTCAGGTATTCGGAGAGTTTGCTGTTGGGCGGCAGGATGCGCAGTTCGCAATCGTCGCGGCAGAAGTCGAAAACGCGCTCGATGTCGGCCTTGGCGGCGCGGGTTTGCAGGCGGATCTCAAAACCGAGATAGCAGGATTCCGGGTCCATCTCGGCGGCAGGCGGCAGGGCGTCGGGGACGGTTTCCAGGGCAAGGATTTCGCCCAGCGAGGCGAGAAAGCGCAGGAAGGAGAGCGGGTCCATGCCGCCGCGCAGCATGTGCGGGCCGAAGCGCACCGAGATGTGCCAGCTGTCGGTATTCACCACGCCGCCGCCGGTGCTTTCCACTTCCGATTCGGCCTCGATCATGCCGCCGCCCGCCGGGGTTGCGGTGTCCGTCGTGTAGGCGGAGAGTTCCGCCAGCAGGGCGATGCCAGCGTCATTGACGTCGGCGGGCGGCGCGGGCTGGCCGGCTTCGAGCACGTCCATCAGGCGGCCCAGGTGATCGCAGCAGCGCAGCAGGAGGCCGGTGAGATCGCCGGAAACCTGGATTTCGCCGTTGCGCAGGCGATCCAGCACGTTTTCCGCCTTGTGCGTGAAGGCTTCGATGAAATGGCATTCGATCACGCCGGAGGCGCCCTTGACCGTGTGCGCGGCGCGGAAGATGCCGTTGATGTTGTCGTGGTCGTCGGGTGCCTGTTCCAGGCGCAGCAGGCCGTCTTCCATCGCCTGTAGCTGTTCGCGGCCTTCCTGGATGAAAACGCTGGTGAGTTCGTCCATGGTCTTTCCTCAGGATTGTTCGCGGGCGGTGATGATCACCGGGTCGCCGAAAAAAGCGGTCAGGTTGCAGAAATCCAGCGTTTCGCGCACGGCCGGGCTGTGCGCCACGATGGCCAGGGTTTTCTCCCTGCGCGCCGCTTCCTGTTTGGCGAGGATGAGCAGTTGCAGACCGGCGGTGTCGATTTCGCCGACCTGCGACAGATCGAGTTCCAGCCCGTCACCCGTATCCAGCGCGGCGAGCAGGCGATCCTTGTGTTCCTGAGCGTGGTAGATGGTGAGGTCTTCGACCCAGTTCAGACGTTGCTTGCCACCCATGCCGCCTCCTTAGAATAGTTCGATCTTGGCTGAGCCCGCATTGCCTTGCGCCGCGCCTGAATGACCGGCGTGGCCCAGCGCCTGTTGATGGCTGGCGCGCTGTGTTTCCATGACGTACTTGTCGTAGAGGTCATCGAGACGGGCGGTGAGCGGGGTGTAGTGGAAATCCGGATCATCTGCGGATTTGATGCGCTGTGCCAGTGCCGCCATGTGTTCATCGAGCTGACTGAGCGCGTTGATGACGATTTCGATCTGCTGCCGGGTGATGTCCTGGAATTGCACGGCGGCCATCACGTCCATGAACATGCGGGCGAGTTCGCCGCTGGTTTCGCGCACGGTATTGAGTGTGCTGAGATCGTGTTCCAGCAGTTGCTGGTAGCCTTCGCCCAGCTTGCTCAACTGATCGGAAAATTCGGTGAGCGCGGCTTTTTCCGCATCGAGGTTGCCGGTTTCGAGCTTGTCCTGGAATTGCTGACGGATCGAATTGGACACGTTGTTGATGCCGGCGTTGATCTTGTTGACGGCGGTGTCGGTTTCCGTCGAGAGTTTGCGCACCTCGTCGGCCACCACGGCAAAACCGCGTCCGGCTTCTCCCGCTCGCGCGGCTTCGATGGCGGCATTCAGGGCCAATAGATTGGTCTGCCCGGAAATGTCCTTCACCAGTTGCACCAGGGCGCCCAGACTGCGCGCTTCCTGCACGATCTGGGTGATGCGCTCCTGATCCTTGTGCGCTTCTTCGATGCGCTGGCTGATGTAAGTCCCCATTTTGCCGATCAGGGCCTGATTGCCCTTGATGTCGTCTTCCGAGCCTCTCGTGAGTTCGCTGGAAGTCTCCACGGTCTGGGTGACGAAACCGTCCAGGCGGGTAATGACGCTATCGACGGCCTGCAGGCGTTCCGTGATGTCGAAGGCGGCTTTTTCCGTGGCGTCCACGATGCCGTCGAGTTGTCTGCGCAGCACGTCGTTGTAGCGCGACATGCCGGCCAGTTCCTGGGCGATTTCCTCGCCGAGGATGGCGGCGTCCATGAATTTGCTGGCGGCACTGATGTGGCAGTTTTCCAGGCCATAAACCATGTCGCGGTAAAGCGCGAGCGAAACCAGGCGTACGGCAAACGCGGCGGACAGCGCGATGAGCGCGGAGCCCAGGGCGTCGCCCATGGGATTGCTCAGGCCGAGTTGAACCAGAAGCGTGTTGTGAAACCAGTCGTTGAGCAGGTAGACCACGACAAAGCTGCCGCAGGCGACGATCAGGCTCACCAGCAGGCCGCGCACGAGCAGGTTGTTGACTTTGAGCACCCGCATGATCAGCGCAGGACCAGTTTGATGGTGTTCAACAATTCGTCCGCCGTGGCCGGCTTGACGATCCAGCCGGACGCGCCGGCGGCCTTGGCTTCCATCTTTTTCGACTGCTGCGATTCGGTGGTGAGAAAGAGGATGGGCATGAACTTGTAGGCGGGCAGCTTGCGCACCTGCTTGATGAGCTCGATGCCGTTCATGCCCGGCATGTTGAGATCGGTGATGAGCAGGTCGACTTTGACGCCGGCGTTGAATTTTTTCATCGCCTCCTCGCCGCTGGCGGCTTTTTCCGTGGCGTAGCCTGCCTTGGACAGGATGTTGGAAATACTCAACAGGATGGTTGCGGAATCATCGACGAGGAAAATGGTTTTCATGGAAGCGTTCTGTCCGATACGGTGTGCGAGGGTGTTGCGAATCTTAGCCCAAGTCGGCGCGCGCCAGTGTTGATGGGTGCTAAAAGACCAGTGCCTGATGCAGCGATGCCACTTCGCCGCCCGCTTCTTCGAGAATGTGGCTCAACATCTGCTCGCCGACCAGACAATCCAGTTGCGCCGGGTTGCTGGGCAGTTTGTAAGTGCTGTCGCCTCGATGCAGCGGCGAGGCGATCGGGGCGAGCTGCTCGGCCAGCAGCAAGGTGTCGCCCAGACTGCCGGGCGGCATGGCGAGGAAGCCTTCCCAATACACGGCCACGGCCTCGCGCACGCTGGCCGGCAGGTCGAGCGCTTCGAGCAGCGCGGTGCCGACCAGTGCTTCGCCCTCTTCGTGCCAGATCGAGAGATCGCCTTCCAGAATGCCGGGGTGGCGCGGGGCGCGGCTCAACAGGTAGAAGCCGGGGACTTCGTGCATTACGCCGGCAAACAGGGCGGCTTCCGGATCGACGTGGGTGACGCGGCGCGCGATCACGCGGGCCAGGGCGGCGACCTGCGTGGTGTGCTGCCAGAGCTGGTCGGCCAGTTGCTGGATGTCCAGCGGCAGGGAAGGATCGGTCAGGCGCTTGGTAAATAGCGCCATGCACAGGCTGCGCAAGGTGGCAAAACCCAGGCGGGAAACGGCGGTGGGCAGATCGTGGACCTCGCGCTGCAGCGGGTTGTAGGCGATGGAGTTGGCCATGGCGACGACGCGTGCGGCCAGCACGGGCTCGGCGGCGACCAGTTGCGCGGCCTTGTTGGCGTGGCAGGCCGGATCGGCCAGCGCGCTGCGCAAACCCAGGGCCTGGCGCGCGCCGCTGGAAAATTCCACCGGGCCGCGCTCGATTTCCGCCGCCATTGCCTGAAAGATCCGCAGCTTGTCCATGCCAGCCCTCCCTGTGTCGACCGGCGGATCATAGCAAGCTGCCCGGAATCGCGGCAAGGCGGCTGGCTACGCCGATTCAGCCCTGGCCTGGTTTTTCCTCCGGGGCATAGGCTTCGCGCAGATCCACCGGATTGCGCGCGCCTTTGCGCAGGCGGATGTTGAGCATTTCGACGACGACCGAGAAGGCCATGGCGAAATAGATGTAACCCTTGGGCACATGGTGGCCGAAACCGTCGGCGAGCAGCACCACGCCGACCACGACGAGGAAAGAGAGCGCCAGCATCTTGATGGTCGGGTGGTTGGAAACGAACTCGCCGATGGCGCGGGCGAACAGCATCATCAGGCCGACCGAGGCGATCACGGCGGCGATCATCACTTCCACCTCGCGCACCATGCCGACGGCGGTGATGATGGAATCGAGCGAGAAGATCAGGTCGATCAGGATGATCTGCACGATGACGCCGGCGAAGCTGTTGGCGACCTTGCGCGAGGCCTCACCTTCTTCGCCTTCCAGCAACTGGTGTACCTCCATCGTGCTCTTCCAGACCAGGAACAGGCCGCCGCCGATGAGGATCACGTCGCGCCCGGAAAAACCGGAACCGAAAACGGTAAACAGCGGTTCCGTCATGCCGACGATGTGCGACAGGATCAGCAAGAGACCGATGCGCATGAACATGGCAAGGAACAGCCCGATCCGGCGCGCAAACTCCCGCCGCTCGGGCGGCAGTTTATCGACGACGATGGAAATGAAAATGATGTTGTCGATACCGAGAACCAGCTCGAGCGCCGTCAGGGTGAAGAAAGCGATCCAGATTTCCGGGTTGAGAAGAAAGTCCATGCTCATTCCGTCCAGCACACCAGCGCATACTGCTTCTTGCCCCGGCGCAGCAGGGTGTAGCGGCCATGCAGGCGGTCGGCGTCGCTCAGGCGCTGTTCCAGCCCTTCTGCCTTGCGGCCGTTGATGCTGACGCTGCCGCTCTGGATGAAGCTGCGGGCTTCGGATTTGGACTTGGCCAGACCGCTGGCGGCAAGCGCGTCGATCAGGCTGTCGGCGCTGGCGGCCAGCGCGATGCCGGGCAGGCCGTCCTGGGCGAGTTGGGCGAGGTCGTTTTCGGTGAGGCTGCTCAAGTCGCCGGAAAAGAGGCTTTCGGTGATGCGCCGGGCGGCCAGCAGTGCGGCTTCGCCGTGTACCAGACGGGTGGCTTCGTCGGCCAGAATCCGCTGGGCTTCGGGTTTCATGCCGCTGCTGCGGTCGTGGGCCTCGATTTCGGCGATGCGTGCGAGCGGCAGGAAGGTGAAGAAGCGGAGGAATTTATAGACGTCGGCATCCGCCGTGTTCAGCCAGAACTGGTAGAAGGCGTAAGGCGAGGTTTTTTTCGGGTCGAGCCAGATCGCGCCGGCTTCGGTCTTGCCGAACTTGGTGCCGTCGGCCTTGGTGATGAGCGGCACGGTCAGGCCATAGACCTGCGTCTGATACAGACGCCGGGTGAGGTCGGTGCCGGCGGTGATGTTGCCCCACTGGTCGGAGCCGCCGATCTGCAGGCGGCAGCCGTAGCGCCGGTAGAGTTCGCCGAAATCGTAGCCTTGCAGCAGGGCGTAGGAAAACTCGGTGTAGGAAATGCCCTGGTCCTCGCGCTGCAGGCGCTGCTGCACGGAATCGCGCTTGATCATGGCGTTGACCGAAAAATGCTTGCCGATGTCGCGCAGGAAATCGAGGCAGTTCATGCTGCCGAACCAGTCGTGGTTGTTCGCCATGCGGGCCGCGCTGTCGCCCTCGAAATCGAGGAAGGGGGCGACCTGATGGCGGATGTTGTCGACCCAGCCGGCAATCACTTCCGGCGTGTTGAGCTTGCGTTCGCTGGCCTTGAAACTGGGATCGCCGATCATGCCGGTGGCACCGCCGACGAGCGCAATCGGCCGGTGGCCGGCGTCCTGGAAGCGCTTGAGGATCAGCACCGGCACCAGGTGGCCCAGGTGCAGGCTGTCGGCGGTGGGGTCGAAGCCGCAATACAGGGTGATCTTCTCCTCGCACAGCAGCTTGTCGAGGGTCTGCGCGTCGGTCAGTTGCGCGATCAGGCCGCGCGCGTGCAGGTCTTGGAGAAGGGGGGACTGGTACATTACGGGCTCCGTCGGGCGGTGTGACATGCAAAAAACGAGTGGCGGATTCTATCAGAGCGGTTTTGGCGGTTCTTGGGGGAGCAGGGAAAGAGGGCGCCTGCCGCGCGTCTTGCTTGACACGCCGCGCTGCCCGGCCGATAAGACGCTTCCTCCTTCCCCGGAACGAAAATGGAACAAACCGCCCCCGCCTTCCTGGCACGGATCGACGAGGACTGGGCTCGCCTGATCGCGCAGGTCGGCCCCTATGCGCCCAATTTCAAGCCGGCGCATGCGCCGTATGAAGCCTTGATTCGCGCCATTACCCATCAGCAATTGCAGACGCGCGTGGCCAATCTGATTCTGGGGCGTTTCATCGCCTGCTTTCCGGCAGGGGCGTTTCCCGATCCGCAGGCGATCCTGGCAACGCCCAGCGAGGTGTTGCGCGCCTGTGGGCTGTCGCACGCGAAAATTGCCGCAATTTACGGGGTGGCCGAGGCGGCCTGCACCGGGCAGGTGCCGGATCGGGCAACGGCCCTGGGTGAGAGCGATGCGGCCTTGATCGAGCGATTGATCGCCTTGCGCGGCATCGGCCGGTGGACGGTGGAAATGTTCCTGATGGAAAACCTGCAGCGCCCGGATGTATTGCCGGTGGATGATTTCGGCGTGCGTCAGGGCTACCGCCGTCTGAAAGGGCTGGATAAAGCGCCGACGCCGGCGCTGTTGCGCGGGATCGGCTTTGGCCTGGCGCCCGGTCGGCGCTGGGCAATTTTCTGGGGGGGGTGGGGTTGGCCCGGCCAGCCGTATCGCAGCGCCGCCGCTTGGTATTTGTGGCGGGTGCCGAAGGCGTGAGCGGGTAGAATCGGCGGCACCGATTTCCGCCACGCCCGCCGCGCCCGAATCTGCCTGCTTGAACGCCGGCCGGCCTGCCCGGCGCCGGGGCGTCATTCAACATTCAATTCTGTTGCCTTCATTCGGAGCTTCCATGTCCACACGCCTGATCTACGGTTTTCACGCCATCGTCGCCAAGCTGCGCCAGGCACCGGGGGAGATACGCGAGATTCTGCTCGATGCCCAGCGCCAGGATGCGCGTGGCCGCGATCTGATACAGCATGCGGAATTGCAGGGCGTGCGCCTGCATCTGGTGGCGGGGAAGCGCCTGGACGATCTGGCGGGCGGGGGCAGGCATCAGGGCGTCGTGGCCTTGCTCGATGGGGCGCGCAAGAGCCTGCATCTCGATGACGTGCTCGATACCCTGGAAGAGCCGGCCTTCCTGCTCGTGCTCGACGGCGTGACCGATCCGCGCAATCTGGGGGCGTGTCTGCGGGTGGCCGATGCGGCGGGCGTGCACGCGGTGGTGGCACCCAAGGATCGGGCGGCGGGCTTGAACGACGTGGCGGTCAAGACGGCCTGTGGCGCGGCGGAAAGCGTGCCTTACATCACCGTGACCAATCTCGCCCGCGCGCTGCGCGAAATGAAGGAGCGCGACATCTGGGTCGTCGGCACCGCCGGGGAGGCGAGCGACGATCTCTATGCGGCAGACTGGCCGCAGGCCACCGCCTGGGTACTGGGGGCCGAAGGCGAAGGCATGCGCCGCCTCACTCGGGAAACCTGCGACCAACTGGTGCACATCCCCATGCACGGCAGCGTCGATAGCCTGAACGTATCGGTAGCCGCCGGCGTCTGCCTGTTCGAGGCAAGACGTCGGCGCTAGGAAAGCGCTGAATCAATCAAAACCGTTCGGGCTGAGCCTGTCGAAGCCCTTGATTTTGCGGGTGATGCCCTTCGGCAAGCCCAGGGCGAACGGGTTTGTTCAGCGCTTTCCTGGCGGGGGCTGGGTGCCGCCCGCCCGTTTTGGCAGACAGGCCGTGGCAGGCCGCCTTACTGCGCCGGGTCGGCGGGAGCCGCCGCCAGTTGCCCGTCGCGTTCAGCCTGCGGTTTCCAGCCGCCGCCCAGAGCCTTGAACAGATCGACCGCTGCCGTCAGGCGGGACTGGCGGGTGGCGATGGCGGCGAGTTGCGCTTCGTTGGCGCTGCGTTGGGCGTCGAGCACCTCGAGATAGCCGGAATAGCCCGCCTCGTAACGCAGTTTGGACAGATCGAGCGCTTTTTGCGTGCTGGCGACGCGCAGTTGCTGGGCGGTTTCCGCCGTGGTGTGGGTATCCAGTGTCACCAGCGCGTCACGCACTTCCTTGTAGGCGGTTTCCAGGGATTTCTGCCAGGCGATCAGGGATTGCTCGTTGAGCGCCCTGGCCTGGTCGACGCGCGCCGTGGTGCGGCCGAAATCGAGGATGGGCATGAGGAAGGACAAGCCGGCCGACCAAGTGCCTGCACCGCTGCTGAAGAGGTCGGAGAGATCCTTGCTTTCGCGGCCCAGCGCGCCGGTGAGGCTGAATTTCGGATAGTAGGCGGCCTTGGCGACGCCGATGTTGGCATTGGCGGCAATCAGCTGCTGCTCGGCCTGACGCACGTCCGGGCGGGCTTCGATCAGGTCGGCGGGCAGACCGGCGGGCGGTTGCGGCGGTTGCGGTAGTTGCAGCAGGTCGCCGGCCGCGATTTTCAGATCAGGCTGGCCGGTCAGCAGCGCCAGTTGATGCTCGGCCAGCGCCCGGGCGCGGCGCAGGTCGGTGTGCTGCACCTTGATGGCGGCGAGCGCGCTGTCGGCCTGGTATTCGTCGAGCGGCGAAACAAGACCGGCGGCGACGCGCGTTTTCACGAGCGCGGCGCTTTCCTCGCGGCTTTTCAGGCTGGTTTCGGTCACGGCGAGCTGCGCATCCAGCGCGCGCAGATTGAGGTAGTTGCTGGCAACCAGGCCGGTGATCGAGAGGCGGATCGCGTCGCGCCCGTACTGGCTGGCCAGCAGACTGGCGCGGGCGGATTCGTTCAGGCGGCGCACCCGGCCCCAGACGTCGATTTCATAGGAAAGCGCCAGCCCGAGGCTGTTGGCGCGAATGGTATCGGGCGTGCTCGGCGTCCAGGTGGCGGTTTTTTCGCTGGGACTCATCTTGCTCGCCCCGCCTTGCCCGTCGATGCCGGGGAAGAAGCTGGCACCGGCTTCGCGGGCAGCGGCTTCGGCCTGATCGAGACGGGCGATGGCACCGCGCAGGTCGGCGTTCTTCTCCTGGGCGGCGGCGATCAGCTCGTTCAAGGTCGTGTCGTTGAACAGCGACCACCATTGGGCATCGATGGCCGGGTTGGCGGCTTCCGCCGTGGCCGTCGCCGTGGGCGCTTCCCGGAACAGGCCGGGCAGCCAGTTTTCCGGGCGCAGGTAATCGGGGCCGACGGCGCAGCCGGAAAGCAACAGGCTGAAAGCGAGCGGACTAAGGGTGAGCAGGGGGCGGCGCAACATCAGGCCTTCTCCTCGGTGGTTTCGTGCGGAGTTTCATCAACGTGGGCTGCTTTGCTCGGTTTGTTGCGCTGCATCCATTTGAAGAACAGGGGAATGAAGAGGGTGGCGATGAAGGTGGCGAACAACATGCCGCCGAACACGCCGGTACCCATCGACTGACGGGCTGCCGCGCCGGCGCCGGTGGCCTTGACCAGCGGGAACACGCCGAGCACGAAGGCGAGCGAAGTCATGATGATGGGGCGTAGCCGCAGGCGCGCGGCTTCCAGCGCGGCATCCACCACGCTCATGCCCTCGGCGTATTTCTGGGCGGCGAACTCGACGATCAGAATGGCGTTTTTCGCTGCCAGACCGATCAGCACCACCAGACCGATCTGGAAGTAGATGTCGTTGGGCATGCCGCGCAGCCAGATGGCGACGAGCGCGCCGAGCAGGGCAAACGGTACGGCGGTGATGACGGCGAGCGGCAGCGACCACTTCTCGTACTGCGCGGCGAGGATCAGGAAAACCATGATGATGGCGAAAGCGAAGGCCTGCAGCGAGGAGCCGGAAGTCTGCTTTTCCTGGAAAGCCTGACCGGTCCAGGAAATTTCGTAGCCATCCGGCAGCGCCTGGGCAGCGACTTCCTCGACGATCTTGATGGCATCGCCGGAGCTGACGCCGACCTTGGAATCGCCCATCACCTTGGCGGCGATGAAGCCATTGAAGCGTTCCACTTGTTCCGGGCCGACGATGTTCTTCACCGTCACCACGGCCGACAGCGGAATCATCTTGCCGCTGCTGGCGCTGCGCACGTAAACCTTGCCGATGTCCTCCGGGCGCATGCGGTAATTGCTTTCCGCCTGGAGTTGCACGCGATAGACGCGGCCCGACTTGTTGAAGTCGTTGACGTAGAGCGAACCCATCGTGCTTTGCAGGGTGGCGTACACATCGCTCAGGGCAATCCCCAGGGCGAGCACCTTGGGTTCATCCACTTCGACGAAGAGTTGCGGCACGGTGGGGCGGAAGAAGGTGGAAATGCGGGTGAATTCCGGGTGTTTCTGCAATTCCGCCATGAAGTTTTGCACCACTTCATTGAGCTTGCGCGCATCGCCATCGACGCGGTTCTGCACATAGACCTCGAAGCCGCCCGCCGAACCCAGGCCCATGATGGGCGGCGGGTTGAACACCAAGCCCATGCCGTCCGGCTGCATCATGCCGATGCCCATGAACTTGCCGGCCAGATCCTGCGCCTTGCCTTGGCGCTCCTTCCATTCCTTCAGCGGGATGAACATGGTGCCGGCGCTGGGTTTGTTGCCGCCGCCGATCATGTCGAAGCCGGAGACGACGAAAGTGTGCTTGACCGCTTCGTCCTGCGCAATGGTCTGGCGCATGCCTTCGCCGGTGGCGGCGGTGCGTTTCAGGGTGGCGCCGTCGGGCAGCATGATGGCGGAAATCAGGTAGCCCTGGTCTTCCGCGGGCACGAAGCTGCCGGGAATGATGCGAAAGAGGGCGAACACGGCGGCGACGACCAGCGCCAGCGCCACGAAGCCGACCGAGCCGTGCTTGAGGGTGAAGCCGACGGTGTGGGTGTAGCGCTGGGTCATGCGCTCGAACCAGCGGTTGAAAGGGGCGAAGAAGCGGTTTTCGGTGTGCTGCGCTTTCAGGATCAGCGAGCACAGCGCCGGCGTCAGGGTCAGGGCGACGACGCCGGAAAGCACGACGGCCACGGCCACGGTGACGGCGAACTGCTTGTACAACTGGCCGGCGATACCGCCCAGGAAGGCGACTGGCACGAAAACCGCGCACAGCACGAGGACGATGGCGACCAGCGCGCCGGATACTTCCCGCATGGCCTTGACGGCGGCGTCGTGTGGCGAGAGCTTCTCCTCGTCCATCAGACGCTCGACGTTTTCCAGCACCACGATGGCATCGTCCACCACGATGCCGATGGCCAGCACCAGGGCGAACAGGGTCAGGGTATTGATCGAGAAGCCGAACAGCCACAGCCCGGCAAAGGTGCCGATCAGCGAGATCGGCACGGCGACCATGGGAATCAGCGTTGCACGCCAGCTTTGCAGGAAGAGGTAGACCACCGCCAGCACCAGGATGATGGCCTCGACGAGCGTGCTGATGACTTCGTCGATGGAGGCGGAAATGAAGAGCGTGGTGTCAAACGGAATGACGTAGTCCATGCCTTCGGGGAATTTCTGCTTCAGTTCCGTCATTCTCGCCTTGACCAGCTCGGCGGTTGCCAGCGCGTTGGCACCGGTTTGCAGGAAGACGCCCATGCCGATGGTCGGATTGCCGTCCAGGTTGACGGTCTGGTCATAGCTGTAGGCACCCAGTTCGATGCGCGCCACGTCCTTGAGGCGCAGGACGCCGCCGGGGCCGCTGGCGCGGATCACGATGTCGCCGAATTCTTCCGGCGTCAGCAGGCGGCCCTTGGCCGTGACGGTGTACACCAGTTGCTGGTCGCTCGGCGCGGGTTCCTGGCCGATCTTGCCGGCGGCGTTCTGGGCGTTCTGGGCGCGGATGGCGCTGGCGATGTCGCTGGTGGTCAGGCCCAGTTGTGCCATGCGGTCGGGCTTGAGCCAGATGCGCATGGAGTAGTCCTGGGCACCGAAAACGATGACGTCGCCGACGCCGGGCACCCGTTTCAGTTCATCGACGATGTTGAGGCTGGCGTAGTTGGAGAGAAAAAGCGTCGGGTATTTGCCGCCTTCCGATTTCAGGGCGATGACCTGCAGGATGTCGTTCGAGCGCTTCTGCACGATCACCCCGTTGCGCCGCACATCTTCCGGCAGGCGCGCTTCGGCGGCCTTGACCCGGTTGTTGATGTTCACGGCGGCGTCATCGACGTCGGTGCCGACGGCGAAGGTGGCGGTGATGGAGACGGAACCGTTGGCGGAGGCCGAGGAAGTGAAGTAGAGCAGGTTTTCCACCCCGTTCAGTTGTTCCTCGATCGGCGCGGCGACGGTGCGCGCCAGGGTTTCTGCCGAAGCGCCGGGGTAGCTGGCGTTGATCATCACGGTCGGCGGCGCGATCTGCGGGTACTGCGCAATCGGCAGCACCTGCGAAGCCACCAGGCCGGCGATGATGATGATGATGGAGATGACCGAAGCGAAGATCGGCCGGTTGATGAAAAACTTGGACATGGCTGCCTCTTATTTCTTGTCGGCAGCGGGCGCGGCTGCGGGTGCGGCTGCATTTTGGCCCGCCGGGGCTTGCGGCGCGTGCGGCGCAACCGGCATGCCCGGGCGCAGCTTGATGAGGTTGTCGACGATGACCTTGTCGCCGGCTTGCAGGCCGCCCAGCACGACCCAGTTCTTGCCGTACCACTCGGCCGTCTGGATCGGGCGCGGCGCGACCTTGCCTTCGGCATCCACCGTCATCACCAGATTGGCCTGCTCGGTTTGCAGCACGGCGGATTGCGGCACCAGGAACACGCCCTCGCGCTGGCCGGTGAGCAGGCGCACGCGCACGAACTGGCCGGGCAGCAGTTGGCCGCCCGGATTGGCGAATTCGGCGCGCAAGGCCTGGGTGCCGAGGACGGTGTCGATGTTGGAGGCGACGAAATTGAGTTTGCCGGCCTGGTCATAGACCTGTCCGTTGGCGAGGATCAGTTCGACGCCGCTGACGTTCTGTTCGCTGACGCGCCCGCCCGGCAGCTTGGCCAGTTCGCTCTCGCCCAGCGAGAAGCTGACCCACATCGGGTTGCTCTGGTAGATGGAGGTGAGCAGGCTGTCGCTGGTGCTGATGAGATTGCCTTCGGAGCGGATGGCGCGGCCACTGGTGCCGCCGACCGGCGCGGTGACCGTGGTCCAGGAGAGATTGAGTTCGGCCTGACGCAGTGCCGCTTGCGCTACGGCGTCGCTGGAAACGGCATCGTCGTAATCCTTCTGGCTGATGGCTTTGGCTTCGGCCAGACCCTTCAGGCGCTGCTTTTCGCGGGCAGTCTGCTCGGCGCGGGCTTTGGCTTCGGCCAGGGCGATTTCAAATGGCGCGCGGTCGATCTGAAAGAGCGGCTGACCGGCCTTCACCACGTCGCCTTCCTGGTAGAGACGCTTCATCAGGATGCCGCCGACGCGCGCGCGCACTTCGGTTTCGCGCGCACCTTCGGTCTGCGCCATGACTTCCAGCGAGGTCGGCACGCTCTGCGGCTGCATTTCCAGCATCGTCACCGGCATCGGGCCGGGCGCTGCGGCGGGCGGCGCTTTGTCGGAACAGGCGGCAAGGCCGAGGGCGGCGGCGAGAAGGGCGAGGCTGGCGGCACCGCGGGTGGGCGTGAGGAATTTCATGGGGAGGGTTCTCCGGGGAAAGTTTTCGGCTATTGTATACAGTCAGTCGTGTATGTAAAAAAATTTTTGTGGTGTTTTTGTGCGTCGGCAGCGCCTTTGCCGCGCCGTGATCGCCATGTCATGAAGGTTGAAACGTCGTGCGCAGAACCAAGGAAGAAGCGGAACAAACCCGGCAGGAGATCATCGAGGCGGCGCGCCGGGTGTTTCACGAGCACGGCGTTGTGCGTTCCTCGCTGGACAAGATCGCCAAGGCGGCGGGCGTCACGCGCGGCGCGATTTACTGGCATTTCCGCAACAAGGCGGAACTGTTCTTCGCCATGCGCGACGATGCTTTCGCGCAGGTCATCAACAGCACCGACGCCATTCTCTACGACCCGGCCTGGGCGAATCCGCTGGATGCCATCGAAGCTTCGACCAAGGCGTTCTTCCGCATCCTGAACGAAACGACGAAATTCCGCGAAGTGTTTGAAATCATGGTCGCGCGCTGCGAATACGTCGATGAATTCGCCGCCATCGAGGAGGAAATCGCCCGCCCGCCGCGCGAATTTTTCATCAAGATCGAGGCCATGTACCAGCGCGCCCGCGACCACAACTATCTGCGCCGCGGCATCGCGCCCGTGGCGGCCGCCCGCGAAACCTGGGCGTTCACCAGCGGCTTGCTGCATCTGTCCCTGGGCACCGCGCGCGGCGTCAATATCAGCCGCGGCATGGCGGAGGAAATGATTACCGACCACTTCGCCCTGTTCCGCTGCTGCCCCGTCGATCCCGGCTGCCGGCAGGTTCCGGGATGAGCCGCCTGAGTCGGCTCCTGGCGCTGCCGGCCCGGAAATTTTGCGAAAGATGCCGATGGAGCGCCTGATCGAGAGCCATCAATCTCTGGCTGAAATCCGCTTCCAGTTCGAGGCGCTGGCGCAGCGCCTCGGGCTGACCGTGCTGGCCGCGCACGACTTGGGCGAAAGCATGGCGCAGCGCGGACGCGCCTTCGACGAGGCCAGCGTGCTCTACACCCTGGTCAGCTGGCCGGCGGTCGACGCCCTGCTGGCGCACGATGCCGGCCTGGCCCGCTGCCTGCCCTGGCGCTTTGCCGTGTACACCCGGTCCGGGGCCAGTTGGCTCGCCTTTCAGCCCGTGCAGGCGCCGCCCGGCCTGCCGCCCCGGCTGCTCGCTCAGGTGCGCGAGGTCGAGGAAAAGCTGCAACAACTGGCCGACGCCCTGCGCTGAACGCTGCGCCCGGAACATGGCCCGCAAGCCGCCTGCCCGCTGCTACCATAGGGCATCCGCGCAACAGGCTCTCCACGCTCGCAGCACCACCAAAAATTGGCGGCCAGGGCGAAAAGTCAGCCAAGTAACAAGCGCAACTTACTGAAATCAAAATAAGATTCTC
This sequence comes from uncultured Rhodocyclaceae bacterium, assembly GCA_900549295.1. Classification (GTDB taxonomy): domain Bacteria; phylum Pseudomonadota; class Gammaproteobacteria; order Burkholderiales; family Rhodocyclaceae; genus Azonexus. Next base: position 19,012 of record URNG01000055.1, read on the forward strand.
AAACCATGAAAATCGTTAGCTGGAACGTCAATTCCCTCAAGGTTCGCCTGCCCCACCTGCTCGACTGGCTGGCGGAAGCCGCGCCGGACGTGGTCTGTTTGCAGGAACTCAAGCTCGAAGACCACAATTTCCCGCGTGCTGAAATCGAAGCGGCGGGCTATCACGCCGCTTTTTCCGGGCAGAAAACCTACAACGGCGTGGCCTTGCTGGCGAAACAGCCGATCACCGACGTCGTGCCCGGCAATCCGCTGTTTCCGGACGAGCAGAAGCGCCTGATTTCCGGCACCGTCGACGGCGTGCGCGTCGTCTGCGCCTACATGCCGAACGGTCAGGAAGTCGGCTGCGACAAATACGACTACAAGCTGCGCTGGCTGGCGGCGCTCGCCGAATGGCTGGCGGGCGAATTGCGGCAATACCCGCGGCTTGCGCTGTGCGGCGACTACAACATCGCGCCGGACGAGCGCGACGTGCACGACCCGCAGCGCTGGCAGGACTGCATCCTGGTTTCCGCACCCGAGCGTGCCGCTTTCCGGCGTCTGCTCGACCTCGGTCTGGCCGACAGCTTCCGGCTGTTCGAACAGCCGGAAAAAACCTTCTCCTGGTGGGATTACCGGATGCTGGGTTTCCAGAAGAACCTCGGCCTGCGCATCGACCACATCCTCCTTTCCGCGCCGCTCGCCGGGCGCTGC
>URNG01000056.1 GCA_900549295.1 uncultured Rhodocyclaceae bacterium
CCGGCGGCTCGATCCGCCAGCCGGCCGGCATGTGCAATCTCACCGGCCTGAAACCGAGCTACGGCGTGGTTTCCCGCTACGGCATGGTGGCCTATGCCTCCTCGCTCGACCAGGGCGGCGTCATGGCGCATACGGCGGAGGACTGCGCCCTGCTGCTCAACGGCATGGCCGGTTTCGACGAGCGCGATTCGACTTCGCTCGAACGCGCCCCGGAAGATTACCGGCGCGACCTCGAACAGCCGCTCTCCGGGCTGCGCATCGGTCTGCCCAAGGAATTCTTCGGCCCCGGCTGCGACCCGGCGGTGATGGCGGCGGTGCAAAACGCCATTCAGGAATACCGGAAGCTCGGCGCGACCCTGGTCGACGTTTCGCTGCCGCACACCGACCTCGCCGTGCCGGTCTATTACGTCATCGCCTCTGCCGAAGCCAGTTCCAATCTGAGCCGCTACGACGGCGTACGCTTCGGTTATCGCGCGCCGGAATACGGCAATCTGGACGACATGTACATGAAGTCGCGCGCGCAAGCCTTCGGTGAGGAAGTCAAGCGGCGCATCCTGATCGGCACCTACGTGCTCTCGCACGGCTACTACGACGCCTATTACCTGCAGGCGCAGCGCATCCGCCGCCTGATCGCCAACGACTTCGCGGAAGCCTTCAAGTCCTGCGACGTCATCCTCGGCCCCACCGCACCGACGCCCGCCTTCCGCATCGGCGAAAAAATCGCCGACCCGGTGCAGATGTACCTGTTCGACATTTACACCATCTCGGTCAACCTGGCAGGATTGCCGGGTATGTCCCTGCCCTGCGGCCAGGCTGCTGGTTTGCCGGTCGGTTTTCAGTTGATCGGCAACTATTTCTCCGAAGCGCGGCTGCTCAATGCCGCTCACCGCTTCCAGCAGGCCACGGATTGGCATCGGCAGCATCCGGCCGGACTGGAGTGATCGTGCGCCCGCCTTGCCTTCTCCCCTGCCTTGCCGCCCTGCTGCTGGCAGCCTGCAGTACGCCCCCGAAGCCCCCGCCGGAGCCCGCTCCACCGCCCCCGCCAGCCGTCGAGGAAAAACCGAAAATCCAGAACGCCAAACTCAAGTACCTGCATAACCGCAACCTGCAGCCGCAACCGACGCGCGCGCTCAACGTGCGTTCGCGCTGCACGCACCGCGATGCCGTCGGCACCCAGACGCGGCTGAATCTTCTGGTCAAGGAAGCCGACGTCAAGAATTTCGATGCGCGCATCAGCATCAAGGGGCGCGGCAGCTGCCAATTCAACCTGAAGGAATTTGTGCAGGACGCGAAATTGCCGCAGGTGCTGCTGCGGCACAAAAAGGACAAGAACTGCACCGTGCGCATGTGGGAGCAGGGCAAGGACGTCACCATCGCCTTCAATAGCTGCCCGCAGTCCTGCGAGGGCAAGGCTTTCGATTATCTGTGGCCGGTCATGGTGGATGCCAAAACTGGCCGCTGTCACTGAACGGATGAAATCATGAACCAGTGGGAAGTTGTCATCGGCATCGAGACGCACGCGCAACTGGCGACCGTCTCCAAGATATTTTCCGGCGCGGCCACGGCCTTCGGCGCCGCGCCGAACACCCAGGCCAGCGCCATCGACCTCGCCTTTCCCGGCGTGTTGCCGGTGCTCAACCGGCAGGCGGTAGAGTGCGCGATCCGTTTCGGTCTGGCGATCGACGCGCACGTCGCGCCGAAATCCATCTTCGCACGCAAGAATTATTTTTACCCGGACTTGCCCAAGGGCTACCAGATCAGCCAGTTCGATCTGCCGGTGGTGCAGGGCGGCGCGCTGACGGTACAGGTCGGCGGCGACCAGAATGGAAAAGACGAAGCCTACGAAAAGACCATCCGCCTCACCCGCGCCCACCTCGAAGAGGATGCCGGCAAATCGCTGCACGAGGATTTCCACGGCAAATCCGGCATCGACCTCAACCGCGCCGGCACGCCGCTCCTGGAAATCGTCACCGAACCGGACATGTCATCCGCCGACGAAGCCGTCGCCTACGCCCGCGCCCTGCACGCACTGGTGCGCTGGATCGGCATCTGCGACGGCAACATGCAGGAAGGGTCGTTCCGCTGCGACGCCAACGTTTCCGTGCGCCGCCCCGGCGCGCCGCTCGGCACGCGCCGCGAGATCAAGAACCTCAACTCCTTCCGCTACCTCAAGGAGGCCATCGACTACGAAATCCGCTGGCAGATCGAAACCCTGGAAGACGGCGGCAGCATCGAGCAGGCCACCGTGCTGTTCGACCCGGACACCGGCGAAACGCGCATGATGCGCAGCAAGGAAGACGCGCACGACTACCGCTATTTCCCCGATCCCGACCTGTTGCCGCTTGTCATTGGCGACGACTGGATCACCCGCGTGCGCGGCGAACTGCCGGAATTACCCGCACAGAAACGCCGACGCTTCATGGCCGATTTCGGCCTCTCCGCCTACGACGCGACGACGCTGACCGCCAGCCAGGAAATCGCCGCCTATTTCGAAGCTGCCGTCGCCACGGCCGGTCCGGCCGCAGCCAAACCCTGCGCCAACTGGGTGATGGTCGACCTCGCCGCCCGCCTGAACAAGGAAAATCTCGACTTCGCCCAGGCCCCGGTCACGCCGCAGCAGCTGGGCGGACTGGTGGCGCGCATCGTCGACCAGACCATCTCCAACAACATCGGCAAGAAAGTGTTCGACGCCCTGTGGAGCGGCGCGGGCGCCACGGCCGACGCCATCATCGAGGCCCAGGGCCTGAAACAGATCACCGACAGCGGCGCCATTGCCGGTCTGGTGGATGAAGTGCTCGCCGCCAATGCGGCGAATGTGGCCGAATACCGCGCCGGCAAGGAAAAAGCCTTCAACGCCCTGGTCGGCCAGGTGATGAAGGCGGCCAAGGGCAAGGCCAATCCGCAACAGGTCAATGCCTTGCTCAAGGAAAAACTGGACGGCTGAAAGCGCCGGCACCGGCCGCCGGCTGGCCAATTCCCCAAAAACCCGGCTCCGGCCTTGCCGGGTTTTTTAATGCGGCGTTGCCGGCCTGCCCCCGGTCAACTCCAGATAGCGTTTGCGGTCGGCTTCGTATTTCTGAGTCGTCATCGTCAGTTCCTTGCGCCGCAATTCGATCAGCTCCTGCTGCAGCCGGAGCTCATGCCCTGCCGCCCGCAACTGGTTCGCCAGATCCACCGGCATGCTGCGCCGTTTGTAGAATTCCGCCTCGCTTGCCAGGGCGCGCTGTTTCTTCTGCAGTTCGAGCATCTCATCTTGTGCCGTCCGCAGCGCCTGGCGCGCCTCGCCCTCCGATTTTTTCTGAAGAAAATCAATATCCTCTGCCGTCGGATACGTCGTCAGGAGCGCTTGGTCCTTGCGCCATTGCTCGCGCCGCGCATCTTCGATGCGTTTTTCCTCGGCCGCAGCCGCGGCAGCCGCCGCTTTCTGCTCTGGCGTCAGTGGCGCCGCCACCTCGCGGATGGGGTTTCCCGCCCGATCGAGAACCCGGTAGGCACGCCCCCGGCATTGCGGCGGCAGGGTGTCACCGCAAACGCTGCGCCCGCTGGCCGGGTCCTGGCAGCAATACATGTTCTTGGCCCCACTCGCAGCGGGCTGCGCCAAGGCAGGCAAGGGTATGAAGAGCGGGACGAGCAGCAACACAAATGGGACCGGAATGGGCGGTAGGTGCCGGCGGCTCATTTCAGGCATCCACGCCGTAATCTGCGCGGTAGCGTGCCACGGCCTCGCGGTATTGCGCAAATTCGGCATGCTGGGCGAGGTAGTCCAGCAAATCCTGCAACCCCGCCACCGCCACCACGGGAATCCCATAATCGCGCACCACTTCCTGCACCGCCGACAACTCGCCGCTGCCTCGCTCCTGACGATCCAGCGCAATCAGCACGCCCGCCGGCGTAGCGCCCGCCGCACGAATCAATTCCACCGATTCACGCACCGAAGTACCGGCAGAAATCACGTCATCGACGATCAATACCCGCCCGCTCAACGGCGCGCCGACGACGTTGCCGCCCTCGCCGTGATCCTTGGCTTCCTTGCGATTGAAGGCAAAGGGATAGTTCTGTCCATCGGCCGCCAACGCCACGGCAATCGCCGCCACCAGCGGAATACCCTTGTAGGCCGGGCCGAACAGCATGTCGAAACCGACGCCGCCAGCTTGCACGGCTTTGGCGTAGAATCCGGCCAGCCGGCCCAGCGACGCGCCGTCGTTGAACAAGCCGGCATTGAAGAAATAGGGCGACATGCGCCCAGCCTTGGTTTTGAACTCGCCAAAGCGCAACACCTTGCAGGCAAGGGCGAATTCGATGAAATCCTGGCGAAAATCCATATCACCTCAAAACAGGTCCGGTTATTCCCGGAATGTCCGCCATGTTACGCATCATCTCCCTGAATCTCAACGGTATTCGCTCAGCATGGAACAAAAACCTGCTGCCCTGGCTCAGTCAACAACAGGCCGATGTCGTCTGCCTGCAGGAACTGAAAGCCCAGCTTCCTGACCTGACTCCCGAAATGCACGCGCCGGACGGCCTGCACGCGCATTACCACGCCGCAGAAAAGAAAGGCTACAGCGGCGTCGGCGTCTGGACACGCGCAGCGCCCAGCGCCGCCCACGCAGGCTTTGGCGTTCCCGAATTCGACGCCGAAGGCCGCTATCTGCGCGTCGATTTCGCCAATCTGAGCGTCATTTCCCTGTATCTCCCCTCCGGCTCCTCATCGCCGGAACGCCAGACCGCCAAATTCCGCTTTCTCGACGCCTTCCTTCCTCACTTGGCGGCACTGCGCGCCGAAGGCCGCGAAATCGTCATCTGCGGCGACTGGAACATCGCTCACCGCGAAATCGACCTGAAAAACTGGAAATCCAACCAGAAAAATTCCGGCTTCCTGCCCGAAGAACGCGCCTGGCTCACCCGCGTCATCGACGAACTTGGCTGGGTGGACGTCTACCGCCAACTCTATCCGGAAGCCGGCGACACCGCCTACACTTGGTGGAGCAACCGCGGCCAAGCTTGGGCCAAGAACGTCGGCTGGCGCATCGACTACCAGATCGCCACCCCCGGCATCGCCGCTACCGCCCGCCAAGCCAGCGTCTACAAACAAGAACGCTTCTCCGACCACGCCCCGCTCAGCATCGATTACGACTGGCGCATTTGAGCACCAGCCCTGCCATCAGGCTGGCCCAGCAAAAAACCCCGGCTTTCAGGGCGGGGCGCCCATAAACACCCCGGAGCGACCGGGCAGGCAGCGGCTAGGCTGGACACAAAAAAACCAACCGGGAGCGGTTGGTTTTTGGAATTCTGGTGGCCAATCGCGGAATCGAACCACGGACACGCGGATTTTCAATCCGCTGCTCTACCAACTGAGCTAATTGGCCAAACGAAGCGCGCATTATAGGGAGTGTGCTGCCAACAGGCAAGCGAAAAGCTGCGAGTCTGGTGTGGCTGGCGGATAAAAATGCGCAGCGTATCCCGCACGCGGCAAGGCAAGGCGCAAAGGCTGCGGGAACCTGCGCGCAATACCGGGGACCAAGCAGGTTTCGTCATTTACGGTCGAAACCATGGACACCCTCGAACTCAAGCATTTCTTTACCCTCCTGCAGGACGACATCGTCGCTCGCCTCGCGGCCTTTGATGGACGGGCATTTCGCAGCGACACCTGGCAGCGCCCAGAAGGCGGGGGCGGGATTTCGCGTCTGATCGAGGAAGGCGATTTCTTTGAGCGCGGCGGGGTCAATTTCTCACACGTGACCGGGCAATCGCTGCCGGCTTCGGCCACTGCGGCCCGGCCGCAACTGGCGGGGCGGGCCTGGGAGGCGTTGGGGGTGTCGCTGGTGCTGCATCCGCGCAATCCTTATTGCCCGACGGCGCACATGAACGTGCGTTTTTTCGTGGCGCGCAAGCCGGGCGAAGCGGATATCTGGTGGTTTGGCGGCGGCATGGACATGACGCCTTATTACGGGCAGATCGAGGACGTGCAACACTTTCACCGTACCTGCCAGGCGGCGCTCGCGCCCTTTGGCGAGGCGCTTTATCCGCAGTACAAGGCCAATTGCGACGAGTATTTCTTTCTCAGGCACCGCCAGGAGCCGCGCGGGGTGGGCGGGATTTTCTTCGACGATCTGAGCGAAGGCGGTTTCGAGCACTGTTTTGCCCTGACGCAGGCGGTCGGCGAGGCTTTTATTCCGGCTTATCTGCCGGTGCTGGAAAAACGCCGCGACACGCCCTACGGCGAGCACGAGCGCGATTTCCAGGCCTACCGGCGCGGGCGCTACGTCGAATTCAATCTGGTCTGGGATCGCGGCACCCTGTTTGGCCTGCAATCGGGCGGGCGCACCGAGTCCATCCTGATGTCGCTGCCGCCTGTCGTCAAATGGCGCTACGACTGGCAGCCGCAGCCAGGTTCGCCGGAAGCCGAACTGTACGAGGTTTTTTTACAGCCGCGCGAATGGCTGTAAAGCCGCTTATTTCAGCTTGCCCCTCACCGCCCGCACCCGCTCCGCAAGCTTGATTTCGACCTTGCCGCCATTGCCTTGCAGGTTGCCGCAGACGCAGGCCGATTGAATGTGCGGCACCGAATTGATGATGGCGGTGCAATCCAGACATTCGTAATACACGTCGCCGCCAGTGGGCAGCGCATCGGCGGGCGGAGCCGGTTCGATCGGGTAAAACTTGTAGATTTTGCGTAGGTCGATGTTCAACATGTTGGTTCCCCTGTTTGTGTGTGTCGTGTCATGTATTGCCGCGCGCCGTCATGTTTGACCGTGCGCAGCAACGGCCGCCGCGACGGCGGCGCGGTAGTGTTTATTGGCTTCTTCGGGATGCGCCAGTTGCTCGAACAGGCGGGCCAGTTCGAGATGCGCGTCTTGCGTCCGGGCGAATCCCAGAGATGCTTCCAGATAACTTTGCGCCTTGCCCCACAGGCGCTGGCGGGCGCACATGCGGCCCAGTGCCAGCAGGAGTTCGGCATGGCTGCGATGCTCACGCAGCCAGCTTTCTGCCTGCCCGATGCGGGCAGTCTGCTCACCGCCGCTGAGTTGCCCGTAGAGCGCGATCAGCGGGCTTTCCCACAATCCATCGAGATTGCGCGCCACGCTTTCTTCGATCAGCGCCTGCGCGGCTGAGGTTTCCTGTGCGCCGGCGAGCGCTTCGGCCAAGGCAATCACCACGGGCAACTGGCGCTCGTCGCGTGGAATCGCCGCCAATTCTGCGCGCAGGGCGACGGCATCCTGGCTGCATTGGGCGATCTTGCCCAGCAGCGCCTGACGGGTCAGCACCGGCACCAGCGCGGGCGACAAGGCGTCGCGCTTGGCAAGCTGGCGCAGAAGCTTGAGCGCCCCATCCCAATCTTCCAGCCCCTGACGGGCGCGCAATTCCAGGCGCAGCGCGGCGATGTGGCGGCCTTCGCGTCCCTGCAAACGCGCCAGCACGGCTAGTGCGGCTTTGAAATCGCGCGCTTCGATCAGCATTTCGGCTTCCAGCATGAGCGTGGCCGACTCGTTGCGGGCATCGGCTGCCTTGGCCTTGTCCAGCCAGTCCTGCTGGCGCACCGGGTCGCCCAGACGCTGGGCCGAGCGCGCCGCGATCAGGGCAGCCAGCGCCGGGGCGCGGCCAGCGGCGTAGGCTTCGCTTGCCCGCTTCAGCGCCTGACCAAAACGCCCTTCAAACAGGAAACGCACGGCGTCCTGAAAGACCTCGCCCGATTTTTCCCGCTTGCGCCGTTGCTGGTAAGCACTGGCCCGACTGGGTATGTGCCAGAGCCAGGACAGCAGCCGCAAAGCCGCATAAGCCAGGATGAACACCAGGCAGAGCAGCAGCACCAGAAAGTTGAACGACAGTTCAATGCGCCACGGCGGCAACACGATCAAGGCATAGCCGGTATTGGCGCTGGCACCCCAAACCACGGCCACGGCGGCCACGAACAGGAGGAGCAGCCAGAAAAGCGCCCTCAAGGTTTTGCTCCCGCGCCTGCGTCATCGGCCTCGCCGCGGTCTTCGCTGCGCAAGCGGGCGAGCGCTTCCAGGCTGGTGCGCAGTTCCGGGCGTTCGCCCGTGATTTCCAGCGCCTGCAATTGCCGGCAATAGTCCACGGCGGCGCGTACCGCCCCATCTTCCGGTGAGAAGAAACGCGGCAAGGCGTCGCTCAGGGCGGCGATGTCGCCCTTGAACACCTCGTTTTCATGCGCCAGCAGCGCCAGACGGGCGTTGAGCAAACGCAGTTTGAGCTGCTCGCGCAGATAGACGCCTTGTTCCGGAGCAATCAGCAGGGGAGCGGCGGCCTCGATGCGCTGAATGCGCACCAACCCTTGCAAGGGTTGCAGCAGCTTGGCGAGCAACACGCGCCAGCCGCCCGCTTCCGGCGGCTCTGGCGGGCTGGCGAGCGGCGCTTCGGTTTGCGGCAGGCGGGCATGCGCCGCCAGTGGCCAAGCGTCGACCTGCGCCAGCAATTGTTCCAGACGCAGGCTGATTCCCGTGACATCGACACGCGGCAAGGCATCGAGCCGGGCGATGTCGGCGGCCAGCGCCTTGCGCAGCGGCACGAAACGCGCGTTGTCGAGATCGGCCAATTGGCGATCCGCCGTATTCAAGGCCACCAGAGCCAGCGGAACATTGCCCGCCAGTTGCAGTTGCTGCGTCGCCAGCGCCAGACTTTGCTCGATGTCGAACAAGGCAATTTCCTCGCGCCCTTGCCGCAGTTTTTGCAGCAGTTCGGCGAGATCGGCGCTGGCCGCCTGCCTTTCTTCCTGCGTCACGTCCTGCTTCTGCTCAAGCATCAGCAGGCGCTGATTCAATTCGGCCAGCGCCTGCGCCGCGCTGCCAGCCCCTGCCGACGGCGCGGCACCCTGCTGGGCGGTCAGCAGTCGGGCCAATTCACCCTGCTGCTGCCGCTGCGACCAGGCCAGCCAGGAAAGCGCCGCCACCAGCAGCGCGATGACCAGCCAGACACCAACGGAACGGCTGCGCGGCGCAGGAGAAAGGGGCGGAGAAGAAGGGGGAGAAGCAGCGGTTTCTGTCGTCATTAAGACCACCTCGTATAGGTCACGAGCGCCTGGAGCAGGCCGGCATCGGCCGGCCCGGTCAGTTCGATGCGGATCAGGCCGCACTGGCGGGCGATGTCGGCGATGCGCCGGTGCGGCACGAACAGCGGCGTTTCCTGCAAGCGCGCGCGGCCATCCGCTGCCAGACCGTCGACCAGATAAGCCAGCGCCTCGCTGCTGGACACCACGATGGCATCCAGCCGGCCAGCCGCCCAGGCGTCGACCAGCGGCGCAAAACCATCGCGCGGGCCGCTGCGGTGATAGCAGGTCACGCGCTTGACGCTTGCCCCGCGCTGCATCAGCGTTTCGCTCAGCAATTCGCGCCCGCCGTCACCGCGAAAAATCACCACCCGCTTGCCAGCGACGTTTTCCGCCGCCAGTTGCGGCAGCGCCAGCAAACCTTCCGAATCGAAACGATCCTGCGGCAGCAGGCAGTTGGCAACCCCTGCATCCGCCAGCGTTTGCGCCGTACTCGGGCCGACCGCCGCCGCTTGCAGGCCGACCGGCCAGGCGCGCTGGGCGAGCAGCACGGGCAACGCATGCGTCACGGCATTGGGGCTGACGAAAACGGCAAAAGCGTAATCGTCCAGACGCTCGGCCACGGCGCGCACGGCACTCAGATCGGCAACCGGCGCGATTTCGAGCAGGGGAAACAGCAAGGCATGCCCGCCCGCCGCTTCGATCCCGGCAGCCAGCGCGCCCGCCTGCTCGCGGGGGCGAGTGACGACGATGGTGCGTCCGCTCAGTGCGCCGGGGTTCATCGGTCGGGGTTCATCAATAGGTCACACGCTCAGCGGCAGGCGAGATCCGCCAGAATGGCATCCGCCCCCTGGGCGCGCAGATCGGCGGCAAGTTGCAGGCCGAGCGCCTCGTCAGCGGCCGGGTGGCCGCGCACTTCTGCGGCCACCATGCGCTGCCCGTCGACGCTCGCCACGAAGCCGCGCAGCCACAACTGGCCGTTGTCGATCACCGCGTAGCCGCCCAGCGGCACCTGACAGGAGCCGCCCAGGGCGCGCGACAGGGCGCGCTCCGCTTTCACGCAATGCGCGGTGTCCGCGTCGTTCAAAGGCGCAACCACCGCCGCCATGAGGGCGTCGCCGTCCAGCAATTCGATGCCGAGCGCGCCCTGCCCCGGCGCGGGCAGCGATTGTTCCGGCGTCAGCACGGCCTTGATGCGCCCCTTCAACCCGAGACGGATCAGCCCGGCAGCGGCGAGGATGATGGCATCGTACTCGCCGGCATCCAGCTTTTTCAGGCGGGTGTCGAGATTGCCGCGCAGGCTCTTGATGACGAGTTGCGGATATTTCGCCCGCAGCACCGCCTCGCGGCGCAGGCTGGACGTGCCGACCACGGCCCCCGCCGGCAATTCGTCCAGTCCGGCGTATTTATTGGAAATGAAAGCGTCGCAAGGGTTTTCGCGCGCCGAAATGGCGGCCAGCACGAAGCCTTCGGGCATCACCATCGGCACGTCCTTCATCGAATGCACGGCCAGATGGGCGCGGCCTTCCTGCATCGCCACTTCCAGTTCCTTGATGAACAGCCCCTTGCCGCCGATTTCCGCCAAGGGCCGATCGAGAATCTGGTCGCCCTTGGTGGTCATGCCGAGAATCTCGACTTCACTTTGCGGATTCAGCGCCGCCAGCCGCCCCTGGACATGGACGGCCTGCCACATGGCAAGGCGCGATTCGCGGGAGGCAATGATGATTTTCGCCGGGGCGGACATGGGTGCTGACATGGATGATCCTGAATATCGTAAAAATACATTGAAGCAACAGCCGCCGATTCTAGCAGCCCGTGCCGGGAGCGTCGCGCTAGAATCGGCGCTTCCGCCCAAGCGCTCGCCCAGTCACTCACCAACGGCCCGCCAACGATCATGGATGCCAACGAAAACGCCAACAACGAAAAACCCAACCACCAGCGCCCGGAGCACCCGGATTTCTGGTGCAAACGCTTCCAGGCCGGCAGCACGCCCTGGGATGCGGGCGGCGTGCCGGATGATTTCGCCCGCTTCGTCGCCGCGCACCCGCAGCCCTGCATCACGCTCATTCCCGGCTGCGGCAATGGCTGGGAAGCCGCCACCCTGGCCGCGCACGGCTGGCCGGTGACGGCGCTCGACTTTTCGCCCGCCGCCGCCGAGCAAGCGCGGCAGGTGCTGGCCGGGCAGGCAGTGGATATCGTCTGCGCCGATTTCTTCACCTGGCCGCCGCCGCAGCCACTCGATCTCATCTACGAACGCGCCTTCCTCTGCGCCCTGCCACGCAAGCTGTGGGCCGACTGGGGGCGGCGTGTGGCCGAATTGTTGCCGCCGGGCACGCTGCTGGCCGGCTATTTTTTCATCAGCCCGCAACTCAAGGGGCCGCCGTTCGGCATCACTGCCGAGCAGCTCGATGACTTGCTCAAAAACAATTTTCAACGACTGGAAGACCGCCCGGTCGCCGATTCCATCCCGGTTTTCGCCGGTTACGAACGCTGGCAGATCTGGCAACGTCGCTGACGCACATGAGGACGGTCATGAACCCCCAAACCCTGTTTCAGACGCGGATTGCGCAGATGAACGCAGGTTTTTCAAGGCAGTGCCGCTTTAGGCCGGAATACCCTCCGGGTGCGTATCTGAATCGCCGGAAAATCGGCGTTTTCAGCGGATTATTTGCGTGCTCTGCGTTTCAAATGAGTTTTTCAAAATGAACAACACCAACAACACCGTTTCCCCGACCATTTATCTCAAGGATTACACACCGCCCGCCTGGTGGATCGACACGGTCGATCTCAAGGTTGAAATCAAGGCCGACGCCACCCATGTCAGCGCCCAACTCGCCCTGTGCCGCAATGCGCAGGTTCCGCCGCAGCCGCTCGCGCTCGACGGCAAGGGGCTGGAAACGCTGTCCGTCACGGTCGATGGCCAGCCCGTCAAATACACGCTCACCCCCACGCAACTCACCGTGCACGACCTGCCGGACACCTGCACGCTGCGCACCGAAGTGCGTATCCAGCCGGATCGCAACACCACGCTGTCCGGCTTCTACCGCTCGCAGGACGGCTATTTCACGCAGTGCGAGGCGCAGGGTTTCCGCGCCATTACCTGGTTTCTCGACCGCCCGGACGTGATGTCCACCTACACGGTCACGCTGACTGCCGACCAAGCGCGCTTTCCCGTGCTGCTGGCGAACGGTAACCCGATCGCCCAGGGCGAAACCGGGGATGGCCGGCACTGGGCGAAATGGGCCGATCCGTTCAAGAAACCCGCCTACCTGTTCGCCATGGTGGCGGCGCGCCTAGACGTGCTGCGCGACAGCTTCACCACGGCCAGCGGGCGCGACGTGCAACTGGCGGTCTACGTCGAACCGGGCAAGCTCGACCAGACGCCGCACGCGATGGCGGCGCTGAAGAAATCCATGCGCTGGGACGAGGAACGCTTCGGCCTGGAATGCGACCTCGACCATTACATGATCGTCGCCGTCGGCGATTTCAACATGGGCGCGATGGAGAACAAGGGGCTGAACATCTTCAACACGAAGTATGTGCTCGCTCGCGCCGACACCGCCACCGATACCGATTTCGAGAACATCGACCGGGTGGTGGCGCACGAATATTTCCACAACTGGACGGGCAACCGCGTCACCTGCCGCGACTGGTTCCAGCTCTCCCTGAAGGAAGGGCTGACCGTGTTCCGCGACCAGGAATTCGGGGCCGACACGCACGAGCGGCAAACCGCCCGCATCCGCGAGGTGCGCGGCCTGCGCGCCGCGCAGTTCCCCGAGGACGCCGGGCCGATGGCGCATCCGGTGCGCCCGGCTTCCTACATCGAAATCAATAACTTCTACACCGCCACGGTGTACGAAAAAGGGGCCGAGGTCATCCGCATGATCCAGACCCTGATCGGCCGCGACGCCTTCCGCGCCGGCATGGACGAATATTTCCGCCGCCACGACGGGCAGGCCGTCACCTGCGAGGATTTCATCGCCGCCATGAGCAGCGCCTCCGGCTTCGATTTCGACCAGTTCATGCGCTGGTACCACGAACCCGGCACGCCGCGCGTCAAGGTAAGCGCCCACTACGACACCGACGCCCGCACCTACAGCATCGACTGCGAGCAGAGCAACCCGCAGGCCAGCGACGCCAGCCCCTACCTGATCCCGCTGCGCGTCGCGCTGTTCGACGCAAACGGGCAGATGCTGCCGGACAGCGAGCGCACGCTGTTACTCAACGAAACCCGGCAGCACTTCATCTTCACGGATGTCGGCGCGCCGCCCGTGCCTTCCCTGCTGCGCGATTTCTCCGCCCCCATCTACCTCGATTTCGCCTACACGCCGAAACAACTGAGCCTTTTGCTGGCCCACGAGAGCGACCCGTTCAGCGCCTGGGAAGCCGGGCAGCGTCTGGCCAGCGGCCTGATCTTCTCCGCCATGCGGGCGCTGCAACGGCAAGCGCCCCTGCCCGTGCTCCTACCCGCGCCGGACGCCTTCATCGCCGCCTGCCGCCACCTGCTGCTTACCCGCGCCGCGCAGTCCCCGGCCTTGGTCGCCGAAATGCTCACCCTGCCCGGCGACGCCACGCTCGCCGAGCAACTGCCGGCCCCGGTCGATCCCGACGCCCTGCACGCCGCGCGCCAGTGGCTGCGGCAAAGTCTCGCGCAGGCGCTGGAAGAAAATTTCCACGCCCTCTACCAGCAACTGGAAAACCGGGAAACCTACGCGCCGGAAGGCCCGCAAGTCGGCCGCCGCGCCCTGCGCCAGATTTGCCTGGGCTATCTGCTCGAATGCGCCGCGCCGCATTACCGCGCCCTGGCCCTGAGCCAGTTGCGCGAGGCCACCAACATGACCGACCAGTTCGCCGCCCTGTCGGCGCTCGCCAACGTGACAACGCCGGACTGCCCGGAGCGCGACGCGGCGCTTGCCGAGTTCTACGCCCGCTGGCAGCACGAGCCGCTGGTGGTGGATAAATGGTTGCAGGTGCAGGCCAGCAGCCGCCAGCCGCAGACGCTCGCCCGGGTGCGCGAACTGTCCGCCCACGCCGCCTTCGACCCGGCCAATCCGAACAAGGTCTACGCCCTGTGGCGCGCTTTCGGCGGCAACTTCCTGCATTTTCACGCCGCCGACGGCAGCGGTTACGCCTTCCTCGCCGAAAAAATCGCCTTTCTGCAGCGGAAAAACCCGCAAGTCGCCTCCCGACTCGCGCGTTGCTTCGACCGCTGGCGGCAATTCGACGCCCCTCGCCAGCAACACGCCCGCCGCGCCCTGCAAGGGCTGCTCGATTTACCCGATCTGGTCAGCGACGTGCGCGAGGTGGTCAGCCGGGCTTTGGCTGTGAATCAGTAGCACCTGTGGGCGATCTTTTTTTCATCAATGCGCTCGGTGATCTGGTGGCCTGGGTCTTCGGAAAATTGATCGGTCGCACATTCGATCTCGACCGGGAAAAAGCGCACAAAATTGGGGAAATTACGCTGATTTCCATCATTGCCGGGGTAGGTTTCGTTTTGAGCGTTTTGTATTCATAGCCCCCGCCAAGAATCGGCACGATGTCGATGTCCGTTGTAGGCCTGGGCGGGGAATTTCGGCAGCAACCTCTTTGGCCGGGTCATGAACCCGGCCCCGCAGCCAGTTTTCGAAAACGCCAGGAAACCGCGCAGGATCAATCCGCCGCCGCCCGCCGCGCCTGCAACCAGGCCAGCAGCGCCTGACCGGAAAGGCTGAGCGCCGCCTGATAGCGTTCGGCGGGCAGGGCGTGCTGCAAGGCGGCGAATAGCTGGCGCGTGCTTTCCTGGGTGATGGGTGCTTCGCCGCGTTCGAGCAGGGCCATTTGCAGGGTCGCCATGCTGTCGGCCAGCAGACGCCAGCCGTTTTCCGGCATCTGCGCGTCCAGCGCCAGCATCAGGCTGCCCAGCGCCTGCACGATGGGCGTGCTCTCTTCCGCCGAAGCGCAGGCTGCCGCCGCATGCCAAAGCGCCAGATGGATACTGCGGCGCAAAGCGATCTTGCCGTCGATGGCGGCGGTTTCCTGCGTCGAAATGGCTGCGAACTGCTGCGCGAAACGCGCTTCCGCCTGCGTGTCCAGCGGATTGCGCAGGCTGCCCAGCAAGGCGCTCAAGGGGGGAATCGCCTGTAGCTGGAAGGCCTGGGTATAGGCCAAGCCCCAGGCATCCAGGGCATACGCCGCGAAGGCCAGACGGGCGGCCTGCGCCGCTGCATCGGCGCCGCCCGCCGCCCAGTCCTGAATGGCCTCGCGCCACGCCGCCTGCGCGGCGCTTTCGTGAGTTTCCGCCTCGCTCACCGCATGGCGGAAAACCTGACTGAAAACATCCTGCGCCAAAATCGCACCGGCGCGCTGGCTGTCGGCTGCAAAAAGAGAGGCGAGGGGATCGGTGAATTCCTGGGCCGTGGTCATGGCAAACGTTGCCGAAAAAAGCGGCATTGTAACGGGCCGACGGCGCACGCCAGCAATGCCTCAGACCGCCAGCAGCTTTTCCATCGCCGCGAACAGTTCCCGCTCCTCGAAACGCACGTGGGCGTGCATCAGTTCGGCGAAGCGGGCCAGACCGGCGCTGCCGCGCTGCGGCAAATCGGCGATCAACTGGCGGAATTCGGCGTGTTCGGCCAGGGTGCGCTCGACCAGGGCGGTTTCGCCGGCTGCCGCCAGACGCGGCAGGAGGTCGCGTTCTTCGGTCTGGAAATGCGGTTCCAATTCGCTGGCGAAGGTGGCGCGGCATTCGGCGATCATCGCGGCAAGCTGCTTGGCGTCGCCGGATTCACAGGCGCGCCGGCAGGCCAGGGCAAGCTTCAGGGCGTGGTGGTGCTCGCGTGAAAGGTCTTGCAACAGGGCATGGCGTTTCATGATTTTTCTCCACAACGGACCATCGTCAGGCAATCTAGTCTAGCCTCGTCTGCGACGCCCGCCTTGATTTACCTCGGCCTTGTGGGTGGCTTGCGCGCGGCGGCTGACGCGCCCGCCCCCTGGTCGGGTTTCACGGTAAAATTGCGGCATGGACGCCTTCAATCTGACCAACAATTTCCTCATCGCCATGCCGACCCTGGAAGATCCGTATTTTTCCAAGGCGCTGATCTACGTCTGCGAGCACACCAAGAACGGCGCGCTGGGGATCATCGTCAACCGGCCGCTGGAACTCAATCTGGCGAGCCTGCTGGAGAAGGTGAACATCTCTTTCGAGCGTCAGGATCTGGCCAATCTGCCGGTTTATTTCGGCGGCCCGGTGCAGATGGATCGCGGTTTCGTGCTGCATCGCGCCGGCGGGCAGTGGCAGTCGACGCTGTCCATCAGTTCGGAAATCGCGCTGACCAGCTCGCGCGACGTGCTCGACGCCGTGGCCAGGGAAGGCGCACCCTCGGAAATCATCGTTTCGCTCGGCTACGCCGGCTGGGATGCCGGGCAGATCGAGAACGAAATGGCGCAGAATTCCTGGCTGACGGTGCCTGCCAGCCCCGACATCCTGTTCGATCTGCCGCCGGAAGGCCGCCTGCCAGCGGCCTTGCAAACGCTGGGCATCAGCTTCGCGCAACTCTCCGACGTGGCCGGACACGCCTGACGTGGGAACGGTGCTGGCGTTCGACTTCGGGGAAAAGCGCATCGGCGTCGCCACCGGCGAAACCCTGCTCGGCACGGCCCATCCCCTCACCGTCATCCACGCCGAGAGCAACGCCCAGCGCCTCGCCGAAATCGGCAAGCTGGTGGCCGAATGGCAGCCGCAGCAACTGGTGGTCGGCCTGCCCACGCACGCCGACGGCACGCCGCACGCCATGACGCAACTGGCGACGAAATTCGCCGAGCGCCTGCACAGACACTTCGCCCTGCCCGTCGCCCTGGCCGACGAGCGCCTCACCTCGCGCGACGCCGAAAGCCGCCTGCGCGAAACCGGGCGCAACGCCAAGAGCGCCAAGCCGCTGCTCGACGCCGTGGCGGCGCAACTCATTTTGCAAACCTGGTTGGAAAGCACGCCTCATGCCGTCTCCTGAATCCCTGGTTTTATCCGGCCCCCTGCCCGACCCCGAAGCGCAGTGCCAACAACTGGCGGAAAAACTGCGCCCGCTGCTCCCGAAAAACCCCGCGCTCGTGGGCATCTACAGCGGCGGCGCATGGATCGCCGAGCGCCTGCGCGAATTGCTCGGCCTGACTGAGGAAATCGGCCTGATCGACGTTTCCTTCTACCGTGACGATTTCGCGGTCAAGGGACTGCACACCAAGGTCAAGCCGACCATCATTCCCTTCGACGTTGAAGGCCGGCACATCGTGCTGGTGGACGACGTGCTCTACACCGGGCGCACGACGCGCGCCGCCATCAACGAACTGTTCGATTATGGCCGCCCGGCGGCGATCGACCTGGCCGTGCTGGCCGACCGTGGCGAGCATGAATTGCCGATCGCGGCGACCTGGAAAGTCTGGGACGTGACCCTCGCCGCTGGCGAAAGCCTGCAACTGAAACAGGAAAATGAACCCCACAGCGCCGGACAACTCACCTGGAGGCTGCAACATGCATAACCCGCAGTTGAACAACAATGGCGAGCTGATCCACCTGCTCTCCACCGAAGGGCTGCCGCGCGCCATCATGACGCAGATTCTCGACACGGCGGAATCCTTCATGGAAATTTCCACGCGGGCAGTGAAAAAGGTGCCGCTGCTGCGCGGCAAGAGCGTGTTCAACCTCTTTTTCGAGAATTCGACACGCACCCGCACCACCTTTGAAATCGCCGCCAAGCGCCTGTCCGCCGACGTGCTCAACCTCGACATTGGCCGCTCCTCGACCTCCAAGGGCGAAACGCTGCTCGACACCATCGACAACCTGTGCGCCATGGACGCCAATCTGTTCGTCGTCCGCCACGCCACTTCCGGCGCGCCCTACCTGATCGCCGAGCATCTGCAACGCATTGGCCGCAACGACATTCACGTGGTGAATGCGGGCGACGGACGGCACGCGCACCCGACGCAGGGCTTGCTCGACATGTACACCATCCGCCATTTCAAGCAGGATTTCAGCCAGTTGCGGGTGGCCGTGGTGGGCGACATCCTGCATTCGCGGGTGGCGCGCTCGGACATCCACGCGCTGAGCACGCTCGGCGTGCCGGAAATTCGTGCCATCGGCCCGGAAACCTTGCTGCCCAAGCATCTCGACAAACTCGGCGTGCACGTATTCCACGACATGAACGAGGGTCTGCGCGATTGCGACGTCATCATCATGCTGCGCCTGCAAAACGAGCGCATGAACGGCGCGCTGCTGCCTTCTGCTGGCGAATACTTCCGCCATTTCGGCCTGACACCGCAAAAACTGGCGCTCGCCAGGCCGGACGCCATCGTCATGCATCCGGGGCCGATGAATCGCGGCGTGGAAATCCATTCGGCGGTGGCCGACGGGCCGCAGGCCGTCATCCTCAATCAAGTCACCTTCGGCATCGCCGTGCGCATGGCGGTGATGAGCATCGTTGCGGGGAATTGAGTCCATGAACATCGAAATCAGGAATGGCCGCGTAATCGACCCGAAAAACGGCATCGATCAGCACAATCTCCCGGTATTCATCAGCGGCCGGCGCATCGTCGGCGTCGGCGCGGCCCCGGCGGGTTTCGAGGCCAGCGAAAGCATCGACGCGCAGGGCCATGTCGTCTGCCCCGGTTTCGTCGATCTCGGCGCCCGCCTCAATTCCATCGAAGCCGAGCTGGCCGCCGCCGTCGCCGGCGGTGTCACCAGCGTGGTGGTGCCGCCGGATGCCGATCCGCCGCTCGACGAACCGGAACTGGCCGACCGCCTGGTGCACCGCGCCAAGGAAATCGGCAAGGCCCGCGTCTATCCGCTCGGCGCGCTGACGCTGGGCCTGAAAGGCGAGCGCCTGACGGAAATGGCCGGCCTCAAGAAAGCCGGTTGCGTCGCCTTCTCACAGGCCAAGGTGCCGGTGGTGGACACGCAGTCCCTGATGCACGCGCTCGAATACGCGGCCTCCTTCGGCTTCACCGTATTCCTGCATCCGCAGGACCATTACCTGGCGCGGGGCGGCAACGCCCACGACGGCGAAGTCGCCGCCCGCCTGGGGTTGAGCGGCATTCCGGTCGCCGCCGAAACCATCGCCATCGCCACCCTCACCCAACTCGTGCGCCACACCGGCTGCCGCGTGCACCTCACCCGCCTCTCCCCGCCGCCGGATTTGACCCCCGCCCGCCTCTCCTCGGCGGCGGGCGTGGCGATGGTCGAAGCGGCCATGGCGGAAGGCCTGCCGCTCAGTTTCGACATTGGCATCCATCACCTGCTGCTCACCGAACACGACATCGGCTTCTTCAACCCGCAGGCGCGCTTCCTGCCCCCGCTACGCACGCAGCAGGACCGCGCCGCCCTGTCGCAGGCCGCCGGCAGCGGCCAGGCCGCCATCTGCTCCGACCACACCCCGCTCGCCGCCGACGACAAGATGATGCCTTTCGGCGAAGCCAAATCCGGCGCCACCGGCCTGGAAACGCTGCTGCCGCTCACCCTGAAATGGGCCGCACAAGCCGGCATCGGCCTGCCCGCCGCGCTGGCTCCTATCACCCGCGCCCCCGCCGCCCCACCAAAACATT